>JBFKPQ010000212.1:0-3923 GCA_041628225.1 Acidimicrobiia bacterium | reverse complement strand
GTCGTCACATGTTGCGCTGGTGAGGTCCCATCCGGTTGGGACGGTTTCGGACACCGAGTACGTACCCGGGACGAGCGGGTTCGACGTGTTCGATTGTCCGTTGCTCAGCGAGAAGGTCGGTGTCCAGCTCGGTGCGAACGAAAACAGCTGCGTGCTGGCCGGGTTGGTGACCTTTTCGACCGTGATCTGCCCGCGTTGCGTATTGGTGAACGTGCACTTGACGTTCTGGATGCCCACGAGGGTGAGCGTGACCTTCCGCGTGCTCAGGTTGTAGCTGGGCGACCCTCCGTCACAGGAGATGTTCGTCAGGTCCCACCCGGCCGGCAGCGAGCTCTCCGAGAGCTCGTAGGTCCCGCCCGACAGGCGATCGAACTTGTAAGAGCCGTTGTCCGACAGCGTGCGGGTCCCCACCGAATTCGGATCCGGCGACAGCGTGAAGCCGAAGTTGCCGGCTGCACCATCTGGGTCCGTCTGCTTCTCGACGGTGATCGACGAGCACGTGTCGAAGTTGCCGAGAGCGAAATCCTTCAACTGCGAGTTCGTTTCGTGCGACGTGCGGGTGGTGGCCATGAACGAACTGAAGCATCGTTGCGCCAGGCCCAACCCCGCCGGATCGATGCCACCCTCGAACAGCCCACCCGCGGGAATCTGTCCGGCGGGTCCTTGTTTGGGGGTGTACGGCCAGGCGGGCGTGATCGGGGCGCTGTTGACGATGCCGCAGCCGCCGACCTCTCCCGCCGTCTCGGCGCAGTCCGTTCGTTCCGCCACGAGCGCCAGAGGGTCGGCGCCGCCTACCCACCGGTAGATGTCGACCTGGTTGACTTTGCCACCGGTCGTGAAGTTGGCCAGCACGAGAATGTCGCCGACGGTGTGGACGCCTTCGAACGTGCCGTCGGCATTGAGACCCACGTCCTGCTGGAAGAACCAGAACCCGATCTCCGAAGCACCGTTCTGCGCGAAGCGGTCCGCCCCGAAGTAGATGGCCTGGCGACCGGGGCTCGTCGGACTCGGATAGGCGACTGCGAAAGCATGGAGTAGATCGTCCTTGTCCGGGACGCCGCCCTGCGAATGCAGCCAGCTCGGGATGTCGTTGATGTCCTTCGATCCGCCGCCGGTGTAGGCGTCGTCGAACCGCCCGGAGGCGTCCGTGATGAAGATGCGGTCCGTGTTGTTGCTGGACGCGTAGACGCTGTCCCAGTCCTCGCCGGGAGCGACACCATTCGCGGTGTTGCCGTCCAGTTCGAACAGGTTCAACGTGTGCGCCGCATACGCCGTCGTGGCGCCGAGCACCATGAGTGTGGCGATTGCCAGCCAGACGATGGCCGATCGGACGTCGGTGGGCCGAATCCGATGGAGGACGCCGCGACGGCGTGCCAAACGAGTGTGTTCTCCCATTGCCCCTCTCCTCCACGTCGTGTGGATATGACGAGGTGATCGTCACCACGAACCGCGATCGTGTCCATGGTTCGAGGGGGTGAAATGGCCTCACCCGCGCGGGTGATCAGGGGTCCGAAACGAACGGTGCCAGCAGCGCCAGGTCCCGACGGGACGTCAAGCCCGTTTTGCGCAGTAGATCGTTGACGTGGGTGTGAGCGGTGTTCTTCGAGATGAAGAGATCCGCCGCGATCTCCTCGTCCGTCACGTGCCCCGCGATGATGGTGCGCAGCACTTCCTTTTGCCGAGGCGTCAGCTTCCACTCGTGCGGCGGGATCGACGCGGTTCGGCTCCTCACCACATCGACCGTCGTCACGAGATTCGACAACTGGACGATACGCCGAGGCAGGAGGTAGGCCGCCGCCATGCCGGCAGCGAAGAGCACGCCACTCACGGTGATCTGGAGTCCGTCGATGAACTCGCGTGGGTCGTTGGCGGGCAACCAACCCACCTCGACCGATCTCGTCAGAGCCCGGCCGATCGCGCCCACGGTGAGCGCTCCGAACGTGAGTCCACCGAGGCTCACGACGAACCGAGCCGTGCTCCCTGGTTCCGAACCGAGCCGCTTCCTCAACCACACGCCGAGTGACGCGAACAGGAGGGCGTTCAGGATGTTGAGAACGACAACGGCCGCACCCATGCTTCGCGTGATCCTATGTGCTCGCGACGGCTCTGTGTGTGTGCTTCGCGAGATTTCGGAAGGGTTGGCGTAGCCGCCGATGTCGGGTCGATGCCCTCTTTCGGGGACTCATGTTCGACTGCCAAGGCACGGTCGTCGACCGGGGCTGCTGCGGGAAGCCGCCTACGGCCGCGGCGGCTCGAAGTGGCGTTCCAGAGCGTGCCACACGCTCGGGTAGTCGTCCTGGAGCGCCGGAATCGACGAGGCGTAGTCCGTCGGGATGAGCGGATAGCGGGTCTCGAACATGAACGCCATCGTGTCGGCGAGCTTCTCAGGAGCCAGATCCGACGTCGTCGCCTTCATCCAGGCGTCATGGTCGGGTCCGTGCGGGAAGTACATGTTGTGAAGGCTCATTCCGCCCGGCTCGAATCCCTCTTCTTTGGCGTCGTAAGTGCCGTAGAGGATGCCCATGAACTCGGACATGATGTTCTTGTGATACCAGGGCGGCCGAAACGTGTGCTCGCCCACCAGCCATCGGTCCGTGAACAGCACGAAATCCAGATTCGCAGTGCCCGACCGGTCGGAAGCCGCGGTCAGCACGGTAAAGATCGACGGGTCCGGATGATCGAAGCTGATCGACCCCATCACGTTGAAGTTCCGCAAGTCGTACTTGTAGGGGACGTGGTTTCCGTGCCAACCAACCACGTCGAGCGGTGAGTAGTCGAGTTCGACCGAGAACAGCCGGCCGTCGAACTTCACGAACAGCTCGCCGGGCTCCTCGACGTCGGCGTAGGCGGCGACCGGGGCGAGGAAATCGCGCGGGTTGGCGAGACCGTTGGCCCCGATCGGACCGCGCTCGGGGATCTCGAGATACCGCCCGTAATTCTCGGCCACGTAGCCGCGCGCCCGACCATCGAGGAGATCTACCTTGAACACCAGAGCGCGCGGGATCAGACAGATCTCGCCGGGGCCGACCTCCAACACGCCGCACTCGGTCGAGACACGCAACCGGCCCTCCTGGGGGACGATGAGCAGCTCACCGTCGGCGTCGTACAGGTATCGGTTGCCCATCGATTCCGACGCGAGGTACAGGTGCGCAGCCATGCCGACCTGGAGATGGGCGTCGCCGTTGGTGCACACCGTGCGCAGACCTGTGAGAAAGTCCGTCTCCTCGTCGGGAAACGGGGGCGGGTTCCACCGGAGCTGGCCGATCGGAGGATCGGTCTCCCGATTGGGAGCCGTCCGGATGTGGTGACGTTCCACCTCGCGGAACCGCCAAGCATGGCGGACGGACGGGCGGATCCGATAGAACCACGTGCGCCGGTTCTCGGTGTTCGGAGCCGTGAAGGCGGTGCCACTCAGCTGCTCGGTGTAGAGCCCGAGCGGTGGCTTCTGCGGGTTGTTCTGGCCGATCGGGAGGGCACCCGCCTCGGCCTCGGAGGCGAACTCGTTGCCGAAGCCGGACTGGTATGCGAGCTGATCCATGGCCCACACCCTACGCCGCAAGCGGACGGGCGAGGTCGCGAAAAAAGACGCAAGAAGTCGGAAACGTTTCTCGCCGATCGGGGTCTGATAGCTCGTCCGCCAGGTGGGCGCGATGCGGGCGGCTACGCCCGGCCCAACACAGGAGTCATCGGTGAACCGTTCTCACAAGGTCAAGGCCACGAAGATCCATCAAGAGCATGCCGGCACCAAGCAGAGCCGGGCAGGCAAGACCTATCGCGGCGCCAACTACGTCGCGCAGAAGACCGAATCCACCAAGAAGAATACGGCCCGCGCCGCCGCGGCCCGCAAGACGACGAAGAAGTAGCTGCGTACTCGGCCCTCCGGGCCGTGTGCGTCGGAAGTTTGCGAAGCAAACTCCCCCGGG
>JBFKPQ010000211.1:0-3952 GCA_041628225.1 Acidimicrobiia bacterium | reverse complement strand
TTCGTGGTCGACGACCTCACCTCGATCAGCCCGGTCGCCGAAGCCGTGTCTGCCTAACATGGCGCCATTGGAGGAGGAGCAACCCATGCGGCAGGCAACCATCACCGGTTGGGGTAAGGCGCTGCCGCCTGCGGTCCTGTCCAACGCCGACCTCGAGACCTTCATGGACACGTCGGACGAATGGATCAGCACGCGGTCGGGTATCAAGGAGCGGCGCATGGCCGACGTCGAGACGTCAGACATGGCCGTCCTGGCCGGAAAGCGTGCCCTGGCGGCCGCCGGCCGCACCGCCGCAGACGTCGATCTCATCGTGCTGGCGACCTGTTCGCCCGACACCCTGATTCCGTCGGCGGCCGCCGCCGTCCAGGCCAAGCTGGGAGCGACGAGAGCGGCCGCGTTCGACCTCAACGCGGCCTGCAGCGGATTCGTGTATTCGCTCGTCGTCGCCGACAACATGGTGCGGAGTGGGACCAACGACGTGGTGCTCGTGATCGGTTCGGAGAAGCTGCACACGTTCATGGACTTCACCGACCGTTCGACCAGCGTCTTGTTCGGCGACGGGGCTGGCGCCGTCGTCCTGGAAGCCCACGACGCCGACCAGCCCGTCGGCTTGCTGGCCTCCGAGTTGGGCATGGCCGGCGAGGGAGCCGAACTCCTGTGTACCCCCGGTCGGGGCACGGTTGGTGACGTGGGGCCGGCCGATCCGTCCATCATGGGGGTCCGGATGGAGGGTGCCGAAGTCTTCCGACAGGCCGTGACCATGATGGGCGAAGCCTCTGCCCGGGTCATCGAGGAAGCTGGTCTCACGCTCGACGACGTCGATCTCTTGGTGCCCCATCAGGCCAACGTCCGTATCATCGACGCCACGGCCCGGCGCCTCAAGCTCGACCCCGCCAAGGTGTTCGTCAACATCGCCTCGTATGGCAACACTTCGGCGGCCACCATTCCGATCGCGCTCACCGAGGCGCTCGAAGAAGGACGGATTCGACCCGGCGCCAATCTGGTGTTTGCCGCCTTCGGGGGCGGCCTCACATGGGCGGCCGCCGCGTTCCGGTGGGGTGACCGCACCGAACCGGTGGGTTCCGTCGACGACGAGTTTCCTCCCGGCCGAACGGCGATGGAGATCATCGAAGCCAACCTCGAGTTCTACGGCCGACCGGAGATGCCCGAGTGAGCCGGGTGGCGCTCGTCACCGGAGGATCGCGCGGTATCGGCCGCGCCATCTGCCTGGCGCTCGCCGCGTCGGGTCATCGGGTGGTGGTCAACTACGCCAGCCGGTCCGACGCCGCCGAGGCGGTGGTCGCCGAGATCGCCTCCGCCGGCGGCACGGCGGTCGCCATTCAGGGCGACGTGTCGAACCCCGCCGACGTGGAGCGGGTCTTTGCCGAAGCCGAGGAGCAATTGGGAGCCGTGGAGATCCTCGTCAACAACGCCGGCATCACGCGCGACGGCCTGCTGCTGCGCATGGCCGAAGAAGATTGGAACGACGTCGTCACGGTGAATCTCAGTTCCGTGTACTTGTGCACGAAACGAGCCATGAAGGGCATGATCCGAGCCCGCTGGGGGCGCATCATCTCGCTGTCGTCGGTGTCCGGCATCGCCGGCAACCCCGGCCAGGCCAACTACGCCGCCTCCAAGGCAGGCATCATCGGATTCACGAAGTCGGTCGCCAAGGAGGTCGGATCCCGCGGCATCACCGCCAACGTGGTGGCGCCCGGGTTCATCGAGACGGACATGACGGACGTGCTCGGCGATGACGCCAAGTCGTCGGCGAGCGCATCGGCGTCTCTCGGCCGTCTCGGACACCCCGAAGAAGTCGCCAGCGCCGTTGACTATCTTGCGTCAGACGGTGCTTCGTACATCACCGGCCAGGTGTTGGCCGTCGATGGCGGGCTGGCGCTGTGATGGTTCTCTAGGAGAGGAAGCAACACCATGGAACGTGCTGAGATCGAACAGCGGCTCAACGGCCTGCTGGTGTCGGAACTGGGCCTCGATGCCACGAAGATCAGTGCCGGTGCGCGCTTCGAGGAAGACCTCGAGGTGGATTCGCTGGGTGTCGTCGAGTTGCTCATGGCTCTGGAAGACGAGTTCGGCGTCTCGATCCCGGATGAGGAAGCCGAGAATATCGGCACCGTTGGACAGGCCGTCGACCTCGTCGAAGCCAAGCTGAAAGGCTGAGTATGTCCGACCGGAGGGTCGTGGTGACGGGCCTCGGGACGATCAACCCCCTGGGTCACGACGTCGACTCGACATGGAAGGCGGCACTCGCCGGCACGTCGGGGGTGGGTCCGATCACCCAGTTCGATCCGTCGCGGATCAAGACACACATCGCCGCCGAAGTGCGGGACTTCGATGCCGAAGAGGTCTTCGGCAAACGTGAAGCGCGGCAAATGGACCGCTTCTCGCAGCTGTTTCTCGTATCGGTGGATCAGGCGATGGCCGACGCCGGCATCACCTATCACGAGGACGACCCGGACGCCCGGCGCGCCGGAGTCGTGATCGGCGCCGGAATCGGTGGCATGTTGTCGTTCATCGAGGGGCTCGACACCTTGCGCGATCGCGGACCCGACCGCATCAACCCGTACACCATTCCCAAGCTGATCTCCAACATGGGCGCCGGGCTCGCCTCCATGCGGCACAATCTGTTCGGGCCGACCAACTGCACCGTCACCGCCTGTGCCGCCTCGGCCAACGCCATCGGCGACGCCGCCGAGATCATCCGGCGCGGGGCTGCCGACGTGATGGTGGCGGGCGGCAGCGAAGCCGTCGTCTGCGAATTCGCCATCGGATCGTTCAACCAGTCGCGTGCGCTCAGCACTCGCAACGACGAACCAACGAAAGCGTCCCGACCGTTCGATGCCGACCGCGACGGGTTCGTGATGGGGGAGGGGGCGGCGACCCTCATCCTCGAAGAGCACGATCGAGCCGTCGCCCGGGGCGCCACGATCTACGGCGAGGTTCTCGGGTACGGCATGTCGGCCGACGCCTATCACATGACCCTGCCGCGTCCTGGTGGCACGGGAGCGGCCGCGGCCATGACCGCGGCCATCGATGATGCCGGAATCGAACCCGGGGCGATCGATTACATCAACGCCCACGGGACGTCGACGCCCGCCAACGACTCGACCGAGACCGCCGCCATCAAGCTGGCGATGGGCGAGGAGGCGGCGCGGTCGGCGATGATCTCGTCGACGAAATCCATGACCGGGCACCTGCTCGGAGGTGCCGGGGCGTTGGAGGCGATGTTCGCTCTGCTGGCGATCCGGGACGGCGCGGTTCCGCCCACGATCAACCTGGAGACGCCCGATCCTGAGTGCGACCTCGACTACGTGCCCAACGAGGCGCGGGAATCCGACGTGGATGTCGTCATGTCGAACTCGTTCGGGTTCGGCGGCCACAACGTGGCGCTCATCTTCTCGGCGCCCTGACGGCCTAGGGCACCTCGCAGCCCGGACCGGGTGGCTCTTCGCCGCGCTCCGAGGCGACTCGCCATTCGGCCAGCGAGCGGAGTGCCAGCACGACGACGACACCGACGCCGACGGCCGAGACGAGTCCGAACCCGATGCCGACGCCGAGCGCCAGACCGATGCAGCTGTCCGGCCGGCAACCGATGGTCGTGATCGCCCACCCGAGGCCCCCTCCGACGAGGGCGCCGGCCAGCACCGGTATGGCGAACCACGGGTTCGGGTACCGGCTCATGATCGTTTCCTGCCTCGTTCGTCGTAGCCGGCATGGTCGAGGATCTCGGCAGGAGCCATCTCGGGCAGGACTGGTTTCACGTGCACGCGACGTGGCTCGAGGTCGCGGGTCGCCTGGAACGCGGCACGGGTCCACAGCAGCCCGGCGATGGCGGCCGCCAGACCCACGATGAGGAATCCGTTCGGCCAGCGGTCCCAGGCAGCCCACACCGCGAGGGGGAGATAGGCGACTCGCAGCCCCCACAGCGTGACCA
>JBFKPQ010000210.1:0-3961 GCA_041628225.1 Acidimicrobiia bacterium | reverse complement strand
TCATGGATCTCCTGTTGAGAGAGGTGAAGGCATGAACGGCACGCTCCCCACGACCTCGGCCATCGACGCCTATGTCGGCCGATGCGCCCCGTTTCTCGCCGATCTCCCCGCCGAGACACGCCAGAGCATGCTGTCGGACATACGGCAGATGGTCACCGAGGTCTCCGTCGAACTCGACGGCGATCCGGCCGATCTCCTCGACCCGCCCGAGCGCTTCGTCGCCGAGTTGCGGGCCGCCGCCGGGTTCCCGCTGGAGCGGGCCGACAGGCCACCACGCGTCCCGACGAACTGGACCAGAACCGCCAAGCGAGTGCTCTCTGGAGCCGTGACCGCCGTGTCGCCGCTGGCCCGCGAGCTCAGACCTGCCGGATGGGTCCTGCGCGGGTATGCCATCGCGGCGGCCGTCTCGTACCTGTTAGCCGGGCACGCCGACATCGCCTGGTGGGCCGGGTTTCTGCCGGTGCCCCGCCTCTTCGGTACGGGCTTTCTCGGCGCCCTGTGGACCGGCCTGGCGATCGCCGCCTCCGTCCGGGTCGGCCGGGCCGGCTGGAGAGGCTGGAGACGTGCGGTCGTCTTGGCGACCACCATCATGGCCACCGGGGCATTCGTAGCCGTCGCCGATGACATCGTGTCGACGTCTCCCCCGAACCACCGACCCGCGGTCATCGTGTTCGACGCAGGTGGCGTTCCGGACGCCGCGGAGCCGATCGTCATGTATGCCGACGGTTTCCAGCGAGAGGTCGTGCTCCAGTCGATCGGTCATGCCATGGATGTCTGGGAGCTGTTCTCAGAGTATGACCCGCCGATCCAACTACTGGTGGGAGGCGAACTCATCGACGTCAGCGACCCACAAGACCTATTCGAACGGTTGCTGTCGGCAGGCCTACCGCGCTGAGACCGACTCGGCGATCGCCGCAGCGGCCGGCAACGGCAGGGCAGACTCGAGTCGGAACTCGATGCCGTCCACCACCCAGAGGAGCACGTTGCCGACCGACTCGGGATCACCGGATGGCGGGATGAGCACGTGCGGACCGGCGATCCACAGACCGGCCACGTCGCCGACCTCGGTGAAGTGGGACCCATCGATGAGGCCGATCGTCTTGACAGATTGACCGGCGTCGACCAACGCCGCCTCGCTCAGCAGGAGACCCGCGCCCGACGTGCCGATCTCCGGCATCTCGCCGGTCGGGGCCCAGACGGCAACGACGGTTCCGTCGGGTCGTTCGAACCACGCGTCTGGCTCGGCGAGATCTGACGGCAGGCGCGGCTGACGACCCAACGCCTCGAGTGCCCGCTCGGCGGTGATCGGCTCGCCCACGACCGACGTCCGAAGGCCGGGATCGAGGCCGGGGACGATCTCGACCGTCGTGCGGCCGATCCCAAACCACGCCGCCACGGTCGACCGCACCGGCTCTACGAACGAGAGCGCCACCAGCATCAACGCCACCGAGGCGAGTGCCGGCACCAGCCGGCGACGTCGGACCGGTCGCTCCGGGAGACGCTTCCGCACGGCCGGCCACACGTCGATGTCGGGAAGCAGATCGGCGCCGAGGTCGGTGAGTTTCCTTTCGAGGTCACGCATCGGTTTCTCCCAGTTCGGAACGCAGCCTGGCCATCGATCGGGCCAGACGCGACTTGACCGTCCCGGTCCGGACACCGAGCACCTCGGACATGTCCCGTTCCGAGAGGTCATCGAAGTAGCGGAGCGCAATGACGAGCCGGTCGGAGGCAGGAAGGCGCTCCAGCGCCGCTCGCACGGTGGCGCGGTCGGTCGCCTCCTCGGCAGGATCGCGGTGCGGCTCGATTGAGAGCGCCCCGACCTTCACGGCGAGGCGAGCCTTCCGTCCGGACGAGCGACGATGGTTCTTGGCGGTGTTGGCGGCAATGCGCAGCACCCAGGGCCGGAACGGTCGGCCGAGTGTGAACCGGTGCAGCGATCGATGTGCCTTCACGAAGGTCTCCTGGGCGATGTCGTCGGCCGCCTCGAACGAACCCGACACGAACCCGGCCAGCCGGGCCACGGACGCCTGGTGGCGCCGGACGAGCGATTCAAAGGCCCGCACGTCGCCGGCCTTGGCTCGCTCGACCAGCGTCGCATCGTCGGGTTCGTCCATGAACGTCACCCTGTCCTACCCCTCCCGACCGGGTCCGGTTCCGTCAGTTGAGACGCCTCTCAAGAATCATTGTGTCCCAATAGGGCCGAGCCTCTCGCCGACTTCTTCCTGGACCCCCACCGTGCGATACCCGAGACGATGGTGCAGCGGCGACGGGGACATACGGCACATCAGTTTTCTAACCAATACCGAGCACGGATGGCCCCTCGGCCTTCCGAGCTGGCAGGCACGATCACCTCAACCGTCCCTTGGGAAACGTTGCGGACGTCCCGGATACAAGGCGATCCGGCGGTTCGTCGCAGAACGAGTTAACGACCGACTCAGGTTTACCCTTGACACGATCGAACGCATCGACTGGGTCATGGCGAAGGGAGACCATGAGAGAGCGTACATCTGGGAAGCCGGCATGAGCGTTTCGCTGCCACGGGTCTCCGCAGCTCTTCTGCTCGCCGTGATGGGTTGCACTGGCGGCGGATCGACCGACGACGCTTCCATCTCCAGATCTGACGAATCACTCACCACCACGTCAGTGGCCGATCCAGTGGCGGCAAGTGAACCGGAACCAGCAGCGAGCGACGAAGCGACGGATTTGCCGGTCCGTGAGGGTCCGCGTCGGGAAACCACGAATAGTGTTCCGCACATCCAACTCGACGCTGAACCGGTACCTGACGTCGACGTCGAGATGCGTCGCCGGTTGTTCTCCCTGCCTAGCGTCGAAGATCGCGACACCGTCATCTCGTTGGCAGGCACGCGAGGCCTATGGTTGGCTGATGACCTTGCCCTAGAGCGACCGGAAATCCTTCTTTCTGGACGCGAATTCGCCCACATCCATCCTGACGGAAGCCTTCACGTGTGGATGCCCGTTGACCTGGCCGAAGAAATGGCTGAGAAGAAATGGGGTGAACTGCACCCATGGGTCGACCGGGACGACTTCTGGGATGGCGTTGTCATGATCTACACCCCAGAGACTCTCGAGGAAGTCGACGTGGTGGTGCGGCTCGTGGTCGAGGCCTACAACTACGTCACCGGAGCCGACCTACGCCCTGACGACGTCGGCTAAGTCGGCGCCCGCATAGATCCTCGGCAGGTGTGAATTGGATCGACGCGTACTCAGCGCCCCGAGTCATCCTTCGATCTTGCCGCTTGCGTCGTCCTGTCGTCGATGCGAACCCCGCCACCCCGGCGACGGCCGCCTTATGGCGACCGACGAGCGCTTCGAAGGCCCGCACGTCGCCGACCTGGGCTCGCTCGACCAGCGTCGTATCGTCGGGTTCGCCCATGAACGTCACCGTCAGTTGAGACGCCTCTCCAGGAGCATGGTGTCCCAGTAGCGGCCGAGTTTCTGCCCGACCTCCTCCAACACCCCGACCGTGCGATACCCGAGACGATGGTGCAGCGCTACGGAAGCGTCGTTGGGAAGCGCCACGATGGCGATCGCCACGTGCACGCCTTGGGAGGCGAGACGGTCCACCAACGCGCCGAGCAGCGTCGTCCCGATCCCTTTCTGGAGGTGCTCGGTGTCCACCACGATCGTGGTCTCCATCGACGATCGGTAGGCGTCCTTCGGTCGGTACCAGCTGGAGTACGCCACGCCGACCACCTGGCCGTCGAGTTCGGCCACGAGGCAGGAGAGTGCGTCGTCACGGGCACCCCACCATGCCTGTCGCTTGGCCAGGTCGTAGGGCTCGGTGTCGAACGACACGTGGTTGTCGACGATCGTCCAGTTGTACAGATCGTTGATACGCCCGAAGTCGGCCTCGGCGGCATCGCGAATGACGAGATCCATGGCGTCCAGATTAGGAAGTGGACCACTCGCCCCACGGCTGTGATCGGCGGTAGTAACGTCG
>JBFKPQ010000209.1:0-3982 GCA_041628225.1 Acidimicrobiia bacterium | reverse complement strand
TCCTCGGAACTCGGCTTCTCGAAGGAGCACCGCGACCTCAACATCCTCCGAATCGGCTTCGTCGCGTCGGAGATCACGAAGAACGGTGGCATCGCCATCTGTGCCCCCATCGCTCCCTATGCGCACGTCCGGCAGCAGAACCGCGAGCTGATCGAGAGTGCGGGCGGGTACATCCTCGTGCATGTGGCCACGCCACTGGAGGTGTGCGAGCAGCGGGACCGCAAGGGCCTGTACGCCAAGGCGCGCGAGGGGATCATCAAGGAGTTCACCGGAATCTCCGACCCGTACGAGGAGCCGACCGATGCCGACGTCGTCATCGACACCACCGAGGTGTCGCCCGATGCGGCCGCCAACCAGATCATCCTGCACTTGGAAAAGATGGGCTACTTCGGGGTCCGTCGCAACGGCTGATCGTCCGGCGACATCATGACTGCAGAGGCCTGGTTCACCCTGGCGGTGGTGGCCATCACCATCGTGGTACTCGCCAAGGAATGGTTCCCACCCTCGGTCGCCATGACCGGGGCGATGGTCGCCGTTCTGACCGCGCAAGTCGTCACACCCGCCCAGGCGTTCGCCGGATTCTCGAACCCGGCGCCGATCTCGGTGGCGGCGCTGTACGTCGTGGCTCGGGCCGTCGAGCGGACCGGCATCCTCGATCCGGTCGTCCGTGCCACGCTCGGTGTCACGACGACGGCGCGCTCGGCGCTCGGCCGGCTGGTGACCTCAGCGACCCTGACTTCCGGCCTGCTCTACAACACGCCGATCGTCGCCATGCTCACGCCCCCGGTCGAGCAGTGGTCGAGCCGCCGCGGATGGCCGGCATCACGGTTTCTCATGCCACTGTCGTTCGCGGCCATCGTCGGTGGGTCCCTGACGCTGGTCGGAACGTCGACGAACGTCGTGGTCTCGGGACTGCTCGAAAGCGTCGGCCTTGGGGGGTTCGGCTTCTTCGAAATCGGTCGGCTGGGCATCGTCCACGCCGCGGTCGGCGCGGCTGCGCTCATCTTGCTCGCGCCTCGGCTGCTTCCCGATCGGGCCGCGCCACGCGATCTCGACACGCGCCCCGATTTCTCGATCGTGCTCGAAGTCGCCCCCGACGGCCCGATCACGGACCGCTCGGTCGGCGAAGCCGGGCTGCGCGACCTTCCGGGCGCCTTCTTGGCCGAGGTGATGCGCGACGACGAGTCACGACCCGTCGGACCGTCGTTCGTGCTGCACGGAGGCGACCAACTGCGGTTCGTGGGCCGGGCCGACAGCATGGCCGACCTCGCCTCGCGGCCCGGGCTGCTGCCGGCCGAGAAGCAAGCGACCAAGCTCGACAGCGAGCGCGTCGCCTACTTCGAGGTGGTGATCGGCGCCAACTCCGGTCTGGTCGGAAAGAGCCTCCGCCAGCTGGAATTCCGGTCGCGGTACCAGGCCGCCGTGCTGGCGATTCATCGGGCTGGTGAACGCCTCGATGCACAACTCGGGCGGGTTCCGCTGCGTGTCGGCGACAACCTACTCGTCGTCGCCGATGTCGGGTTCCGAGACCGATGGCACGACCAACCCGATTTCTTGTTGATCTTTCCGCTGGCGGCCCAGCCGGCTCGGACCGTGAACCGAGGTCTCCGGCTGGTGTTGCTGGCGGCGGGCGCGATTGCCCTCGGCGTGGCGCTCGGGCTCCCGGTGGTTACCGTCACCTTGCTGCTCGCGCTCGGCATCGTCGGAGCGCGGATCCTGACGCCCGGCGAAGCACGCCGCTCGGTCGGCATGGACGTGGTCGTCACGATCGCGGCGGCGTTCGGAGTGGCCAACGCCATCACGAATTCCGGCCTGGCCGACGAGCTGGCGCGTCTCAGCGTCGCGGCGTTCGGGCAATCACCGACGGGCATGCTGATCGGCATCGTGCTCGCCACCACCGTCCTCAAGGAACTCATCGCGACCAACGCGGCAGCCTTGCTCATGTTCCCGCTGGCCATCGCCGCCGCCGAGCCGGTCGGGGCTGATCCGCGAGGGTTCGCCGTCGCCGTGGCCGTCATCGCGGCAAAACCGCTGCTCAATCCGGTGTCGTATCAGACCAACACCATGGTCTACGGTCCGGGTGGCTACCGCTACTTCGACTATCTTCGACTCGGCCTTCCGATCACGATCCTCTTGATCGTGAGCACGGTCCTCCTCATTCCCGTCCTGTGGCCATGACATGAACCTCATCGAGTTCCTCAACGAAGCCCTGAACTTGGCCGAGCGTGCTCTCGATCCGTTCACCCCAGGCCAGATCGAGGCCGTCCGCAAGTCGGGCGGCGATCCGGTGACCGAGGCTGACCTGGCCGTCAACGAGGCGCTCGCCGCCTTTCTCCCGGCCGGCGAAGACGGGTGGCTGTCCGAAGAGACCGCCGACGATCCGAAACGGCTGGACGCCCACCGGGTCTGGGTCGTCGACCCGGTCGATGGGACCAAGGAATTCGTGATGGGCATCCCGGAGTGGTGTGTGTCGATCGGCCTGGTCGAGGGAGGCGAGGCCGTGGCAGGTGCCATCTCGAACCCGGCCGCAGGACACCGCATCGTCGGCACACTCGGCGACGGCGTGTTCCTGAACGGCGTAGCCGCAGGCGGCCCCACCGGCGACGGTCGCCCGGTCGTCCTCGCGAGCCGGAGCGAGGTCGACCGTGGCGAGTGGAACCGCTTCGAAGACGGGCCGTTCGCCATCAGGCCCATGGGGTCGGTCGCCTACAAACTCGGGCGTGTGGCGGCGGGTCTGGATCCTGTCACGTGGACCCTCGTCCCCAAGCACGAGTGGGACATCGCCGCCGGCGTTGCGCTCGTCCATGCGGCAGGAGGTACCGCTTTCCTCCCCGACGGGCGACCACCCCGCTTCAACCAGCCGACCCCGCGCGTCGACGGTCTCGTCGCGGCAGCTCCGGAACTCGCCGACACCGTTCGCCACTACCTGGGGATCTCGTGACGGGGCGCGTCGCAAGGTGGGAATGGCTGACCCTCCTGATCATCCTGACCATCTACGGAGGGCTGACGCTCTACGCGATCCGTGCCGGTGCGCCCTTCGGCCATGACGAGTCGGTCTATGCGTTGCGCGCCCGCCACTTCAGCGGCGACCGCGGCGTCCCGCTGGCGAGCTACTGGGTGGCGTACCGCGCCCCTGGCCTGCCGTGGTTGTTGCAGTGGGTGTGGTCGATCGGGACGACGGAACCGTTCCTGCGTCTCGCCGTCGCCGCGTTCGGCGGCGCCGGGGTCGTCCTCACCTGGGCGATCGGCCGGCATCTGCTCGGCTCGAAACCGGCCCTGATCGGCGCCGCCGGGCTGGCGGTCACTCCCCTTTGGCTTTCGTCGTCGACGCAGGTGTGGCCCGACGTGCCCGGTGCGGTCGTCGGCCTGCTGGCACTCGGCCTCTTGCTCTGGTCATCGCGAGGGGACCGCTTCGCGTGGTGGAGCGTGCTGGCCGTGCCGGTGGCGCTCGCCGCCCTCATCATCCGCTTCGGCGCTCCCCTTCCCCTCGTCATCGGCGGAGCCGCCATCCTCGCCGCACGTTGGCGGGCTGTCCGCACCAGTTGGATTCTCCTCACGCTCATGGCGATCCTCAGCGGTGCCGGCGCCTACGCCGTCCTGTACACGTCGTGGCTGACCGACGGCGGCGACCTTCCCGGCGTGGAGGTGGCCGAGTTGAGCGCCGCCGGTGGCGGGCCCTCGATCACCAACTGGACCGACTGGGCAGCGGAGGCTCCCGGGGTGATCGCCACGGTCATCGGGGCGGTGCTCATCGTCGGCATCGCGCTGGCGCTGGTGGCGCCGGCACGTGACCGGCGACGTGACGTGACGCTGGTCTTGGCGATCGGTGTGCTGACGGCGTTCGCCATCGTCACCACACTCCACGCCGAACTGCGCTATCTCAGCCCGGCCGTGCCATGGCTCTGGCTGGGGGCCGGCTGGGGTCTGTCCCGCATCGACGTACCCCTCCGCGGGCCGGCTCTGGCGACGGTGCTGGTGGTGG
>JBFKPQ010000208.1:0-4007 GCA_041628225.1 Acidimicrobiia bacterium | reverse complement strand
TGAAGGCAACGCGCGAAAAGATCGCCGCCGAGGCCGCCCTGGCCAGCGGCAATCGCGGGCAAGGACGGGTCGCCCCGGCCAAGTCACGCGCCGAACACGCCGCCGGCGAGGAGCGGGTCCCGCGCCTCATCGAAGCGGGCGGCGGCAAGCGCCTCATCGAAGCCGGTGGCGGCAAGCGCAAAGAAGGCAGCCGCGCGGAAGAGCCGGCACCACGTCGCATGCGAGGCGATGAAGCCAAGTCGGCATACGAGGAAGAGATCAAGGTCGCTTCCGAAGAACCCATCGTCGAAGCCGCCGATGGGGAAGAGGAATAACCCATGTTGATGCCCAAGCGAACCAAATACCGAAAGGTCCATCGTGGCAAGCGGCGTGGCCCTGCCAAGGGCGGCACGTCGGTGACGTTCGGCGACTACGGGATTCAGGCGCTCGAAGCCGGGTGGATCACCTCCCGGCAGATCGAGTCGGCTCGTATCGCCATCACCCGGTCGATCCGGCGTGGCGGCAAGGTGTGGATCAACATCTTTCCCGACAAGCCGGTGACGGCGAAGCCCGCCGAGACCCGCATGGGTTCCGGCAAGGGGAGCCCGGAGTTCTGGGTTGCCGTCGTGAAGCCGGGACGGGTCATGTTCGAGTTGTCCGGTGTTCCGGAGGAACTGGCCCGCGAGGCCATGCGCAAAGCCGGGCACAAACTGCCCGTCAAGACTCGATTCGTCATGCGGGAGGACGGGTGAACCTCGAAGAACTTCGTGAGATGACCCCGGCCGAGCTGTCCGGAGCGCTGGGCGAGGCGAAGCAGGAACTGTTCAATCTGCGGTTCCAGCTCGCCACGAACCAGCTCGACAACACCGCGCGGCTGGGCCAGGTGAAGAAAGAGATCGCTCGCATCCTCACGGTGGCGCGCGAACAAGAGCTCGCAGCATGGTCTGCCCTACAAGAGGAAGGTGCGTGATGACCGAACGTGGACAGCGCAAGGTGCGCGTTGGCGTAGTGGTCTCCGACGCCCGAGACAAAACGGTGACCGTGCGGGTCGATAGCTCCGTGAAGCACCCCAAGTACGGCAAGGTCGTCGGCAGGACCTCGAAGTTCCACGCCCACGACGAAGCCAACGACGCCCGGGTCGGCGACACGGTCCGTATCGTCGAGACCCGGCCGCTCTCCAAGTCGAAGCGGTGGCGGGTGCTCGAAGTGGTGGAGCGCGCCCGATGATCCAGCAAGAATCCCGGCTCAACGTCGCCGACAACAGCGGGGCTCGCGAGGTGCTGTGCATCCGCGTCCTCGGCGGGTCGAAGCGACGCTACGCCTCGGTCGGCGACATCATCGTCGCCACCGTCAAGGAGGCGCTGCCCGGAGCCAACGTGAAGAAGGGCGAGGTCGTGCGGGCCGTCGTGGTTCGTACCGCCAAGGAGAACCGCAGGCCGGACGGGACCTACATCCGGTTCGACGACAACGCCTGCGTCATCATCGACAACAACCGCCAGCCGCGCGGGACCCGCATCTTCGGCCCGGTGGCGCGCGAATTGCGCGACGCCCGGTTCATGCGGATCGTGTCGCTGGCGCCGGAGGTGATCTGAATGCGCTTGCGTGTGGGTGACACCGTCAAGGTCATCACCGGAAAGGACGCCGGCAAGGAGTCGAAGATCGCCCGCGTCTATCCGGGAGACAACAAGATCATCGTCGAGAACGTCGCCACGGCGAAGCGCCACCAGCGCGCCAACCCGCAGAACCCCAACAGCGGCGGCATCATCGACAAGGACATGCCGATCGACGCGTCGAACGTGATGATCGTGTGCGACAAGTGTGGGCCGACTCGTATCGGCATGAAGGTCGCAGACGACGGAACGAAGACGCGGGTGTGTCGCAAGTGCGGAGGGAAGCTGTGAGCGAACCGCGCCTCAAGGCCCTGTACAACTCAGAGATCGCCCCCAAGCTGCGCGATCAGCTCGAGCTCGACAACGTCATGCAGACGCCGCGACTGTCGAAGATCGTGCTGAACGTCGGCGCCGGCGAAGGCGTGGCCGATCGGAAGGTCATCGACTCCGTCGTCGAAGACCTGTCCATCATCGCCGGCCAGAAGCCGCGCGTGAATCGGTCCCGCAAGTCGATCGCCGGCTTCAAGCTGCGCGACGGCATGGCGATCGGCGCCTCCGTCACGCTGCGTGGCGATCGCATGTGGGAATTCTTCGACCGTCTCGTGGCGGTCGCCATTCCCCGTATCCGCGACTTCCGTGGCCTGAATCCCCGGTCGTTCGACGGCCGCGGCAACTACACCTTTGGTGTCACCGAGCAGCTGATCTTCCCGGAGATCGATTACGACAAGGTCGACAGCGTGCGCGGCATGGACATCACCATCGTTACGACGGCAACGACCGACGAGCAAGCCAAGGCACTCCTGGACGCGTTCGGTTTCCCGTTCCGCAAGCAAACGGTCCAGGTCTGAGGAGAGAGCCATGGCGAAGAAATCAATGATTGCCAAGCAGAAGCGCAAGCCGAAGTTCAGCTCCCGGGCCTACAACCGGTGCCAGCGGTGTGGGCGTCCACGCGCCTATCTCCGGCGGTTCGGCATGTGCCGTCTGTGTGTACGTGAACTGGCGCTCCGTGGGGAGCTGCCCGGAGTGAGAAAGGCGTCGTGGTAGTCATGATGACCGATCCGATTTCGGACATGTTGACGCGGATCCGCAACGCCAACGCGGTGTTCCAGGAAACCACCAGGATGCCGTCATCGAAGCTCAAGGAGGGGATCGCCGAGATCCTCGTGTCCGAAGGCTATCTCGACGGCTATTCCGTGGAGCCCAGCGGTCCCGGCCGCGAGCTGACGGTCACCCTGCGTTACGGCAAAGGCCGGCAACGAGTCATTCAGGGCATCAAGCGGGTCTCGAAGCCCGGCAAACGCATCTACTCGTCGTCCACCGACCTGCCTCGCTCGCAGGGTGGCCTCGGCGTGGTCGTCGTGTCGACGTCTCAGGGTCTGCTCCCCGATCGTGAAGCTCGACGTCGCAAGCTCGGCGGCGAGATCATCTGCGAGGTGTGGTGATGAGCCGTATCGGCAAGGCCCCCATCGCGCTGCCGTCCGGCGTCGAGGTGAACATCAAGGGACAAACCGTCACCGTCAAGGGCTCGAAGGGGTCCCTGGAGCGCACGTTCTCGGAGCGCGTGAAGGTGTCTCAGGAGGACGGTCAGATCGTCGTGACGCGCGACGACGACGAACGTGAGTCGCGCAGCCAGCATGGACTGGTCCGAGCGTTGATCAACAACATGGTCGTCGGCGTGTCGGAAGGGTTCCGCAAGGACCTGTCGATCGTCGGTGTCGGCTACCGCGCCGCCATGAAGGGTTCCAGCCTGGAGCTCCAGGTCGGCTACAGCCACCCGGTGTTGATGGACGCCCCCGACGGCATCACGATCGAGGTGCCCGAGCCGACGAAGATCTCGGTGTCGGGCATCGACAAGGAATTGGTTGGTCAAGTGGCCGCCGACATCCGCGACGTTCGGCCGCCCGAGCCCTACAAGGGCAAAGGCATCCGCTACGTCGACGAATACGTCCGGCGCAAGGCCGGCAAGGCAGGAGTCGCACGATGAGCAAGTCACGTACGGCAGCCCGCGTCCGGCGGCATCAGCGGGTTCGCAAGAACCTGCGCGGCACGACCGACCGGCCCCGGCTCGCCGTCTTCCGAAGCAATCGTTACATCTACGCACAGGTCATCGACGACATCGAGGGCCGCACCCTGGCGGCCGCGTCGTCGCAGGAAAAAGACCTGCGCACCAAGACACTCAGCGTCGAGACCGCCGGCGAAGTCGGTTCCCTCGTCGCAGAGCGTGCCAAGGAAGCCGGCGTTTCGAAAGTCGTCTTCGACCGGGGTGGGTTCGCCTATCACGGTCGCATCAAAGCGCTGGCCGACAAGGCCCGCGAAGCCGGATTGGAGTTCTGATGGCTCGTCAGCAGCGAGGCAACCAAGATTCGCAGTACGACGAGCGCGTCGTCGAGATCAACCGCGTCGCCAAGGTCGTCAAGG
>JBFKPQ010000207.1:0-4033 GCA_041628225.1 Acidimicrobiia bacterium | reverse complement strand
TTGGGAGAGCTCGACGTCGACCTACCGCCGAAGGCCGCCTACGGTCGGTTGGCCGACATGGCGCAGCTCGACCGATGGAATCCGAACGTAGACGACTCGGAACGCATCGACGGCGAGCACCTCGCCGTGGGCTCCACGTACCGGTCGACGGTCGCCAACGGACCCGTCCGGATGACGGCGCGATCCGAGTTGGTCCGCGTCGAACCGGGCCGATTCGTCGAGTACGAGGGTTCGATCGGTCCGTTCTGGTCGGTCGACTCGTTGAGCTTCGAACCGCACGACGAGGGGACGCGGATCACGTTTCGCAATGAGACGACCGTTCCCATCTGGCTGCGGTGGGCGACCCGCATCATGCAGGCCGTCTTCCAACGTCAGGCCCAGCGGGCCGTCGACGGCGCCCAACGCTATCTGCGGCAGCCACCGCAGTAGACGATCGATCGGCCGTCTCACCACCCGCACGGATTTTGGCGCCTAGGGTCGCGGCCATGGAAGAAGACCAGACACGCAGATCGCTCATCGGCATCGTCGCCAGTATCACGATCGGCGCCCTCATCATCTGGGCAGGAAGCGACGGCAGCCAACTGGTCGGTTCGCTGGCCGTGTTCGCACTGTGCGGCATCCTGGCGTTCGCCATCAACTGGCTGGTGTTCATCCCCTCGAACGCCGCCAAGACGGAGCACTACTACGACCTGACCGGCAGCGCCACGTATATCACGGTCGTCCTCGTGGCGCTGGCTCTGAGCGATGCGTTGGATCAGCGTGCCTGGATCGTCGGCGGGATGGTCGTCGTGTGGGCACTCCGACTGGGGACGTTCCTGTTCCGCCGAATCCGAAAGTCGGGAAAGGACGGGCGGTTCGACGAGATCAAGCAGAACTCCCTGCGCTTCTTGATGGCGTGGACGATCCAAGGACTCTGGGTGTTGCTCACGGTCGCCGCCGCCCTGGCGATCATCACGAGTACCGAACGCGAACCGCTCGGACTCCTCGGCATCATCGGTATCGCGGTCTGGGTCGCCGGATTCGCCACCGAAGTCGTGGCCGACCAGCAGAAGTCCGCCTTCAAGGCCGATCCCGCCAATGAGGGCAGGTTCATCACCACCGGCCTCTGGGCGTGGTCGCGTCACCCGAATTACTTCGGCGAGATCACCCTATGGACCGGAATTGCGATCCTGGCCATCCCGGTCCTGTCGGGCTGGCGGTGGGCCACCCTCATCTCGCCCATCTTCGTGACCGTGTTGCTCACCAGGGTGAGTGGGATTCCGATGCTGGAAGCCCGCGCCAAGAAGCGGTGGGGCGACGAAGCCGCCTACCGCGCCTACGTCGAGAACACCCCCGTGCTCGTCCCCCGCCCACCCAGCAGCTGATCCGCTGGGCGCGACCCAGCGGCATCCGTTCGCCCCGGTCGCGCCGAACGGCGAGAAACTCCGCTGATGTGACGCGGTCGCGGCAGCGGTGAGCGCGAGAATGTCGCCGGTATGAGCCAGCCGACAACCGTAGAGCAGAAGGCCACGACCGCCGGAACGTTGGGCACCTTCACGGGCGTCTTCACACCGTCCATCCTCACGATTCTCGGCATCATCCTCTTCCTCCGGTTGGGGTTCTCGATCGGAAACGCCGGCCTCACGCGCGGCCTGATCATCATCGGCATCACCACAGCCGTTTCGGTGCTGACAAGCGTGTCGCTGGCCGCGATCGCCACCAACATCGAGGTGAAGGGCGGCGGCGACTACTACATGATCTCGCGGACGTTGGGGGTGGAGTTCGGCGGCGCCATCGGCACCGTTCTCTTCCTCGCTCAATCCGTGTCGATCGCCTTCTACGCCGTGGGTTTCGGTGAGGCTGTGGCCGCCATGGCTGGAGCGTCAGCGTCGTGGGCTCCCCAGGCCATCGGTGCTGCGGCGATCGGTGCGCTGTTCGTCCTGGCCTGGCTGGGAGCGGACGCAGCCACCAAGTTCCAGTTCGGCGTCATGGCACTGTTGATCGCCGCCCTGGCCTCGTTCTTCCTGGGCGCGATTCCCGGTTTCGACGGCGACGTCGCCCGGGCGGGCCTCGGCGCCCCGGCCGGCTCCCTGAGCTTCTGGGCCGTGTTCGCCATTTTCTTTCCGGCCGTCACGGGGTTCACGCAGGGTGTGAGCATGTCGGGCGATCTGAAGAACCCGGGCCGCAGCTTGCCACTTGGGACGTTCGCGGCCGTCGGGGTTTCCACCGTCGTCTACGTCGCCGCCGCAGTCCTGCTCGCCGGCAACGCCAGCTCGCAAGCGCTCATCGAAGACACCAACGCCTTGCGGTCGGTTGCTGCGGTCGGGCCCCTGATCGACGCCGGTGTGATCGCGGCGACGCTGTCGTCGGCGATGGCGTCGTTCCTGGGGGCGCCCCGCATCCTGCAGTCGCTCGCCAAAGACCGCGTCTTTCCGGCCCTGACCTTCTTCGCAGCCGGTCATGGTCCGACCGCCAACCCGCGACGTGGCGTGGTCCTTTCGTTGGTGATCGGCCTCGTGACCGTATCGCTCGGCGACCTGAACGTCATCGCTCCGGTGGTGTCGATGTTCTTCCTGATCTCGTACGGGCTCTTGAACTACGCCACCTACTACGAGGCGAGGGCGTTGAGTCCGTCGTTCCGCCCCCGTTTCCGCTGGTTCGACAAGCGGCTCAGTCTTGTGGGCGCCTTCGGGTGTCTCGGAGCCATGTTTGCGATCAACCCCGTCGCCGGCCTCGGGGCCCTCCTCGTGCTCGGCGCGATCCATCAATACCTCCGACGCTCCGACCGCCCGGAACGCTGGGCCGACGCCAGCCACTCGTACTACTTCCAACGTGCCCGCGAGAGCATCCAGGCGATGAAGAACGAGAACGGCAACGCACGCTCGTGGCGGCCGCAGATCCTGGCGTTCTCGGCCGATCCGGTCCGCCGCGCCCGGTTGCTTCTGATGGCATCGTGGCTAGAGGGTGAGAGCGGCATGATCGGCTCGGTCGAGATCGTGGTCGGCGACGGCGCTCTGGCCCGCAAAGAGCGGCAACATCGGGAACAAGAACTGTCGGCACAGATCGAAGAGATGGGCCTGGCCGTGCACGGCAAAGCCGTCCTGGCCGCCGATGCGATGGAGGCGCTACCGGTGATCGTGCAGTCTTTCGGCCTCGGTCCGCTCTCGGCCAACACGGTGCTGTTCGGCTGGCCAGAAAACCAGGAGGAGGGTCACCTACGGGGCTACCGGCTGGCCGTCCAGGCAGTCGGGCGTCTCGGTGTTCATGTCGTGTCGATGATGACGGATCCAGATCGTTGGGATCGCCTGCAGGCGATGCCGGGCAGGGAGCGACGCATCGACGTGTGGTGGCAGGACGACGATGCCAGCCGTGTGGCGCTTCTGGCCGCCTACCTCTTCACCCGAACCAGCGACTGGTCGAAGGCCACGATCCGCGTCATCACGGAAGGGCCGGATGAGGCGGAGGCACTGGCCGAGTTGGGCACCATGCTGGAAGAAGCCCGCATTCCCGGAGAACCAACCGCCGTGACCTCCGCGACGCCCGCGAAGGTGATCGAGGTATCGGCCGACGCCACCTTCGTGTTCCTGCCGATGCGCGTGCAACGGGGCGAGTTGATCGGTCCCTTCGGGCTGCCGCTCGACGACTTGGTACCGCACCTTCCGACGAGTGCCTCGGTCCTGGCGGGTGCGCCTTTCGAGCTGTCGGCCGGCCCGGAGAGCGAACGGCACCTCGAACTGACCGCAGCCGAGGAACGTGTCGACGCCGCCACCGCGCGACTCCGGGCGCTCCAGCGGGAGTTCCAACCGCTCGAATCCGAGCACGAGCGACTCGAGAAACTAGCTGCGAACGGTGACTCGGAGGCCGACCTGATGGCGGCGTTGGAAGAGGTTCGCTTGCTGTCAGCAGACGTCAAGCGACGGATCGCCAAGGCTCGAGCGAAGCTCGACGCGGCCCAAGATGAGGTCGAGACATTGACCAAGGGCTCCACCTAGGCGTCGGGTCTCGCCCGGCCCCTGTAACGGAGCAAGGCTCGCCCGTGGCGGGGACCTCGTAT
>JBFKPQ010000206.1:0-4072 GCA_041628225.1 Acidimicrobiia bacterium | reverse complement strand
GAATCCGATGTCCTTGTGGGTTCCGTCGCACAGCGGCTTGGTCTTCGACGCTCCACAGCGACACAACGTCACCCGCGGACGCACCTCGAACGGTTCGCTGTCGGCTCGGACGATCTCGATCGATCCGGTCACCCACAGTGGGCCATCGGGGACTGGCGAGATCTGAGCAGGATGATCGGGTTCGAGGACGTCGCCGTCGATCTCCACCGTGAGCGCTCCAGAGGGGCAATGCTCGAGCATGCCGACGAGGTGGAGGCGAACCACCGAGTCGTCGACGTCGGCGAGCATCCGGTACCAATTCGTCAGTCGGTTGCCACAGAATCCGGCGTGGACGCACAGCTCGCCGTCGTTCGTGACCGTAATGCCGGTTCGCTCGTACCGTTCGGCCCGGTCAGCCGAGGCGGTGGTCGGAGCGGCTTCGGCACCATCGAACCTGGCGAAGGCATGCGAGCCGTCGCAGAACGGCTTCGTGTTCGACTGTCCGCACCGGCACAGGTAGTAGGTGGCGTCGTGGTCGAGCGGGGGTTCGGTTTTCCAGGTGATCGGTTCACCGTGCTCGGTGTACACCGGCGTGCGAGGGACGAGCGGAACGTCGCCGGTCACCTCATACGGCCCGTGTGCCGTGACTTCGATCTTCACGAGATGATCACCCCCGCTTCGGCCAGCTCTTCGGTCGCACGTTCACCGTCGCCCGTCTCGAGGTCGACGGCTGCCGTGAGGCGGCGGGGTACGGTCGTGGGCCAACCGGCCGCGGCCGAGTCCAGGGCCGTGGCCTTGACGCAGTAGTCCAACGCGAGGCCGGCGACCACCACCCGGTCGATGACGCGCGAGCGCAGCAGCGCGGCGAGCCCTGTGGGGGTCTCGGCGCCGGTCTCGGGATGCCGCACCGTGAAACCCGAATACCCGTCTTCGCCGTCGACACCCTTTCGCACCGATGGCCCGGCGACCACCAGTCGCGGATGGAACTCGGCGCCCCAGCTGTCGGCGACGCAATGCACCGGCCAGATGCCCCCGTCCTTGGCGAAGTGGGGGGTGACGGCGGGGTGCCAGTCCTGGGTGTAGACGACGAAGCCTCCCCCCGAAGTCGCACGAATGATCTCGGCATTCACCGAACCGACCAATTGGTCGCCGCCGCGGACGCTGAGACTTCCGCTGGGATCGGCGAAGTCGTTCTGCATGTCGACGATGACGAGCGCCGATCGAGGGTCGTAGGCGTCCATGTGCGAACCCTACCCGCCGCCCACTCGGGCGTAGGGTCGAAGTGTGCACCACACCGGCTTTCTCTTCACCGACCACTACCAACTCACCATGGCGCAGCTGTACCACGCCCACGGGCTCGCCGAACGGCCCGCCCAGTTCGACTACTTCTACCGGGCCAATCCGGACTACGGGAACCATCAGGCCGGCTACGCGATCACGGCCGGCTTGGGGCCACTGCTCGAATGGTTCGAAGCCACCAGCATCACGCCGTCCGACCTCGAGGCGCTGGCGCATGTCCCGGCCGGGGATGGAAGCCGCCTGTTCGGGCCCGAATTCCTCGGATGGCTGGCCGACTCGGGGTCGTTCTCGTCCATGCGTGTCGCGGCCGTCCCGGAGGGTCGCGTAGTCCATCCCAACACGCCGATCGCGGTGGTCGAGGGGCCTTTGGCGATCGCCCAGATCGCCGAGACGCCGCTCTTGAATCAGCTCAACTTCGCCTCGCTCATCGCCACGAAGACCTCGCGAGTCGTCGAATCCGCCCATGGCGGAGACGTGCTCGAATTCGGAGCGCGGCGAGCACCTGCCTGGGGGGCAAACGCCGCGACGCGGGCGGCGCTCATCGGCGGCGCCTCGGCCACCTCCAACCTCGGAGCGGCCTTGGACTTGAACGCACGGTCGGCCGGGACGCACGGGCACGCCATGATCCAGGTGTTCATGGCGGTGGCCGGAGGTGAACTGGAGGCCTTTCGGGCGTTTGCGGACGTGTACCCCGATGACTGTGTGCTGTTGGTGGACACCATCGACACCCTGCAATCCGGTGTTCCCCATGCCATCCGGGTGTTCGAGGAGCTTCGGCGGCGTGGGCATCAACCCGTCGGCATCAGGCTCGACTCCGGCGACCTGGCCCACCTGGCGGTCCGATCCGCCGCCATGCTCGACGCGGCCGGATTCGACTCGGCGCGCATCGTCCTCTCCAGTCAGCTCGACGAGCTGACCATCTGGCAGATCCGGAACCAGATCGTCGATGAGGCACCGCGGTACGGGGTCGATGCCGATGCTTTGCTGCCGCGCCTCGTCTACGGCGTCGGTTCGAGAATGGTGACATCGGACGGCGACTCCAGCTTCGACGGGGTGTACAAAGCGGTGGCGGTCGCCGACGACACGGGCGCATGGCGACCGGCCATCAAGCTGTCGAATTCGCCCATCAAGATGCAGAACCCCGGTCGCAAGGCACTTTGGCGGGTCTACGACCGACGCGGGCTGGCAACCGCCGACGTCGTCTCGCTCGTCCATGAGACGCTCGAAGAACGTCCGTTGGTGCTCAAACACCCCGCCCAACCAGGCGTCGAGCGGGTACTCGAAGCGGATCAGGTCGGCGAGGTCGAGCGCCTGCTGCAACCGATGTGGGCGGAGGGTCGCAGCATCGGGGGGAACGGTGGCGTCGACGAAGCCCGGCATCGACGCCAGCTCGACATCGACCGACTGGACCCCGGTGTCCGTCGCCTCGTCAATCCGCATCGATATCACGTATCGTTGACGCAGGAGCTCTCCGCTCTGAAGCGGGAGATGATCGAACAGGTCTCCGACCCATGATGCCGATGTCACTCTCCGACCACATGGACGTGTGGGCCAGCCGAGTCCACCGGCTCACGCCGGCCGAGGCTCGGACCGCGGCCGCCGAGGGCGCGGTTCTGGTCGATCTGCGAGAACGCGCCGACATCGAGGCCGAAGGATCCTTGCCAGACTCGGTGCAGATTCGGTTGTCGGTGCTCCCGTGGCGCTGTGACCCGGAGGGTGAGCGCGCCGACCCGAGGGTCGCCGATCCGGCGCGGCATATCGTGCTCGTATGCAACGACGGTTACTCGTCGTTGTGGGCGGCGGCTCTGCTGACCGACATGGGTTTCGAGCGGGCCGGCGACATGATCGGTGGCTTCCACGCCTGGCAGGCTGCTGGGCTTCCCGTGATCGCACCCAACTGAGGATCCACCATGCGGCGGGACCCGGTCGGTAACGTCCGGCCGTGCCGCGTTGGGTCATCTGTTGTCTCGCCCTGGTCGTCGCCTGTGGTGTCGGTGAACGGAACAGTCGTGGCGGCGACCCGGCTCTGCCCGTCCCGCCGGCCACCTTTGTCCAGGATCCTGCGCCATCGACGACGCGCCCCCTGCCGGCGTCGACCGTAGCCACCCCGACGTCGGTCCCGGTCGGGGCCGAATCTGGCATCGTGCTGGTATTCGGTGGCGACGTCTCCTTCACGCATGGCTTGGCGGACCGGGACCCGTTCGGCGCGATCGCCACGCTGCTGACGGATGCCGACCTGGCGGTGGCCAACCTCGAAACGGCGATCGCCGAACCGGGTGTCGGAACCGAAGCCGACAAGGAATACGTCTTCCGGTCGCCGCCCGTGTCGGGCGACCTGCTGGCCGAAGCCGGTATCGACATCGTTTCGCTCGCCAACAACCACAGTCTGGACCTCGGCCTCGGCGGGCTGGCCCGCACGATCGAGGTGCTCGATGCAGCCCAGGTCGGATGGGTGGGTGCCGGCATGGAGGCAGATGCCTACGGCCCGCATGTGGTCGAGGTGGGTGACGCCACCGTGGCATTCGTCGGGATCTCGCGGGTGTTGCCGAACACGTCGTGGATGGCGGGTCCGGGCCGCATCGGCTTGGCGTCGGCCTATGACCGCCATCTCGATCTGGTCCGGCAGGCCATCACGGAGGCAGCCGGATCATCCGACCTCGTGGTCGTGCTCGTGCATTGGGGCACGGAGAAGCAACCGTGTCCGAACGAGCTGCAGCGTCGACTGGCCAGGGTGTTCGTAGACGCCGGTGCCGACCTCGTCGTCGGGAGCCACCCGCACGTCTTGCAAGGCGTT
>JBFKPQ010000205.1:0-4084 GCA_041628225.1 Acidimicrobiia bacterium | reverse complement strand
TTGCGCGAAGCCGCGACCGCGGCGCTCCCCGACGGCGTCGCCGATCGCTGGAATCAGGCGATGATGGATCTGGCGGCCCTCATCTGCCGCCCGACACCCGATTGCGAGGCGTGTCCGGTGACGGCCGACTGCCGCGACGCATCCATCTATGAGCCCCCGGCCAGGCAAGGCCGGTTCGAGGGATCGGTTCGACAGGCGCGGGGAGCTGCGTTGCGGGCACTCGTGGGCGCACCGGCTCGGCTCGAGGAACTGGCGACCGCCACGGGCGTCGACGTGGAGCGGCTGCAGACGGCCGTCTCGCGACTGGAACGCGAAGGCACCGTCATTCTTCGACCCGACGGTGTGTGGGCGATCGTCAGCTGAGGAAGTTGGCGAGGAGAGCCTTGCCCTCCGAGGTCAAGATGCTCTCGGGATGAAACTGCACGCCATGGATCGGAAGGCTCGTATGCCGGATCCCTTGCACGACCCCGTCTTCGATGCTCCACGCACACTGTTCGAGCTCGTCTGGCAGTTCGACGGCCGCCAACGAGTGGTAGCGCGTCGCGGTGAAAGGATTCACGAGCCCGGCGAAGATGCCGCGGTCGTCGTGCTGTACCGAGGAGGTCTTGCCATGCTTCGGTTCGGGCGCGAGGTCGACCGTGCCGCCAAATGCCACCGTGATGGCCTGGTGTCCCAGGCAGACTCCCAGCGTTGGCATGTCCATACCCATGGTCTTGATGAACTCGATGGACGAGCCTGCGTCTTCGGGTCGTCCGGGGCCCGGCGAGATGAGTAGCCGGTCGGCCCGGTACTGGGCGGCTTCGGCCGGCGAGGCTTCGTCGTTGCGGATCACGACCGGTTCGGCCCCCAGCTCGCCGAGGTACTGGACGAGGTTGTAGGTGAACGAGTCGTAGTTGTCGACGACCAGCACGCGCATGGCCGTCAGCCTAGGACCGACGAACCGGAACGACCATCCCAGCCCGTACCGCTATCCTGCGGTCCCATGCCAGTCTCGAAGGGCCGCAAAAAGGCCACGGTCAACCGGCCACCCCGCAAGAAGGAGACCCACGCCGAATCCCCGGCCTGGTACGTGTGGACCATGTTCGGCCTGATGGCTCTCGGCGTGGTGTCCGTACTCATCTATTACATCTTCACGTTGGATCGGCTGTTTCTGGTGGCCGGCCTGGTCGGCATCGCCGCCGGGTTCTTCATGACGACCAACTACCACTGAGTTGTCCACAGGTTTTTCCACCACAGGTGGATAATCACACCGGTGTAACTCAGACGGGACGCCAGACGAGGGTCATCTCCTCTCGACAGTGGCGGGGATGCGCCTCTTCGGTACTCGAGCGAATCGTCATCGTGACTTCCGTCCCACACACCGAACACCGGAAATGTTCGTAGGTGTCGATCACGTCCAACGGATCCGGCTCCGGGGGTGCCGTGGCGAGCATGCGGATGACCTCGGTCGAGACACGCCAGATCAGATATCCGATGGCGATCGCGATGAGGATCTTGAAGAACACGACCTCAGTCTATGGGGTCGGAGTCCCCTTCAGACCCGCTCGATGATCAGGCCATTGGCCATGCCGCCACCCTCGCACATCGTTTGGAGGCCGTAGCGGCCTCCGGAACGGACGAGTTCGTGCACGAGCGTCGTCAGCAAGCGCGCTCCGGACGCGCCCAGCGGATGGCCGAGCGCGATAGCGCCGCCATTCACATTGGTGCGCTCCCACAGGGCGGCCGGGTCGTCTCCGCCATGTTCGATGCGCCAGGCCGCGGTGACGGTCGCGAACGCCTCGTTCACCTCGAACAGGTCGATGTCGTCGATCGCCAACTCGGCTCGATCGAGCACCTTGGTGGTGGCGGGGATCGGACCGGTGAGCATCATGACCGGGTCGACACCGGCAAGCGAGAACGACACGAACCGGGCCATCGGCTCGAGTCCGAGTTGCTCGGCCTTGTCCTCGTTCATGATCAGGACGGCCGCCGAGCCGTCAGAGATCTGTGAAGAATTGCCGGCAGTCACGACGCCATCCTCTTGAAACGCCGGCTTGAGCGAGCCGAGCTTCTCGAGTGTGCTGTCCCAGCGGATGCCTTCGTCGACGGTCATCATCTCGGTCACCCCGCCCTCGTGCGTCACCTCGACGGGCACGATCTGGGTTTCGAAGCGCCCTTCCTCGGTGGCTCGGCCGGCACGCTGGTGCGACAAGAGCGACAGCTCGTCGAGCTCCCGGCGTGACAGGCTCCACTTCTTGGCGATCATCTCCGACGAGATGCCTTGTGGAACCAGGCCATGGTCGTACCGATCCAGCATCGAAGGTCCGAACGGAAAACCGGGACCCTGCTGCGCCGTGACGCCCATCGGTACACGGGTCATCGACTCGATCCCGGCCGCGATGACGACGTCATACGCACCCGCCATGACGCCTTGGGCGGCGAAGTGCGCAGACTGTTGTGACGATCCGCACTGGCGATCGATGGTCGTTCCGACGACCGACTCTGGGAAACCGGCTGCGAGCGCCGCGTTCCGACCCACGTTGAGGCTCTGCTCGCCGGTCTGCATGACGCACCCCATGATCACGTCCTCGACCAGTGCCGGGTCGAGCTGATTGCGTTCGACGAGAGCCTCGAGCGGCTTGGAGGCGAGGTCGACCGGATGGACGTCTTTCAGCTTGCCGCCGCGACGACCGACCGGCGTCCGAACGGCGTCGACGATGACCGCATTGGGCATGGGTGTTCCTCCAAAGTGGTGCTCTTCGCAGGGTATCAGTAGCTCAGATGGTGCGCACCCGCCCCGACCCCGGTGGTTTGCGAACGTGCCAGACTGGCGCCGGTGGACATCGTTGTCGCCGACTATTCGCCGGCCTGGCCTGGCGAGTTCAACGAGCTGGCCGCCAGGGTCGGGGCGGCGCTCGCCGAGCGGGCGCGGGCGATCCATCACATCGGGAGCACCTCGGTGCCGGGCCTGGCCGCCAAGGACATCATCGACATCCAGGTGACCGTGGCCGACCTCGCCGGCGAAGCCTTCGTAGAGCCTCTGCAGTCCCTGGGCTGGGTCATGAAGCCCTATACGAGCGACCATTGCCCGCCTGGCATGGATCTGCCCAAAGCCGACCTGGCGAAACGGGTGTTCGGCCTCGAAGTGCCACGCCGTGCCAACCTGCACGTACGGGTGGAGGGCCGCTTCAACCAGCGGTTTCCCATTCTCTTCCGCGATTTCCTGCGTGCCCATCCGGAAGCAGCCGCTGCGTATGGTGAAGTCAAACGCCAGCTCGCTCGCCATGTCGCCGACGACTGGGATGCCTACTACGACGTGAAGGACCCCGCCGTGGATTTGATCATGGTCGGGGCACGCAACTGGGCCGTCGCGACCGGTTGGTCGCCCCCGGAGTCCGACGTATGAAGCGGGCCGCTCCGCGGTCCGCGTTCCCTGCGGCTCGACCTTTGCTCGTCGTGACCATGGCCGGTCTCGTGGCGTGCGGCGGAACGCCGGCCGGGACGACCGCAGCAGCACCGGCCTCGACGGCCCCTCCCCCACCAATCACGACCACCGCTCCGCCGACGACCACCGTGCCGCCGACGACCACGACGGCCTCACCCTCCGCGCTCGAGCAGCTGGGCTATCCCGTCTCGAACGAATGGGTGGTCGAAACCATCACGTCTGGCATCGAAGCGGCCACGGGCGGGTTGGCGGTCGGACCGGACGGGACCATGTATCAGGCCGATTTCGGTACCCGAACCCGGCAGGGCGACACCGTCTTCCGGGTGGCACCCGATGGAACGGTCGAACCCTTCGTGCAAACCGAGGACTTCCAGCAGCTGACGATGACGACCTTCGGGCCCGACGGGCTCCTGTATCAGTCGGACTACGCGGGCGATCGGGTGTACCGCATCGCCTTGGACGGAACGTACGAGCTGGTCGCCGAGGGTATCGACGGACCGACGGGCATCGTGTTCTTGAACGACGGCGACATGTTGGTGGAGTCGTACAACTTTTCGATCGTCTACCGGGTGACAGTGGACGGGACCGTGACGGAGTTCACACGGGATCGGGGTTTCAACGGCATCAACGGCATGGCGATGGGCCCCGACGGCACGCTCT
>JBFKPQ010000204.1:0-4098 GCA_041628225.1 Acidimicrobiia bacterium | reverse complement strand
GTCTCCTGGGCCGTCGTCGACGACACCTCGGTCCGATCATCCACCAAGGAGAGGTCGGCAACCGGAGGTTGAAACGGATCGTCCTGGCTGCGCATTCCGCCGATCGGATCTTCGACGAACGGTTCGACCGAGTGGATCACGATTCCATCCCAAACTGCCCGAAGGCCCCGACTGTTGCCGGTCAGGGTCCCGCCGGTTCCATAGGCGGCGTAGAGGTGGTCGGGCGGGGCCGCGAGCGGCCAATCCCGCACGATCTCGAGCGACGTCCCGAAGAAGTGAGCGTACGGATTCCACCGGTTGCCGTACTGGTAACACATGTGGCCGTGCCCTTCGGCGACGAGTTCTTTGGCATGGGCGATGGCCTCGTTCGGACCGCCCTCGACTTCGATGAGTTCGGCACCATAGGCGCGGAGCAGCTGCTTGCGTTCTTCCGTGGCGGCTGTCGGCAGGCAAATCACCATGGGATAGCCGTGGAGGAGGGCCAAGCGTGCCAGGCCGATGCCGGTGTTTCCCGACGTCGCCTCGATCAACGGCTTCCCGGAAGGCAGGAGGCCGTTCTCGCGGGCATTTTGGAACATGAACCAGGCGGGTCGGTCTTTGATCGATCCGGTCGGGTTGTACCACTCGAGCTTGGCGAAGAGGCGGGTGCCGGCCGGTGCCAGATTGGCGAACTCCACGAGAGGCGTGTTGCCCGGTTTCACCCGGCAACGCTAGCGGTCGAATGATCCTGGTCGGTTCGGCGGGGCCGTCGGCTGCGGATGGCGAGCACGACGAAGAACCCGATCACCGGCATCAGGGCCATGGTCGCCGATCCGGACGTTCCGGCGTGGTAGGCCACGAGCAGGCCTCCGATGACGGAAACGGTCCCGATGGCGGCGGAGACGGCCATCATCGCGGGCACGCGGCGCACGAGCAGGGCGGCCGTCGCCGGAGGGGCGACGAGCAGCGCGAACACCAGGAGCGTGCCGACCGATTGAAACGACGCCACGATCGAAACCGTGATCAGCGCCAGCATGGCGATGTGCGCCAGGCGCGGACGCAGGCCCAGCAGTTCGGCCTTTGCCTCGTTGAACGACAAGGCCAGGAACGGACGATAGAACACGGCCGACACGGCCAGGACGGCTGCGACGGACCCGGCCAACCAGGGCAGGTCTGTGGCCCGCACCCCGAGCGCATCGCCGAAGAGGATCCGCTCGAGGTTGGCTGCCGGCACCGCGGCGGCCGAAACGATCAAGACCCCCAGGGCGAGCATGCCCACGAAGAGCAGCCCGATGCCGGTGTCCTCCGAGAAGGCCGTCTGACGGTGGATCAGGTTGATGCCGCCGATCATCACCAAGGCGGCGATCACCGCGCCGAGGACGGGAGAAAAGCCCAGCACCGCGGCCAGTGCGATTCCGGGGATGACACCGTGTACGAGGGCATCTCCCAGAAAGGACATACCGCGCAGGATGACCCATGTGCCCGTCACCGACGTGGTCAGTGCGGCGAGAACGGCACCTGTCATCGCCCGCTGCATGAAAGGATGGGTGAACGGTTCGATGAGCCAGTCGATCACGGTGCCAGTGCTCCGGCGACCTGTTGGGCGGTCCTCCGCATCATCTCGACATAGCCCCCTGCTTCGACCTGTGCGATCGTCAGCTCGACGACCGTGGCTCCGGTGTCCTCGGCGAGCAGCCGGGCAAGCTCATCGGACTCGGTCGTATCGACGAACACGACAGGATCGGGAAGTTCGGCGAGCAACGATTCGACGGCGGCCAGATCGGCGGGCGACGGAGAAGATTGATCGGACGGCAGGATCGAAGCGACGATGGTCAAGTCGTATCGGTCGGCTAGGTAGCCGAGTCCGTCGTGGTTCGTGATGAGGCGGCGGGAATCGGTCGGCACGACGCCGAGCGTCGTTCGTACCTCGGTATCGAGGTCGGCGAGTTCTGCCACGACGAACCGTTCGCTGGTCGCGATGCCGTCGGCGTGATCGGGCAGCGCATCGACCAACGCCGCGGAGATGCCCGCCACCACCGCCTGCATGCGTACCGGATCCATCCAGAAGTGCGGGTCGGGAACCGTTCCGCCTGCGATCGGCAACGTGTCGACGAAGTCGCCGGCAACGATGACACGACCCTCCGCTTGCGTATCGATGATGTCGCCGATCTCATGCTCCAGGTCCAAGCCGTTCGTGACGACCACTTCGGCCGTGGCGATGGCCGCGACCTCCTGGGGGGTCAGCTGGTAGTCGTGCGGTGAGGCGCCGTCCGGGATGAGGACGTCGACCTCTACGCCGGACCCGGCCAGCAAGCGCTCGGTCACATCGCCGAGGATGGACGTCGTGGCCAGGACACGGGCGGGCTCGTCTTGGGATGTCGCGCAGCCTGCCGCCAACAGGACCACGTTGACAAGAATGAGAACCATTCTTATTCTCATGACGTGAACCTTACCACGGTGGATCGACTGGTCGAAGAGCGGCTGACACAAGCCGGTCACCGGTACACGGCCGCCCGTCGGCGCGTCGTAGCGGCTCTCGAGGCGGCACCGGGTCCGCAGTCCGCCGCCGACCTGTCGGAGACCATCGGAGCTGCCGTACCCGTGTCCTCGCTGTACCGGACGTTGACGGTTCTCGAGTCGGCTGGAGTAGCGGCCCCGCACCACGGGTCCATCACTCGTTACGAGCTCGCCGAGTGGATCGCGGGCCATCACCATCACCTCGTGTGCTCGGCGTGCGGAGGGGTCGAAGACTTCACCCTCGACGAGACCGACGAGCGACGGATCCACGAGGTGGTCGGCGACATCCTCACCGCAGCCGATTTCGTCGCGAAAGGACACACACTCGACATCGAAGGCGTGTGTTCAACGTGTCGATGAGTGCTGTCGTCGCGCACGACGTTTCGTTTCACCGCGGAACGCACCTCGCCCTCGACCGGTCGACGTTCACGGTTCCCCGCGCGTCACGAACGTCTGTCATCGGACCGAACGGGTCTGGCAAGTCGACCCTGCTGGCCGGAATCGCAGGACTCCGAGCTCCGTCCAGCGGTCGGCTCGAGGTCTTCGGCGGCCCGCCGACGGTCGATCGGGTTGCCCTCGTGCTGCAGTCGACGAAGCTGAACGAAGCCATGCCCGTGACCGTCCGCGAGGTCGTCGGGATGGGCCGCTATCCGTCGACGGGATGGGTCGGCCGTCCGGGCCAGGCAGACAAACATGCGGTGTCCGACGCCTTACGGGTGATGGAGTTGACCGACTTGGCCGGCCGGCAGCTCACCGAACTCTCCGGTGGCGAACGCCAACGCGTGTACATCGCGCAAGGGCTCGCACAGGATCACGACCTTCTGCTGCTCGACGAGCCACACACGGGCCTCGATGTCGTCTCCGAGGCAATCGTCGAACAGGTGATCACTGCCGCAGTGGCCGACGGCAGGACGGTCATCATGACGACGCACGATCTGTCGGAGGCGGCAGCAGCCGATCATGTGTTGTTGCTGAGCGGCCGTGTGGTGGCGTCCGGAGATGCCGCCGATGTGCTCACCCCGACGTATCTGACGGAGGCCTACGGAATGCGCGGCGTGCGGATCGAGGAAGGCCGGGTGTATGTCGATGACCCTGCGCACCTGCCGGTGGGTGGCCGACACACGCACGGCGAGCGGGTGGTCCACCCCGAGGTGCCGGGGTCAGACCTCCACTGACGTTCGATCGGCGGTGGCGAGCGCCCACTGGCCGGCCGCAAACCAAGCGGTGAGCAGCAACCCCGCGGCCGCGGCCAGGTGGATGATTCGGCGAAGACGGCGCGCGGCTTCGTCGAGCTCGACGGATGCGGCCTCCAGTTCACCAGCGAGCTGATCCACGAGCAGCGTTCCCGCCGCCAGGCGTCCACGGAGTGCGTCGACCTGGACCAGCGGAATCGACAACCCACCCTCGGGCGAGGCCAGCATCGCCTCGAGCTCGGAGGTGACTTCGTCCGCTTGCGTTTCGAGGGATTCGAATTTCGTCCGAAGCGCGTCGGGTCGGCCCGTATCGAGGTCGACGGGCACCAGGGCGTCGAAGACGCGAGCCGCCTCGGCCATGCGCTCGGCTTCGATGCGCGACTCCGTCAGGTTGTCGTCGATGACAGCC
>JBFKPQ010000203.1:0-4101 GCA_041628225.1 Acidimicrobiia bacterium | reverse complement strand
CGGCGCATCGCGAAGGGATTGGTGGAGTCGGCGGGCTTGCCGGGCAGCTTCGTGTACACACGCACGACGCCGAGGTGCTCGAACAACCAGCGGCCCAAGTCGTCGGTTCCGGACCCGGTCACCGCCGAAACGGCCAGAGTCGGCAGCGAGATCCCGATCAGTTCCTCGAGGACCTTGGCCTGCTCGATCGGTTCGTCGACGAGGTCGGCTTTCGTGGCAACCAGGACCGTCGGGAGGCGGACGGCGAAGATGTCGTCGGGCTCGGCTCCAACCTCGAGACCGTGTGGCCAGACGCCGACGAGTTCGATTCGCCGTTCCGCCAGCATCTCGATGGCGGCGGCCGTGGCCTCGACACACGTGGGATCGCTGAGGTCGACGACCAGCAGACATCCGTCTGCGGTCTGCATCGTGTTGGTGAGATGGGCGTACGGATGGATGGGTGACAAGGACGGCACGTCGATGAGTTGGAAGGCCACATCGTCGTGCGGGAACATGCCGGGAACCGGCCAAGCCGACGCGAACGGGTAGGCGGCCGACTCGGCATGCGATCCGGTCAGGCGAGCGTGGAGCGCCGACTTGCCGGCATTCGGGGCACCGACGAGTGCGATCTGAGCTGCCCCCTCCACCCGGAACGAGGTCTGTGGCCCACGGCGCACACCGCCCTTCTTCGGGCCGCTCAGCTCCTCGGTCAGGTCCTTGATTCGAGACCGGATGTCCGCCTGCAGATGCTCGGTCCCTTTGTGTTTCGGAAGGAGCCTCAGCATCTCGTGGAGCAGATCGAGACGTTCGCGCGGTTCGCGTGCCTTTCGAAACGCTACCTGCGCCTTCCGAAACTCGGGTGTGACGTTGGTGGGCACGGGCCCATTCTGGCCGCGGTCCAACCCTGACGCCCCCCGGCCGCTCGATGACCTGACGTTCCCGCCTTCAGACCGGCTACGGCTCAGGCCGTTGTGACCCGCTCGAGGACGGCGTCGTGGATGATGTGCCGTTCCCGATCGAGGAGCGACATGTGGAGAGAGTCCTCGAGCCAGACGATCCGGCATCGAAGGCTTCGAGCGAGAATCTCGCCGCTGGAGGGATGCACGGATTCGTCGGTCCGGGATTGGATCACCAGCGCAGGGATGCCCAGCGTTCGTGCTCGACGGGGCGCGGACATCGCCAGCGACACCAGATCGCGCATCGTGTGGGTGGGAAATCCGGGGTACGTCAACCACAGAGGCCGGACCTCCGCATCGAGATCGGGCTCCGAGGCCTCCCAGAGCACCAGGGGCCGGAGACGATGGAGGAACGGTGCCAGATACGCCTGCCGGCTCCGAAAGCGGACCGGCGAGTTGATGACGGTAAGCGACGCCGGCCGCAGGTCGGCGGCAACGTGGATCGAAAGGAGGCCACCCATCGAGATGCCCACCAGATGCACTCGGCGATGATCGGCGACGGAGCGGACGGCGTCACGGAGCGTCGACAACCAGTCCTCCGCTCCGGTGTCGCCCATGTCTTCGATGGTCGTCCCATGACCGGCCAGAAGCGGGGCGACCACCGTGTAGCCGTGCTCAGCCAAGTGTTCCGCCAGAGGTCGGAAGGCGGCCGGTGTGCCCGTGAATCCGTGGGTGAGAACGACCGCCTCACTACGGTCACCGTCGATTCGGAACGGCTCCGCCAGGGGGTCGAAGAGGTCGGACCCGACGCTCACGAGGCGACGGCTGCGACCGCGTCGGTGAGGATGGCGACCGCCTCGTCGATCTCGGCGGCGGTCACGGTGAGCGGAGGCGTGATCCTGATCACATTCCCGTACAGCCCTCCTGCTCCGACGAGGAGACCGCGATCGCGGGCCGCCTGCGACAAGGCGGCACACCTCGGTTTGTCGGCCGCTTCCCCTCCGGGTTGCACGATCTCGATCGCCTGCATGAGCCCTTTGCCGCGGAGCTCGGCGATCCATGGCGTGCGGTCGACGACCGGCTGTAGGCCCTCGGTGAGGCGAGTGCCCATGGCGAGGGCGTTGGCCTGCAGATCGTGGTCGACGACGTACTGGAGGGTGGCGTTGCCGGCGGCCGCCGACAAGGGGTTACCGCCGAACGTCGAGACATGGTTGGCTCGCAACGAGTCCATGATCTCGGCGCGCGCCACCACACCGCCGAGCGTGATGCCGTTCCCGACGCCCTTGGCGAACGTCAGGATGTCTGGAACGATCCCGTGGGCCTGGTAACCCCAGAAGTGCTCGCCGGTCCGGCCCCATCCCGTCTGGACCTCGTCGGAGATGAACAGGATGCCGTGGTCGTCGAGCACCTTCTTCATGGCTCCGAACATCCCGTCGGGGGGCGTGGCGAACCCACCGACACCCTGGATCGGCTCGGCGATCAAAGCGGCCACGTCGCCCGCCGTCATCATGTCGATGACCTGCTCGAGGTCGGCGACACAGGCATCGATGAACTCGGCATCGGCGAAGGTTCGAAAGGGCGACCGAAGCCGGTACCCGCCCTGAACGAAGCTGACGTTCAGGCCTGACAGGCTGGTGGGTGACCAGGATCGGTGGCTCGTGAGGGCGATCGCCGTGAACGACTTCCCGTGGTAGCTGTTCCGCATCGCCAGAACCTCATTCGACCGACGGTACGACGTGGCGAGCAGAATGGCCGCATCGTTGGCCTCGGTGCCCGAGGTGGTCAGCCACACCTTGGCGTTGGGAATGCCCGACAGAGCGGCGATCCGCTCGGCCAGCTCGATGGCCGGCTCGGACAGGTAGAGCGTCGACGTGTGCAACACCTTGCCGGCCTGTTCGCGAATCGCGTCGGTGACCTCCAGCACGTTGTGGCCGATCATCGTGGTGAGGATGCCTCCGAAGAAGTCGAGGTACTCGGTTCCCTCCACATCCCACACCCGGCACCCTTCGCCGCGCTCGATCGAGATCGGAGGGTCGTAGTACGTCGTCAGCCAGCTCGGCATGACGGCCATGCGCCGGGCGAACAGGTCGGCATTGGTGGTCATCGCGTCCTCCTCGGATCGTCAGGCTAGATGCGTGAACGCTCCGGCGTCATGCGCGGTGCTCTCGCATTCGTTGCCAACGGGCCCGCAACGCGCCGACCCGATGCCGACAGGGCTGTCGTTGACGGATTGAGTACGCTGCAGCGCATGCCGTCGACCCACCGAGCGCACCCGGATGCGCGCAACGACGACATCCTGATCTATGTGGATGGCGAGTTCGTTCGGCGGCCGGACGCGAAGATCTCCGTGTTCGATTCGGCCTTTCTCGTCGGCGATGGGATCTGGGAGGGGATGCGCCTCCACGACGGCTCCATCGTCTTCTTGAACCGACATCTCGACCGCCTGTATGCCGCGTCGGAGGTCACGAGCATCGCGCTCCCGGCCCGCCAGGAACTGATCGACCTGCTGTATCGGGTCTGCGAGGTGAACGGCATGACGGACGGCGTTCACCTTCGGTTGATGGTGTCCCGGGGGCGCAAGAAGACGCCGTCCCAACACCCCGAGAACCTCGAATCAGGACCGACGATCGTGATCATCGCCGAGTACAAGCGAGCCGATACAGCCGGGTCGCCGGGCGTGACGCTGGCTACCTCGTCGGTGCGACGACCTCCGCCGGAAACCTTGGACCAGCGTCTGAACTGCCACTCGAAACTCCACGAGGTCTTGGCGCTCTTGGAAGCGCAGGCCAACGGCGCCGACGAGGCCCTGATGCTCAACACCGACGGATACGTGTCGACGTGCAACGCGACGAACTTCTTCATGGTCAGAGACGGCGAGGTCTGGACGTCGACGGGCCGCGACTGTCTGCCGGGCATCACGCGCGGCGTGGTGATCGAACTCTGCCGAATCGCCTCGATACCGGTCCACCTGGCCGACTTCACCATCGACGACGTTCGCGCTGCCACCGAGGCCTTCGTCACGGGCACGTTCGGCGGTGTCACACCGGTGCTGGCAATCGATGGGAACACCCTGGGGGAGGTGCCCGGACCGGTGACGATGCGCTTGCGTGCCCTCTACCTTGCGCGGGTCGGCACGGAGTCGCTGAGTGGCTGAGCCCCGTCGCGTGTCGATGTGGTCGGGGCCGCGCAACATCTCGACCGCCATGATGTACTCGTTTCGCTCGCG
>JBFKPQ010000202.1:0-4135 GCA_041628225.1 Acidimicrobiia bacterium | reverse complement strand
TCGATTCGCCCTTCGAAGTCGAGATAGATGCCGCGGCGCGCTTCGTTGTGACTCACGAGCCTCGACCGATGGCGCCGCCCCGCCATGCGCCTACCCATCGTGCCTCCTTCGACCTGACCCACGTTACGCCCCCGAGGAGTAGCGTGATCGAGTGACCGTCGATGAGTACCTCGAGGCCGCTCCGGAGCCGCACGGCACCACCCTCCGCGCACTGCGGGAGACGCTGCAGGTCCTGCTCCCCGACGCCGTCGAGACCATCTCGTACAACATGCCCGCCGTCAAGGTCTCCAACAAAGCGGTCGCCGGATACGCCCACTTCAAGCGGCACTGCAGCTACTTCCCCCATTCGGGTTCGGTGATTCCCGAACTCGCCGACCAGCTCGACGGCTACGACTGGGACAAGGGCACGCTTCGGTTCCCCATCGACGTGCCTCTCCCGGACGATTTGGTGCGTCGACTCGTCGAGGTACGCCTCCGCCAGTTGGGACTGTCATGAACGACGCGTTGATCACCTTTCTGACCGTCACCGATCTCAACCGCTCGAGCGCCTTCTATGGAGAAGCGCTCGAATTGCCGCTCGTCACCGACCAAGGCACCTGCCGGATCTACCGTGTGGCACCCGGTGGATTCGTCGGGATCTGCGAGGCAGGTCAGCGACCTGTGTCGCGGAGTGGCGTGATCCTCACGCTGGTCCGTGACGACGTAGACGAGTTCTGTTCCCGGCTCGCCGATGCCGGGGTCACCTTCGAGAAGGAACCAGTCCACAACGACCAGTTCGGCATCTATCACGCCTTCCTGCGCGATCCCGACGGTCACCTCATCGAGGTGCAGCGGTTCGACGATCGAACCTGGAGCGAGACGCTCCGCTAGCCGTCGCCCACGGGGCGGCGGTCGCGTCCACGGGCACTCGCCACAGCCGACAGCGCGTGGGCGTCCAATTCGTCGGCCGTTACGCCCGCCACCTTGGCCGGGGTCGTCGATCGAACGGTCGCCGTGCGGATGCCGTCCTGAAGGGCCGCCATTTCGCCAGCAGTCGCGTCTCAGGCTCACACCGCCGACGACACCGTCACTCTGCGGATGGCGTGTGCGACGGCGTCGGGTCGTTCGATGACGACGGCGTGGCCGGCACCCGCCACCTCCTCGAGTTGGGAGTCGGGGAGCAACTCGGCGAGTCGGCGCGAATGCGATGGCGCAACGAGCCAGTCGTGGGTGCCGATCACCACGACGGCTGGGATGGATACCTGGTGCAGCCGGTCTTCGATGTCGTAGTCGGCCACGCTATGCAAGGCGGCGGCCGCGATCTCGGGCGGCGCCGATGCATACATCACCTGGAGGTCGTCGATTTCGGCAGCCGACGGCCGGTCGCCGAAGCTCACCCGGGCGAGCGCGACGCGCGCCATGGCGCCGGGTCGGCGAACGAAGTCGATGCCGGGAGTGCGAACGATGAGATCGAAGAGTTCGGCCGGCAACCGCCTCCGGGATGGTGTGCGACGGTCGGGACCTCCGAAAGACGGCGTTCCCCCAGCGGTCGCGACGAACACCGCGGCCGTGATTCGTTCGGCCACCGGCGGCACGTCGACCAGGAGACGTCCCAAGGCCATACCTCCCATGGAGTACCCGGCGACCGTTACACCTCGCACGCCGAGGTGGTCGATCACTGCGGCCAGGTCTGCCGCGCAGGCCTCGACGGTGAGGCCGTCGCTGCCCAACGTGGAGTCGCCGTGTCCCCGCAAGTCGTAGGCGATGACCCGGTGATCGGGAGCGAGGCGAGCGATGACGCCATTCCACACCCACCAGCGCAGCACCATCCCGTGAGCGAGTACCACCGGCGGGGCGTCGGGATCGCCGAACTCGTGGACATGGAGCGTGGCACCGTCGTGGGTCGTGATGATGTGGGTGCGTTTCGGTCCGAGGTCGATCGACTGCAGCGACGTGCCCGGTCGTGCGGCGATCCGATCCGCCTCACGCCGGACGGCGACAACTGCTGCCAGCCCTGCTGCGGCGATGGCGGCGGTGACGACGGTTCGGGCGCGCACGGCCGCCATCCTCGCACGCTCAGTCGGCGAGACTCCGACGGAGCCAGTGGACTTCGAGCGCCGACCCTTCGCGCAGCGGCTCGGATCGTCCCGTCGGTTTGAACCCGGCGGCGTCATAGAGAAGCTCGGCGGGTCCGTTGTCGTGGGTCACAGCCAGCTCGATGGTCGCCATGCCGGCGTCATTGGCGAACCGGTCCGCAGCCTCGAGGAGTCGCCGGCCGAGCCCGCCGCGTCGGGCCTCGGGAGCCACCCACATCGCGCCGACATGAGCCACGCCTTCGGCGCGGTCGACCCGCACGAACATGGTTCCGGCGGGCACGCCATCGAGGGTCGCCACGAACATCTCGCCGTCGGGATGTTCGGCGGTTCGGGTCAGCATGTCCTGCCACTCGGCGTCGGACCGCTGTGATTCCTGGTCGTGGGTCCCGCGAAACGCATCCGGTGCGTCGAGCAGTGCACGCAGTCGCAGGTCCCGGAACAGCTCCCACTCGTCGGCTGTCATCGGGCGAATCTCGATGTCCATGACTCGAACCTAGCCCACCCCAGAAAACGCGAAAAGTGGTCGAAATCGAGGTGATGGCGACGTAGAGTGGTCTGCCCTAGGGTGGTGTTGGGAGATTTGTGATGCGACGAGTTGCGTGGTCGATCGTGCTGGTGGTCGGGCTGGTCGTGGGAACGGCGGTGCCGGCCATCGCCTCGAATGAGCGAGCATTGTGGGTATGGGACGCCCCGTCGCAGTCGATCATCGACTTCGCGGTCGCCAACGGCATCACCGATATCTACCTGCACACCGGCCCCGGATTCTCAGACGACGCCACCTACGCCGCCTTCGTGTCGGACGCGCACGCAGTTGGGCTCGCGGTGCACGCCATGGCCGGCGACCCGGCGTGGGCGAAGCAGTCCGCGACGTGGACATCGTGGGTCGACGAGGTGGTGGCCCACGGTGGCTTCGACGGCGTCGTGTTCGACGTCGAGCCGTACCTGCACCCCGACTGGGGCACCAAGAAGCAGAACCGTCTCATCCGATCGTTCTTGTCGGGGCTCGACTCGGCGTCCGGGGCGGCGGACAGCCTGCCGGTGATCGCGGCCGTCCCGTTCTGGTTCGACGAGATCAAGGTCAAACGCAACACGCTCGTGGGCGAGGTGCTCGAGTCGACCGACGGTATCGTCGTGATGGCCTACCGCGATCAGGCGAACGGCTCGGACGGCATCGTGGCGCACTCGGCGTACGAGGCGGACCTCGCCGCGTCGATGGGCCGCACGTTCATCGTCGGTGTCGAGACGGGCCCGGCGAGCCTCGACAAGGTCACCTTCGCCGAAGAGGGTCGCACCTACATGGAGGAACAACTCGCCATCGTGACTGCGGCGTTCTCAGGCACGTCAGGCTATGGCGGACTGGCCATCCACCACTACGGGTCGTACTCGCAACTGGCGCCCTAGGCGCTCACGGACAGTCGGCGACGAGGGTGCCCTCGATCGGGTCGAGGCTGTCGGTGAGGTCGTCGATGAACGGCGCGGTCGCTTCCACGTGACCGCCGTCGAGTTCCACGAACTCTTCCGACGTCCCGGCCATCGATGCCGAGAAGCCGCTGGCTTCGAGATCCACGGAGGGGTCCTGGAAGTTGGCGATGTCGTTGAGTGTGATCGAATGGCCGAAGCTGTCGATCGACACGTAGAGCTGGAGACCGTCCTGGATCGACGACAGGTTGAAGACCGCGCCTTCCTGGCCGATCATCTCTTCCCCGAAGGCGCACAACGCCCCGTTGAACGTCCAGGTCTGATCGCCGACCGTCAACGTGGCCGATCCGCCACCGGCGGCGGCCTGCTGGCCCTCGAGTGACTCCGTGAGGTTCTCGGCGAGTGTGGCCGCGGTCGCTTCGGCATCCTGCTGGAGAGCCTCGGTGTCGAGCGTGGCGTCGGGCGTGGCGGCGACGTCGGTGGAAGCGTCACCGCCACAGGCGGCCACCAGCATCACGAGTGACACGAGCATCAGCGCAGGACGTGTGGACAGGCGGACAGACATTTCGGGCCCCCTTGTTCGGCTTGCGGGCTCAAAGGTAGGCAGGGGTCCTGAACGTCGGTTGAACTCACGATCGGTG
>JBFKPQ010000201.1:0-4148 GCA_041628225.1 Acidimicrobiia bacterium | reverse complement strand
GGCGTGAACGAGGCCAGAGAACACCAGCGAGGCGGCGACCACGCGGTCCCGTGCTCTGAGGGCTCGGAAGGAAGCGGTGATGTCGGTTGCTCGAACCGATCCACGCCGAACCATGGCTCGCAGCACGAGGGCGGCGACGAGTCCCACGATGGCGAACAGGACAGCGAGTTCGTGTTCCTCGACCATCCCATAGAGCGGCGATCCTATGTATTCGACGTTCATGTGGCGTACTCCTTCGGGAGGATCGGCGGAGCGGGCGAGCGAGTGCGGCTGAGACGCAGAATGACGATCGGCAACACGACGCGCGTGAGGAGGGGTACCGGTTCGAGCAGTCGTCCAGCCATCGCCATGGCCAGCGCCGTATCGACGCCGGCCCACCCCAGCAGAGCCCATTGGGTCAGGCGGATCGACCGCCGACCGTGTCCTCCTCCGGCGCGCGTAGCCAACCGGAGCGTCCACGCAGCCAACCCGGCGGTGAGTGCCACGGTGATCGCCCCGAGCGGGCCCATACTGAGCGCGAACAGCGACTCGATGGTCGAGGTGACGAAGATCGCCCCTTGGATGAGCAGCATGAAACGAACGGTGGTCCAGGTCTGAGTCGTATCCATGTAGCCACGTTCGGGCCGTCGCGTTGGGCGGACATTGGTCGCAGATGAGACTCCGGTGAGAAGGTCAACCGGCCTGCGGAATCGTGACCACGATCGTGGCGCCGCCGTCGGGTCGGTTGACGGCGCGGATGGTCCCTCCATGTCGCTCGGCCGTTCGCTGCGCGATCGACAACCCCAGGCCGGCTCCCTCGCTGGTACGGGCCGGGTCGGCGCGATGGAATCGATCGAAGACCCGTTCCAACTCGTCAGGTGGGAACCCCGGTCCACGATCTGCCACCGTCAACACCGCCCCGGCGTCGGTGCCGGCCAGTCGCACCTCGAACGGCGGCTCCCCGTGCTTCACGGCGTTGTCGACCAGGATGCGCACGAGTCGTTCGAGCGCCGCTCCGTCGCCGACCACCTCTACCCCCGGCGCGACATCCAACTCGATCTTTTCGCCCATCCGCTGCTGACTGCGTGCCGCCCCGGCCACGATGCCGGTCAGATCCACGGTGGTGGGCGGCGGCGGCGGGAGCGCATCGAGCGCCGCCAAGGCCAGCAGGTCTTCGACGAGAGATGCCATGCGATGGGACTGCGCTGCGATGTCCCCGACTGCGCTCATCCGGTCGCCCTCCGCCGCGTCGGGTCGGCTCTGGAGGAACCCGGCGTTCGCTCGGATGGACGTCAGCGGGGTTCGTAGCTCGTGCGAGGCGTCGGCCACGAACCTGCGTTGCTGATCGAGGGCTTCCGCCAGCTTGGCCTGGGCCGCAGAAAGCCGGTCCAACATCGCATTGAACGAGGTGGTGAGTCTCCCGACTTCGTCGTGACGGCGAGCGGTGGGGAGGCGCCGGTCCAGGGCTCCAGTGGAACCGATCTCGTCGGTGGTCTCGGCCAGCAACCGGAGCGGACGAAGCGCCCGTCCGGCAACGATCCAGCTGACCACCCAGGCAGCCACGAGCGTGAGGATCACCGCGATCCACACGACGGCGCGAAGTCCGGCGAGTTCCTCGAGCGTCGCGGCGGTCGGCTGCCAGGCCACGACGAACCCGTCCGCCACCGGCACGACGTGATAGCGCACCTCGGTGCCTGCCGAGTCGAGCGTCACGGCTCCGGCGCCCCCCGTTTCTGATGCTCTCGCCAAAACGCCCGGCAAGAGCGCGAGTCCGCCGACCGACCGCGGCCTGCCGGTGTCGTCGAGCAGAGCCACCGACACCCCGCTGGCCGTCGGATCCAAGATGACGGCCGCCGAGCGGTCGGAGCCAACTGCGGCCGCCGCGACGGCCGCCCGCTGGGAGACGAGTTCTGCCTGGTTGGTGGGAGCTGCTTGGCGGGCGAGACCGAGAAGAGCCGCGGCAAAGGTGACCATCGCCACCGCGACGACCCCGACACCGAACAGCGTCAACCGCAGTCGATAGCTCACGGTTCTCTCCGCATCACATACCCGGCGCCGCGCACGGTGTGGATCAGACGGGGTTCTCCGTCCTCCTCCAGCTTCTGGCGGAGATATCGGACGTACACGTCGACGATGTTCGACGTGGTATCGGCGTCGAGGCCCCACACACCGAGGAGGATCTGCGACCGCGACAGCACGATGCGCGGATTGCGAGCGAAGTAGACCAACAGCTGGAACTCGAGAGCGGTGAGATCGATGCGCCGATCGCCGCGCCACGCTTCCATCGCCTCGACATCGATCGAGAGGTCGGCCAGCGACAGGCGTTCGCGTCGCTCGACGGTGCCCCGCCGCAGCAGGGCGGCGGTCCGCGCCAGGAGTTCCTCGTGGGCGAACGGTTTGGGGAGGTAGTCGTCGGCCCCGGTCTTCAGGCCCTCGACCCGTTCGGCAACCGTGGCTTTGGCCGTCAACATGAGGATGGGCACCGTGTCGCCGGCGGCCCGGATGCGCCGGCACACCTCGAGGCCGTCGACTTCCGGCAGCATGAGATCCAGGATGATGAGGTCGGGTTGGCCCGAGCGCGCCGCGTCGAGCCCGGCGCGGCCGTCCGGTGCTACGTCGACCCGGTGCCCGTCGTAGGTGAGGGCACGGCGGACCGACGCCGCGATCGCAGGGTCGTCTTCGACGATGAGGATGTGCGCCATCGTGGAGACATGGTGGCAGCTGCCGATGAGAGGACGATGAGTTTCACACCCGCACCGGTCGCCGGATCGTCCACACCGCATAGATCGCCACGACCACCACCGTGAGGGTGCCGATGGCGGCATACATGACCGTGTAGCCGGCCGACCGAATCACCGCGCCGAGGGCAGGCCCGCCGAGCAGTCCGGCGAGCGGGAAGAACGATAGGAAGCCCGAGAGAGCCGCGCCTCGTTCGGTTTCGGACGACCGCGTCACCACGAGCGAATACAGGATCGGGAACGAGTAGCCATGGCCCGCGCCGCATGCGACGCCGGCCAGGTTCACGGCAGCCGAGCCATCGGCGAACGCCAGGAGGAAGGTCCCTCCGGCCAACGTCAGCAGGGAAATGACCAGGACCCGCTGCTCGCCGAAGCGCGCCGGGACCCGGCTGCCGCCCACTCGCAACGCGATGGCGGTGATCGAATAGAGGGCGAAGAACGTGCCAACCGAGCCAAACCCCCGCGACTCGACGTAGGTCTTCAGGAAGGTGAAGTACGAGATGAGTGCCAGAGAGAAGGCCGCCGACACCAACCACAGCGGCGACAGCCCGCGCTGGCGGATCGCGTAGAAGAACCCTTTGGCAGGTTCGAGATCCGATCGGCGGGTCTCGGGGAGGGGAAGCCCAGCCAGCAAGGCGAACAGGCCGACCACCGCGGCAACCCAGAACAGGTCGTCGAAGTCGCCGCGCCGCAGGATGAAGTCACCGGCGAGTCCGCCGAGGGCAATGGGAAGCTGCCCGGCGACCCCGAACAGGGCCAGGCCTTCGGTGCGGCGCGTGGCGGGAACGACATCGGCGCCATAGGTCATCAGTGCCGTGAAGAGGATGGCCTCGGCGACACCGTGGACCACGGTCAACGTGTACACCCACCACGAGAGCGACTCGACGGTGGTGAGCAAACCGAGCGACACCACGTTGACGGCGTTGCCGAGATGGATGAGAGGTCGGCGGCCGATCCGGTCCATGAGGTAGCCGACGTTCGGTCGCACGATCAGCGAGCCGATGGAGCCGACGCCGACGATGAGGCCGATGGTCACCTCGTCCGCGCCCAGTTCGGCGAGGAACCCGGCGTAATGCACGAACAGGGCGAAGGTGATGCCCATGAGCAGCATCGACGCGAAAGCAAAGACGAACGGACGGGTGAGGAGGCGTGCCGGCACGGCGTGAGGCTACTCCGGACGTGGCAGACCGCAGTCGAGATGTCAGAATGGGGGGATGCGAGCCTTGCGCACGATCCGCGATTGGATCACGACCATCCCGACGCTGCTCTCCTTCGGCGCGACGCTGGTGGTGGGCGATGTCGTGCTGCGGGTGGCGCGGCTGTTCGGTGAACGAGCGGTCGAACTCATGGCTGGAGCCGCTCAGCGGGTGCTCGTATGGTGCTTCCGCCTGTCGGGCATGAAGCTCCGCATCGAACGCGACCCCGCCATCG
>JBFKPQ010000200.1:0-4173 GCA_041628225.1 Acidimicrobiia bacterium | reverse complement strand
CCGCGGTCAAGGCCTATGCGGCCGACCCCGGGTTCTCGGACACCGATCTCCAGGCGACGAGTTCTGAGAACACGGACGGCGCGGCCCGCAGCAAGTTCTTCGAACGGCTGGTTCCGATCGTCGGCCAATCGGCCGCCCGGGGGGCACTGCCTCAGCTTCGCGCCGGCACCGAGCCGGGGGCTCCGGGAGGGACCTTGTACCGGCCGAAGTGGGTCGTCGCCGGGCCGCCGGTCGTCGGGAAAGTCGGTGCGCGCCTGCGGAAGCCCGAGGATTTGCAGAAGCTGTGGGAGGTCTCGGAACACGACACCGGGATCACGTTCGACGTGGCTGCGATCGCCGGCGGCCGTTGAGCTTCGGCGCCTAGTCGCCGAGCACCGCCCGCAGCGTCGCGTTCGACGACTTGAGTCGGCTGGCCAGCGTCTGAGCGACGAACCGGTGGAGTGCCGTGGCCGTCTCGGGATCCTCCTGCTCGAGCCGCTCCAACGCCTCCGGGGCCAGGTGCCAGAGCTCGGTGTCGGTCTCGGCGACGACGCCGGCCGTGGCGACCGCATCGGGGTCGTACATGCTGACCTCGCCGACGATGGCACCCTTCCGAAGCTTCCGGATGGCCCGGGACGCGCCGTTGACGTCGAGGTTCACCAAGACGGCTCCCGTCGCGACAAAGAACAGACCTCCCGCCGGCGCGCCTTGCACGATGATGACCTCGTCTGCCTCGACGCGACGCGCCACCAGCCACGGAGCCAGCCGTTCGATGAGGTCGGCCTGACCGCTGGAACCGGATTCTGCTCCCAACATCCGGTCCTCGAGGGCCGTCACGGCCGACGGGAGATCCGCATGGGCTGTCACGCCGAGTTGGGTGGCGAGGGTGAGCGACCCCGCGACGGAAACCTCGGCTGGCGAATGGGCCAGCGCGTGGCGGAGCTCGATGAGTGCGGAACTGTCCACGTCGCTCACCCCGCCGGCATCGAGAACGATGTGGGCTGCGACACTGTCCATGAGCACCCGGCTGATCTGTTGTGCGGTCGCGAAGAAGATGAAGCCATGCACCGTGACGATCGTGGCCTCGCCGCGATGGCGCTCGAGGCGTGTCTGTTCTGCGGCGGATCGGACCACCAATCCCGGATAATCGACGACGTCGATGGTGCGTCGGACGACATCGAACTGGGCGTAGCGGATCGCGAACAGCACGACGGCTCCGATGAGGCCGAGCAAGATGGTCGCGCCGAAGCTGACGAACAGAGCACCGGCAGCCATGGCCGCTACGAGGACGTACTCGAGGCGTGTGATGGCCGAACGGCTCTGCCACAACGCTTCGTGGAAGAACCCCAGTGCAATGAACACGAGGACGCCGCCGACCATGGCGGTGGGGACCAACTCGAAGAGGGACGTTCCGCCTGCGAGCACGGCAAGTGAAAACAGTCCAGACAGAAGGCCCGTCGACCGCTTGAACCCGGCCACTTTGGCTACGGCAGCCGTGTCGCTCAGCAGGACGAATCCGGGCAGGCCACCGACGAGCGCGGCTGCGACGTTGGCTACGCCGACCGACGGCAGGTCGCGATCGACGGTGGCGCGGTCGTTGGTGAGAGTGGCGATGGCCGACGCGTTCAACATGAACGCGGTGACACCGATGACGACGGCCGTGGTGATGAGGCCGGCCTGGCGGGTGAGCGTGAGCCAGTCGATATTGGAGGCCTCCGACAGGTCGACCGGGTAGATCCCGGCGCCTGAGGCGAACGGTCCGAGAAACCAGCCCTCGACGTTGGAGACGAATCGGCTCCACACATTGATCCCGACGGCGGCTGTCAGCAGGAGGACGGGGAGTCCGTACCGCGAGTTGGCCACGATCCCGCTGCCGAACAGCAAGATCCCCAGCACGAGGCCGGGCACCATCACTGCCGGTCGTCCGGGGTCGAGCAGGTCGACTGCTCCGACGAGGATGACTACACCGGTGGCGGCGATGAAACCCAGGATGACGGGGTGGGGCACGTAGTGGAGGACTCGGCCGAGTCCGAGGCGCCCGGCTGCGAGGAAGGCGGCGCCGAGTAGCAGCGATGTGGCGACGACGACCGCGAAGGCGGTTGGGAGTTCGGTACCGGCCTGTGCGTTGGCTGCAACGGATCCGGCGGCCACCGCGACGATCGCGGCCGTGGCGTCCTGCACCCCGGCCACTGTCCCGGGCGCTTGCGAGCGGAGCGCGGAGACGATGGCGATGATGGCCCCGCCCAGCAACGATCCGTTGATCGCCATGCCCAGTCCGGGCCGGAGGGGTCCCGCAAAGACGAGGCCAGCCAGCGACAGGGAGAGCGACGAGGCGATGAACCCTCCGAGCAGACCACCGATCAGCAGGTGAGCGCGATCCGGTCCCGTCCATTCTCGACGCAGCTCGACGACCCGACCTGGCACATATCCTCCTCTGCGGCGAACCTATCGCGGTCAGTCGTCGGCCGCGTCCGCCAACTTGGGCAGGAAGTGCAGCCAGCCCTCGAGGTGGCTGGTTCGTTCGTCGGCCTCGCGCGCGGCGTAGGTGCCGTGGCTGAGGGTGACGAGGGTGCCGTCGTCCTGCGGTGCCAGATGGACTCGCACGTGGCGTTCGGGGCGGTCCGGTTCGTGTTGCCACGACCAGCTGAACGCGACCACCTGGTCCTCGACGAGTTCCGTGTAGGCGCCGCGCATCGTCCAGCCCATGTCCGGCCAGGCCGCCACGATCGGCCCGCCGACGTGTGCTTCGGCCGTCGCCTCGGGTGACCACCAGCTCGTGATTGCGGCGGCGTTGGTGAAACATCGCCAAATCGTTTCAGGGGCCGCCGCAACGAAGCCGGTCAACTGGAGCACGGCCGGGGTGGATCCGTCGCTCTCGTGAAAGTCCATGAGGGAGAGGGTATCTACGAGGTCGTGGACGTGCGGCGCGGAGACCGGGCCAGCTCGGCCAAGGCGAACGCGCCGGCGATGCCTGAGCGGTCTGCCAAGCCGGGGGGAACGACGAAGTCGTCGGATTGGTGTTCGGGCAGCCCGGGGTAGCCGGCCAGGGTCGCGGAGAGCGCCGAGCGGATCGCCGGGAACAGGCCGTCGAGTTTCGCCACTCCTCCGCCGACGATGATCCGCTCCGGAGCCAACAGGTACACGATCGTGCGCAGGCCTTCGGCGATGTAGAACGCCTCCATGTCGAGCACGTCCTGACGGGCGACGAGTTCGTCCGGCCTCGAACCCCACCGTGCCTCCAGGGCAGGACCGCTCGCCATGCCCTCGAAACAGTCGCCGTGAAAGGGGCAAGCACCTTCGAATGCATCGTCGGGATGACGAAGCACGGCCACATGGCCCATCTCGGCGTGCACGAGTCCTTGAACGATCTGACCGTTCACAACGGCGCCCCCTCCGATGCCGGTGCCAACCGTGAGGTACGCGAAGGTGTCGAGGCTGCGGGCAGCCCCCCAACGTCCCTCGCCGACCGCAGCGCCGTTGACGTCGGTGTCGATCCCGACCGGAACGCCGAGCGCCGTATGCAGCGGTCCCACCACATCGGTGTGCGCCCAGCCCGGCTTGGGGGTCGTGGTGATGTAGCCGTACTGGGGGTGGTCGCGCCGGAGTTCGATCGGTCCGAACGACGCAATGCCGATCGCCTCGACATCGTGATCCCGGAAGAAGTCGATGACCGAGGCCAGGGTCTCGGCGGGTGTCGTGGTATCGATGCGCGTCTCGGCCACGACGTCCAGGGGGCCGGTTCCCACCGCGCAGATCCACTTGGTGCCGCCCGCTTCGATGGCGCCGAGCGTCATGGCCACCCTCCTCCTTCGTGGCGATCACCCTAGGCAGGGCGCCCGCTTTGCGGTTGGGCGGTTTGGTGGTTGACGCTTGGTTCACCAGGCGCGATGGTCAACCCATGACGGGTTCGGCACGGCGCTCTCGCCGCAGGCCATCGGTATTGCGTCGGCTCTTCTGGTTCGTGGTCTTCATCGCGCTCGCCTTCTACGGAGGGGGCGGTTGGTACTTTGCGAACGAGATCGACTCCGGCGCCCTGGCGATCGACAACTCGCCCGATCGGTTGCGGTTCGACGTCGAGATCACCGACGTAGGCGACGGCACCGTCACCTACCGACTCGCCGGCACCTCCAATCCTCATCGCACCGATCCAGGGACGTACGGGATGGCGTGGCCGGACGGGTTCGGCATCGTCGG
>JBFKPQ010000199.1:0-4178 GCA_041628225.1 Acidimicrobiia bacterium | reverse complement strand
GAGTCGGATCCGTCAGGCGGCGCTGTCGGTACTCGAGCGGGTGGATGCTGACGCTCCGATCGAGCCGGTCGGTGGCACGGTGATTGCCACGGACTGGCGCGTGGGTGACGAGATCTACACGGTCCCGCGGTCGTCCGAGCAAGCCATGCAGAGGATCGCGGCAGGCTGAATCAACTCGACGGACGTCGCGATATCTCCGGATCGCACTCGAGTTCGGGCGCATCCTCGGGTACCGCCGCCAAGAACTGCTCGAGTTCAAAGCTCGATGTCAGCCACGTCGTCGGGCCGCTCACCGCGAAGACGACACCGATCAGCTCCCCGTCGGCGTCGTAGGCGCCGGACCCGGAATCGCCGACGCCCGTGTCAGCTTCGACGCGGTACCCGATCCGATGGTGTCGTTCGGTGCCCAGAACCTCTTCGATCGAGATCGACACCGGTTCATCGACGATGAAAGGGACCCTGCCGGCCGAAGTGGCGATGGCGCCCTCCGACCCGGCTCCGGCATCACCCATCGCGACCCGAGTCATGTCGGGCCCGTCGAATCGGAGGACGGCGAGATCGCGCTCGAGATCCAGCCCGACCGGGATGGCTGAGTAGGCCTGGCCGCCGACGCGCGCCTCGATCGCATCCGATTGCACGATGAGATGGGCCACCGTGACGATGGTGTTCCCGTCGAGGGCGATGCCCGTTCCCGACCGGCCGGCTGCCAGGCCGCAGCCCGTCGTCTCGATGACGGCCAAGCGATCAGCCGGCGAAATGACCGGCTGAAGTGAACCGCATGCCGCGGCCACCAGGCAAATTGTCACGGCCCAGGCACGTCTCGGCATGTGCCTGCATGGTACGGTCCAGCGCAAGCGGAGGAGCTGCCGGCGAATCGGAGTACCAACGGTTTGAGCGAACACGGCGAGGGCCCGGACATCACGACGGCGGCCGAGGATCTCCTCGAGAAGTTCACGGCGGCTCGGCCCGTGGCCGAGCCGCTCGACATCCCGAAGGGGTATCTCGGGCTGTTGTACCGGATGCGGGTCGGCATCGAAGCATTGACGACCTTCACCGGCAAGGCTGCCCAGTTCCTCGTCTGGGTCGTGTTCATCCTCGGCGTCTACGCCGTAGTCACCCGTTACACCTCCCGGTTCATCCGGCGCGACATCATCATCGGCGAACTGTTCGATCTGCAGTGGATGCTGTTCGGTGCGCTCGTGCTGTTGGGCCTCAACTACGGAGTTCAGGAAGGCGTCAACCCGCGCATCGATTTCTGGTGGGCCGACTTCTCGCTGAAGACCAAAGCGAAACTCGACCTCTTCGTGCACACGTTTCTGTTCCTGCCGTTCCTGATCGCGTCGACCCGGGTGCTGTGGGGCTGGTCGCTGCAGGCCATGGGGCGCCGGTTCGACGGCTCGTGGACGACCTGGCGAGTTTGGGAGATCTGGGAACAATCGACGGACGCCGGCGGCCTGCCACGAGGTCCCATCAAGCTGATGATTCTCATCGGATTCATCTTGATGGCGAGCCAGATCGTCGCCGAGATGATCAAGCAGATCCTCGTGCTCCTCGACCGAGAGGATCTGGCCGGAATCACCGCAGTCGAAGCACCACTGAGGGTCGAGTAGATGGACCTCGGAGTCGCCCTCTCCCTCATCATGTTCGCCGTGTTCCTGGTGTTGATCCTCACCGGGTACAACGTCGCCTTCTCGTTTGCAGCCACCGCCTTGTTGTTCTCGTTCTTGGGCGACCTCACCAACACCTTCGATCCGTCGACCCTGAACGTGCTCCCCAACCGATGGTTCGGTGCCATATCCGACGCCACCCTCCTGGCGGTGCCGTTCTTCGTGCTGATGGGGGCCATCCTCGAGCGATCGGGCCTAGCGGAACGACTCCTCAACGCCATCGGCATGTTGCTCGGACCCATCAAAGGGGGTGTGGCTGCCGCAGTCGTCCTCGTCGGAACGTTGTTGGCGGCGGCCACCGGCGTCGTGGCGGCCACGGTCATCGTCATGGGCCTGCTCTCGCTGCCGGCGATGATCCGCCTCGGCTATGACCACAAGCTCGCCACGGGGGTCATCACCGCCTCGGGTACCCTCGCACAGCTCCTGCCGCCCAGCCTCGTACTCATCCTTCTGGCCCAGCAGATGGGCGTTGGCATCCTCGGCTTGTTCGCCGGGGCGTTGCTCCCCGGACTCATGCTGGCCGGACTCTATGCGGCGTATGCGGTGGGCATCTCCTACCTTCGACCCGGCAAGGGACCGGCCATGCCGGCTTCCGAGCGAACGCTCACCGGCAAGGTGTTGGCTCTCGAGGTGTTGTTCTCGGTCATCCCGATCCTGCTGCTCATCGTCGGCGTGTTGTTCTCCATCTTCCAGGGCATCGCCACGCCATCCGAGTCCGGAGCGGTGGGCGTCTTCGGCGCCCTCACGCTGGCGACGCTCTCCTACGTCTTTGACAAGGTCTTGGTACGAGCGGGTGCATCGCACATCGTTCCGACCTGGCGGCTGACCTTCAAGGCGCTCAAAGAGGCTGCCCGTTCGACGGCGAACATCTCGATCCTCGTCATGACGCTGTTGTTCGCGTCGTCGTTCTTCTCCCTCATGTTCCTGCAGTTGGGAGGCTCGGACGCCACCGCCGACTTCTTGGCGGGGATCGGCGGCGGGAAGACGGGCTTTGTGATCGTGGCGATGATCGCCGTGTTCTTGCTGGGCATCAATCTCGAATTCCTCGAGATCACCTTCATCGTCGTGCCGATCTTCCTGCCGGCCATGGACCAACTCGGCTTCACGATCCAGGAAAAAATCTGGTTCACCGTGCTCATGGCCGTCAACCTGAACATGGCGTTCATCTCGCCACCGGTCGGATTCTCGCTCTTCTATCTCCAGAGCGTCGCGCCTGATGAGGTCAAGACCGCCGACATCCACAAGGGTGCTTTGCCTTTCATGGTGCTGCAGGGCGTGGCCCTCGTGTTGCTGGCCGCGTTCCCCGGCATCGTGGAGGCGTCCTTCAACGCCTTCGTGCCGAGCGGCTGAAAAGAAGTCCAGATGCGCCGCTCGGTATGCGCCGGGTGGTAGAAACAACGTAGCCATAGGAGGAGGAATCGACGTGGCTGAGCATTCCCAGAATGCGGTAGAAGAGACGACGGCGATCGGAAGGCGGCAGTTCCTCAAGAACGGTGCCATGGGCGTGGCCGGTCTGGCGGCGAGTGCCGCCATCCTGGCGGCATGCGACCCGGCAGAGGAGCAGGCCGGTACGACGCTCGACGATACGACCGACCTGACCGAGGCCATCCTCACGCAATCGGATCTTCCCGAGATCGACTGGCAGATGCCCACCTCGTGGCCGGGCTCGCTGATCGGAACGATCGGCGCCGGCGCGCAGATCTTCGCCGACGAACTGGCCAAGATGACTGGAGGCAAGTTCCGGGTCACCCCACGCGTCGCAGGCGAGATCGTCGGCGGTCTCGAAGTGTTGCCGACGGTTCGTGACGGTGGCGCCGAGGCGGGCCACACGGCGTCGTACTACTACGTCGGATTGAGCCCGGCCACGCAGTTCGGGACGGCGGTCCCGTTCGGGCTGACGTCGCGCCAGCAGAACGCCTGGCTGTATTCGGCCGGCGGCCTCGAGATGCTCCGGGAGTTCTACGCCGATGAGTTCGGGCTGATCCAGTTCCCGGCCGGGAACACCGGCGTGCAGATGGGTGGCTGGTTCACCCGAGAAATCAACTCGGTCGCCGATCTGCAAGGCCTGAAGATGCGGATTCCTGGTCTCGCCGGCCGGACGTTCAACAACCTCGGCGCCGAGCAGGTGACGGTGGCCGGGGGCGACATCATCACCTCGATCGAGACCGGCGCCATCGACGCGGCAGAATGGGTCGGCCCGTACGACGACGTGACGCTCGGCCTGGCGGAGCTGGGGACTGACCAGCTCTTCTACTACCACCCCGGATGGTGGGAGCCGGGCTCGTCTCTCGAAGTGCAGATTCCGCTCACGCTGTGGAACGAGCTCCCCGAGGAGTACAAGGCAGCCGTCGAGAACGCCGCCAAGGCTGCCAACATCGGCACGATGGCGAACTACGACAAGTTGAACTCGGAGACGCTGCCGCAGATCGCCGAGATCGCCGAGATTCGCGAGTTCCCCGATGACGTGCTCGTCGCGTTCAAGACGGAGAACGAGAGCGTTCTCGACGACGT
>JBFKPQ010000198.1:0-4295 GCA_041628225.1 Acidimicrobiia bacterium | reverse complement strand
GGTGCTCTTCGCCGAGTTCGAGCGCATCGGGACCTTCCAGTTCGTCGAACGGGCCGATTGGTACGAGCCATGGGGGGTCTCGTGGCACCTCGGGGTGGACGGCATCGCGCTGCCGCTCATCGTGCTCACCACCATCCTCGTACCGATCTCCCTCGGAGCCTCCACCGCGATCACCGATCGGACGAAGCTGTTCGTCATCATGGTGCTGTTTCTCGAAGCAGGCCTCATCGGCGTGTTCGTCGCGCTGGACCTGGTGGTCTTCTTCTTGTTCTTCGAGGCGATCCTCATCCCGATGTACTTCATCATCGGCATCTGGGGATCCGAAGATCGGATCTACGCCGCCATCAAGTTCTTCCTGTACACGGCGTTCGGGTCGGCCCTGATGCTGGCCGGCATCGTCGCGCTGGGCTTCATCCACCAGTCCCAGACGGGGATGCCGTCGTTCGACTATCTCGACCTCCTGGCGCTCGAACTGCCCCGGACCACCCAGTTGTGGCTCTTCGGCGCCTTCGGCCTGGCGTTCGCCATCAAGGTGCCGATGTTCCCGCTGCACACGTGGCTTCCCGACGCCCACGTCCAGGCGCCGACCGCCGGTTCGGTCCTGCTTGCCGGCGTCATGCTGAAGCTGGGCACGTACGGCCTCCTCCGTTTCAACCTGCCGATGTTCCCGGAAGCGACCGTCGAACTCGTGACGCCGATGGCCGTGCTCGCCGTCATCGGCATCATCTACGGGGCGGTGGTCGCCATCATGCAGCCGGACCTCAAGAAGCTGGTCGCCTACTCGTCGGTCAGCCACCTCGGGTTCATCGTGCTGGGTCTCTTCGCGCTGACCCGGTCGGGCCTGGAGGGCGGCGTCATCCAGATGGTCAATCACGGTTTGACGACCGGCGCGCTGTTCCTGCTCGTCGGGATGCTGTACGAGCGGCGCCATACGAAGAAGATCGCCGACTTCGGAGGTCTCCAGAAGTCGATGCCCATCTTCGCGGGCCTGTTCCTGTTCTCGGCGTTCGCGTCGATCGGCCTTCCGGGGCTCAACGGCTTCGTCGGTGAGTTCCTGGTGCTCATCGGTTCCTACGCCACCCTCCCGTGGGCGGCGGTGCTCGGGGCCACCGGTGTCGTGCTGGCCGCCATCTACCTCCTCTGGGCGTACGAGCGGGTCTTCACGGGCGAGCCCGACGACGACGCCAATGTCGGCGTCCCGGATGTCAACGGGCGCGAGATCGGCCTGATGGTTCCGATCGTGGTGCTCATCGTGGTGCTCGGCCTGTATCCCAAGGTCCTGCTCGACCGCATCGAGCCGTCGACGGATCTCGTGCTCGAACGCATCGAAGCCACGACGACCTACGTGGTTCCGGACGTGACGATCGGTCTAGGAGGCGATGATGACTGATCTCGTCTGGTCGGCCATCGCACCGGAGATCGTGCTGGTCGTGGCGGCGTGCGCCATCCTGCTGGTGGACGTGTTCCTGAAGCCCCCGTTGCGGTCGATGCAGTGGCTCACCGCGGCCGGTCTCGTGACCGCCTCGGCGGCCGCCATCATCCAGTTCGACCGGATGCTCGAACAGCGGTCGCTCGACCCATCGGTGAGCCTCGGGTTCGGTCGCATGATCCTCATCGACGGACGCGCCGTGTTCGTGCGCGCTCTCCTGATGGTCGTGCTCGTCTTGGCGGTGCTGGCCGGCTGGAGGATGATCGAGCAGGTGGGGCGCCGCGGGGCCGAGACGCTCGCGCTCATGTTCCTGGCGACCGCCGGGTTCATGCTGCTGGGCGCCTCGGCCAACCTCGTCATGATGTTCATCGGACTCGAGGTCGGATCGATCAGCCTGTACGTGCTCGCCGGCATGACGCGCGAAAGCATCTTGGCGGACGAGGCGGCCCTCAAGTACTTCCTGCTCGGTTCGTTTGCGTCCGCCATCTTCATCTACGGCGTCGCGTTGCTCTACGCCGGTACCGGGTCCGTCGAGGTGTTCGCCGTCGAAGCCGCCTTCTCCGGATTCGTGGTGGTCACGCCGGCGATCCTCTACCTGGCGCTGGCGATGCTCATGGCGGGCCTGCTCTTCAAGGTCACTGCCGCGCCCTTCCACGCCTGGGCGCCGGACGTGTATCAGGGATCGCCCGCCGGAGTCGTCGGGTTCATGGCCGCCTCCGCCAAGATCGGCGGTTTCATCGGCCTTCTGCGGCTCGGCACCATCACGTTCCAACGTTTTGCGGTCGACATCGCCCCCGCGCTGGGAGCGCTGGCCGCCATCTCGATCGTCCTCGGTACGTTGCTGGCCATCGCTCAGCCGGATGTCCGCCGCATGCTGGCCTACTCCGGAGTTGCCCACGCCGGCTTCCTGCTCGTCGGGGTGGCCGCCGGTGTGACGGCTACGGAAGCGGTGCTCTTCTACCTCGCCGTGTACGCGGTTCAGTTGGTGGCCGCATTCGGCGTGACCGCGATGGTGAGCGGTGCGACCTCGTCTGGCTCGCCGCGTCAGGCCTTCGTCGGGCTGGCGCGACGATCGCCGACGCCGGCGGCCGTCCTGACCGTGATGCTGCTCGCCATGTCGGGCATGCCGGTCACGTCCGGCTTCATCGCCAAGTTCGGCGTGTTTCGTTCGGCGTGGAGTGCGGATCTCGAGTGGCTGGTGATCGTCGCGGTCGTGGCGTCCGTGGCCGCGTTCTTCTTCTACCTCCGCGTCATCGTGGACATGTACATGTCCGACCCCGTGCCCGCCGAGGCGCCCGGCACTCCGCACGCGTCGCCGGAACCCGGCTGGTCGGGCCGTACGATGCTCTGGGCCGCGGGCATCGTCACGCTCGCGTTCGGGGTCTACCCGGCACCACTCCTGGATCTCGTGAGGAATGTTCTTCCGTAGAGCGTCAGCTGTCCTGCTGGTGATCGTGGCCGCCCTCGTCTCGGGGGCGGCCACGTTCGTCGTGCCCGTTCACCCGACCACGGCGTCGGCGGACGTCGTCTTGATCCGTGATTCCGACGTCGTCCGAGAGGATCTGTATGCCGCCGGCATTCGCATCGAGGTGCGCGGCACCGTCGAGGGCGATCTCGTCGGCGCGGCACTCGAGGAGGTCCGCATCAGTGGTGTCATCGAAGGGGATGCCACGATCGTCGCGCGCCGGGTCGTGGTGGACGGCGCCATCGCCGGATCCCTACGGGTCGTGGCCGCCGAAGTCATCATTTCGGGTTCGGTGGGAGACGACGTCGTGGTGGCCGGGTTCTCGCTGGCCACGTCGGGCGCCATCGGCCGTGATGTGCTGGGCGCCGTGGTCGACGCCACGACGGCCGGCGATCTCGGGCGAGACCTGCGGCTGCAATCCGTTCGCGACGTTCGAGTGGGTGGGGCCGTCGGTCGTGACGTCGAAGTGAACGCCGCGGCGCTGCGCATCGCCGACACGGCCGAAGTCGAGGGCGACGTCCGGTACCGAGCGGAGGCCGCCGTCGACCCGTCGGCCCGCATCGGAGGCCTGACCATCGAACTCGGTGCCACACCCACACCCCTGCGAGTGCGCGCCATCACCGCCATGGCCGTCCTGGTCGGGCTCGCCGCCTTGGTCGTCGTCAAGCTGGCGACGTTCTGGGTGGCGCCGGCGACTGCCGAAGCCGCCGGTCGCCTCGCCCGCCGGTGGGCGACCTCGCTCCTGTGGGGTCTGGTGGCCGTGATTCTGCCCCCCGTCGTGCTGGTGGCTCCAGCCCTCGTCGCCGGCTCGCGGTCGTCCGATCTCGCGACGCCGATGGTGCTGGCGATGATTCCGCTGTGGCTCCTCTACGGAGCCGTCCTCGCCGGCGGCCTGGTGGTCGGGCTCGTCCCTTCGTCGGTGGCGCTGGGCACGGTGATCACACCGCGCAGGAGTCAGCCGGCCCGCTTCGTCGTCGGACTGATCCTTCTCGGGCTGGCATGGTTCGTTCCGTGGGTGGGCAAGCCGCTCGTGGCGCTTGCGTGGCTGGTCGGATTCGGGGCGTGGCTCCGCGGCATTCGGTCCGCACACCGGTCGCGTCAGATGGGAGCGACCGAGCCATCGGCCGACACGAACACGCCGACGACGTCGGCCCCCTGAGCCCAGCCGCGTACCCGTTTGCTCGCCTGCGCGACATGCGCGCGATGGTCGGCATCGCTCACCGGGTTGCCCGCGCAGTCGTGGTGCCCCGCCACGATGACGAGTCGCGAGTCGTGCGCCTGCATCGACACGTCGAGGCTGTCGCGCACCGAGAGCACGGTCCGTTCGGCTACGGCGCCGTCGAGGCCGGGATGGGTGACGACGTCCACATACGTCACGCCGTACGTGGAACGGATCCAGTC
>JBFKPQ010000197.1:0-4369 GCA_041628225.1 Acidimicrobiia bacterium | reverse complement strand
GTTGGGTGGCGCGAACGGAATGAACTGTTGGGCAGGCAACATCGCCTCGACCGCCTGGAGGAGGCCCCGTGCCAACCCGAAGGTCTGCGTGATCGTCAGGAGACGATCGAAGGGCGTACGGACCTGTGACCGGATCGCGTCCTCGGACAGGAACGCCGGGCCGGTCACGATGGCCTCGACGAGGCGCATGATCTCGTAGTCGGCGAAGGCGTCGGCGAGACGGTCGACGTCAGGTTCGGCGGCGGGCAAACCGACGAGGGCCTCATGGAGTCGGGCCGCCACGAATCGGCGGGTGGCGGGCTGCTCGAGGAGGACGTCGAGGGCGGACGCCAAGTCGTGATCGGCCGTCACGCCGAGCAGCGTCTTCGAACCGCCGTCGTGGCGCGATCGGATGAACGTCGCAGCCCAGTCCGGTAGGTCGGGAGCCAGCACATCGGCGCGCGTGCTCGGGACCTTCACCACCCAGCCGGTGAACGCTCGTGCGGCGGCCAGGACGTCGTCTTGGGAGTAGTGGCCCGGACCCATCGTGTGGAGTTCCATCACCTCGCGGGCGTAGTTCTCGTTGATGGCGCCCTTGTGGTTGCGCGTCCCGTCGAGATAGAAGAGCATCGCCGGGTCGGTGGCGATGGCGTGCAGCAGGTCGGCGAAGTTGCCGGTGGCGTATCGGCGGATGGTCAGGTGTTGTTGCCACAACACATACGGGATCGGCACCTTGCGCAGCGACGTGGCGAAGTGGTCCATCCAGTACCAGGTGAGCCGCTCCTCGACGAGCCGGGTCGGCTGGGCGGCGGCATCGATCCACCAGCCGATCGCTTCGAGCATGCGGCGCGGGGCGCGCGCTTCGTCGAAGCTCGCCGGCGACTCCATCTCCGGGAAGGTCTTCGGTTCGACGGACAAGTCCAAAGCGAACGAGATGGCGTCATCGGGTGAGTCCAGCTCGTCGATGAGCCCTGGCTGGCCGCCGAGGCTGAGGCGGCGTAACACGTGGGCGGTGCGCTCAGCGTCCGAGTACATGCCGACAGCATCGAGGGCGCCTGTTCGAAAACGATGAAGGCGGCGTGAACCTTCTCCGTCAGCGAACCCCTCAGCTAGCGACTTGGCTTGGTGAAATAGACAGCGGTCCAGTCCATCACCGTCACGGGTGGCACCGCTTCGTCTCGCCCGGCGAAGAAGTCCTCGACTGCGCGCCTACATGCCGGGAACACGCCCCAGTCGTCCACGATGACGATGCCTCCGGGCACTACGCGATCGTAGAGAGCCTGGAGTGCGTCCATTGTGGACTCGTAGAGATCTCCGTCCAGCCGAAGCAGCGCGATTCGTTCCGTTGGCGCCGATGCGAGCGTCTCCGAAAACCACCCCTTCAGGAACACGACACGGTCATCCAAGAGCCCGTAGGTGGCGAAGTTCGCCCGTACCTCGTCGAGGGAAACAGCCAGCTCCGGGAATACGGACTTGTCGAGCTTGAGGTTGGCGTCGGCCGGCGCAGACGAAACCGGAAGCCCGTCGAAACTATCGGCGACCAGGATTCGCCGATCCTCCTGTGCGTGTTCTCGCACGTATCCGGCCATGAAGATGCAGGCCCCTCCTCGCCACACACCGCACTCCACGAGGTCGCCCGGTATCTCACGGGTACGGACTTGATCCAGGCAGGCGTGGAGACCATCCAGCCTCTGGCGTCCGATCATCGTATGGCTGAAGCCCGAGCGATGGACGTCTCGGTCGGGGAATCGTCCAACCTCACGCGCCGCTCTCAGGTCGGCGTATTCGACTGGTCGAGCCTTCCGTATCTCGTGGTAGACCGCGTAGTCGAAGGGTTCCTTGCCGTCGAGACAATCCCGGAGATAGAGGAGACGCAGCTCGTCGTCGAGGTAGATCTCGTTGAGCAAGCACTTTTTGAGTAGATCCAAGTATGAGGAGGCTGTCACCATCCGGCAGCCTACCGGTTGGCCGTCAGTCGTCCGGTGTCGCCTGGACCTGTTCGAGAGCGTCGGTGAGCGACAGACCGTCGGAGACGGACAGTTCGGCGGCCTTGCGGATCTGGCCCCATCCGACCTCCTCGGACTTCAACGCCAAGAGGTCGTCCGCGTCGAGGCCAGTGGCGCCCGCGATGCGGTTGGCCTGCTTCCAGTGGCCCGGCGGGATGCCGAGAGCTTTGGCCTCGGCGACGTGCGCGGGTCCCTTCCCGGGTTTGGGTCCCGCCCACGGCGGCTTGCCCTTTACCTCGTCGGCCTCGATCTGGGCGATCGCCTCTTCGATGGACATGCCCGCCGCCGCGGCGAGCGCCGCGCCGTGCCGGATGACGCCCCACCCGGCGCCGTCGGCCCGCAAGGCCTCGACTTCGGCTTCGCTCAGGCCGGTCTCGTCGGCCACGGCGGTCGTGTGCTTCTGCTCGCCGTGACCCGGTTCTTCTTCGTCGGTGGTCTGCGCCACCGCCGTCCCAGCCACGACCAGAACGACTGCCAAGAAACTGCCGAGCACCGAGATACGCCCCTTCACGCCTCCGATCATCGCGCCACCACCATGGGTGGTCAAGTGTCGGTTGGCTCGTCGTCGGCCGCATCGGCCTCGGGGAGGGGCGGGACCGCGGCCTCGGCAGCCAGCTGCTCCTGGATCCGTCGGCGGCGCAGCCACCAGATCACCACACCCACCACGAGGAGGAGGGGAGCCAGCCCGACGAGGAAGCCGGCGGACAACACGACGGTGCCCCAGATGATCTGCAGCAACTCGGTTCCGGACGACAGCCCGTCGTCGAAGCCGGGCAGACCACCCGGATCGACCGCCACCACCTGCAGGCTGGCGACTTGAGACACAGCTCGGGCCTCGAGGACGGTGCCTTCCTCGTTGACGGGAGACGACGCCACCCGCGTCTGGGTGCGGAAGCGCCGCTCGGGGGAAATCTCGGCCGCCAGGATCAGGCTCTGACCGCGCTCGAGGGTGCCTTGGACATCACCGAACACGACGATCCAGTCCGCGGTCTGCAGCTCGAGCACGGTGTCGGTGACGGTGAAGTCGGTGAGAGGCGTGTCTCCGGTGTTGACGATCTCGACGCACACGGTGATGGGTTCGCCTTCGTCGACGGTGATGCCGGGATCGCCGGGGCACGACTGGCCTTGGTCCTCGTGTCCGAAGTACGAAGTCGCTGCCACCTGCAGCGACGGGCGTGAGAGATTCTCGACGATGACCATGGTGATGGTCGCCAGCGACACGGCGTCTTCGAGGGTTCGCAGCTGGCCGCGCAACAGCTCGAGCTGCGTCTCCCGTTCGAGAAGCTGGCTCTCCAACGCGGCGAGGATCTCGACGTCGCCCGCCTCGGCGATCAACTCGCGGAGACGCGTCACCGAAGCCTCGGCCGTCGTGATGCGAGATTCCAGGTCGACGACGCGTTCGGTGACGTCGTCGGCAGAGATCTGCTGGTCGCGCAACTCGCCCACGGCGCCCAAGGCGTCCAGGGCCCTCTGGAAATCGCGCGGCTGCACCTTGAAGACCAGCACGGACCGGGGCTCCGGGAGCCCGGTCGTGTTCTGACCGAACACGAATCCTCCGAGGTCATCGATGATGCGGGTGGCCTCATCGGTGGCGCGGGCGACATCGTTGACGGCCACCGTCATCTGTGCGGTGAAGATGATGTCGCGACCCGGTGGCGGGGTGACCTGCGCAGTGGGTGCCGTCCCCGGAAGCGGGCTGTCGGCGTCGCGCGCAAAGCCGTCTTCGCCGGCGCCGCCGCTGTCGAATCCCTGATCGGCCGGTGCCTCGCTGACCGACACCGTGTTAGCCGGACCATCGCCGCTCGTGTCTGACGAGCCACAAGCCGCCAGCACGAGAAGGAGGGCCGTGAACAGCCATACGTGTTTCGCTCGTCGCATGTCCCACCTCGAAGTCGCCTTCCGCACTGGGACGCTTCCAAGCCGCAGAACGGTTCCCGAGGAAATGGAAGGCGGGAGACCTGTCGGTGGGCGCGGCATGGCGCTACGTTCGAAAAGGACCTACCGGGAAAGGGCCGGGGACGATGTATCCGAAGCAGTTCAAAGACGTGATGGGCCACCGCTTGGCCTACGTGGAGGTCGGGTCAGGCGACCCCATCGTTTTCCTCCACGGCAACCCGACGTCATCGTTCTTGTGGCGCGACGTGATGGCTCAGTGCGACGATCTGGGACGTCTCATCGCTCCAGACCTCATCGGCATGGGTGACTCGGAGAAGCTCTTTCCTTCAGGCGCCAACTCGTACCGCTTCGTCGAGCATCGCACGTATGTCGATGCGCTCCTCGAACTGCTGGGCGTGACCGACCGGGTCACCCTCGTCGTCCACGACTGGGGCTCGGCGCTCGGGTTCGACTGGGCCAACCGCAACCGCGACCGGGTGAAGGGGATC
>JBFKPQ010000196.1:0-4478 GCA_041628225.1 Acidimicrobiia bacterium | reverse complement strand
ACGTTTGCCGAGGTCATCCCCGACGCGACCGGGGAGACCATCGACCCAGGGGAGCGCCTGCGCCAGGTCGTCGACGAAGCGGTCCTTGCCGACCAGGTGGGCCTCGACGTCTACGGCGTCGGGGAGCACCACCGCCCCGACTTCGCGGCCTCCGCGCCGGCCGTGGTGCTCGCCGCCATCGCGGCCCGCACCGATCGCATCCGGCTCACTCCGGCCGTCAGCGTCCTGTCGTCCGACGATCCCGTGCGGGTGTACCAGCAATACGCCACGGTCGACCTGTTGTCGGAAGGCCGCGTCGAACTGCTCGTGGGGCGCGGGTCCTTCATCGAGTCGTTCCCGCTCTTCGGCTACTCGCTCGGCGACTATCAGGAGTTGTTCACCGAAAAGCTCGACCTCTTGCTGGCGATTCGGGAACAACCCCACGTCACGTGGTCGGGCCGGTTCCGCCCGGCGCTGGAGGGTGAAGGCGTGTATCCGCGATCGCATCAAGGCCCCCTGCCGGTCTGGGTCGGTGTGGGAGGCAGTCCCGAGTCGATCGTGCGAGCGGGACGCCGGGGACTACCCGTGGCGCTGGCGATCATCGGAGGGCAGCCCGAGCGTTTCGCCGTGCTCGCCAACCTTCATCGGCGCACCCTGGTCGAAGAAGGCATCGACCCGACCGATGCGCCGCTGGCGGTCCACGGACACGGCATCGTCGGCGAGGACACGGACGCGATCGCTGATGTCTACTTCCCCTCGTACGCCGTCGCCATGAGTCGGATCGGCGCCGAGCGGGGTTGGGGTCCCATGACCCGTGATCAGTTCGATGCCATGCGAACCGAGCGCGGATCGCTCGTGCTCGGCGATCCGGAACTCGTCGCCGCCAAGATCCTCCACTGGCGCGACGTGCTCGGGATCGAGCGCTTCATGCTCCACATGAGCGTCGGAACGCTGCCGCATGATGTAGTGATGCGGTCGATAGAACTACTCGGAACCAGGGTGGCCCCGATTGTGAGAGGCACGTCATGAGAGAGCGATTCCCGGCTGACTTCTTGTGGGGTACGGCGACGTCGGCCTATCAGGTCGAAGGCGCCGTGCGGGACGGCGGTCGCGGTCCGTCGATCTGGGATACCTTCAGCCACACCCCTGGCCGAACCCGGAACGGTGAGACCGGAGATGTGGCGGCCGACCACTACCACCGGCTGGCCGAGGACGTCGGCATCCTGGCCGGGCTCGGCGTATCGGCGTATCGATTCTCGATCGCCTGGCCCCGGCTCATGCCGCGCGGCACCGGCGCCGTCAACGCGGCCGGCGTGGCGTTCTATCGGGAGCTGGCGGAACGGCTGCTCGAGGCGGGCATTCGTCCCGTGGCGACGCTCTACCACTGGGACCTGCCGGAGGCACTGCACGAACAAGGGGGATGGTTGGCTCCAGAATCACCCGAGTGGTTCTCCGAATACGCCGCGACCGCCAAAGGGGCGCTCGGAGACCTCATCACGTTCTGGTCGACGCTCAACGAGCCGTGGTGCTCGTCGTTCTTGGGCTACGCGGAAGGAAGCCATGCACCGGGCGGAAAGGAGCCTGCCGACGCGTTCGTGGCGGCTCACCACCTCATGGTCGGCCACCACCGTGCAACGGCCGAGATGCGGCGTACCGCACCGAGCCCGGACGACCGACTCGGCATCGTGCTCAACCTGATCCCGGCCTGGCCGGCCACCGACTCCGAAGAAGACCGGCGAGCCGCCGACGCCGCCGATGCCGTCCAAAACACGCTCTTCGCCGATACCGCACTACGCGGTGGATACCCGGATGCGGTTCGTGCGATGCATGAACGCTTCGGCGTGACCGATCGCATCGATGCCGGCCGGATCGCCGAAGTGTTCGAACCGAGCGACTACCTCGGCCTCAACTACTACAACCTCAACCGGTTCGCGCACCGCTCGGGGGCGGACGCCCCGGCGCCCTGGCCCGCCTCCGACGACTCGGTCCTCGTCCGGCCTCCAGGAGAACTGACGCAGATGGGATGGGGCGTCGAGCCGGAGGGCCTCGCCTGGATGCTGCGTCGCGTGCGCGACGAATACGACCCGATCCCGATCTACATCTGCGAGAACGGTTCGGCCTACGACGACGAAAGAGCTGCCGACGGGTCCATCGCCGACCCGAAACGCATCGCCTACCTGCGTGACCACCTGGCAGCCGTCGCCGAGGCGATCGAAGACGGCGTGGACGTGCGCGGGTACTTCGCCTGGTCGCTCATCGACAACTTCGAGTGGTCGCACGGATACGCCATGACGTTCGGCCTCGTCCATCTGGATCACGGAACGGGGAACCGGACGATCAAAGACAGCGGCTTTTGGTACCGCGATTTCATCACTCGAGCGTGAGTCAGTGGACGGCTCGAACGGCCATGACCGCCACGACCAGGACGGTGAGACCGACGGCAAACAGGCGGGCGTCTCGGTTGCGCCGCACGGCCACGACCGCCAGCGTTCCGAGCACGGCTGCCACCACGATCTGGGCATCCGCGCCGGCATCGGTGGTGGGCAACAGGAGATCGACCATCGATTCGAGAACGGAATAGCTCGGCGCTCTATTCCTCTTGAATGATGCGATGAAGCCGCGGTTCGAGACCGACGACGGACGACGGGTCCCGCTCGCCAATGTGCTGCTCAAAGCCGCGACGGCGACGTCGGGCTGGGCCCGCGCCCCGAGGATGGAGCAGCGTTGGGGGCGGATCCTCGAACGATGGCTCCGGCTCGACATCGACGTGCAGGGTTTGGGCGCCGTGTCGGATCGTCCGTACGTCGTGGTATCCCTGCATGAGGGTTTCGCCGATTCGCTGGCGATGCTCCGCCTCCCGATATCGATGACGTTCTTGGTCCGCGACGAACTCTTCGACTGGCCAGGCCTCGGCTCATATCTGCTCCGTGCCGGCCACATCCCCGTCGGTCGCCGTCCGTCGGCCGGAGCCATGCGTGACCTCGTGCGTCGGTCCCAGGCCACCGTGGCAGACGGAGGCAGCCTCGCCGTGTTCGCCCAAGGCACCATCCTCGGTATCGAAGCCGCCTTCCAGCCCGGCGCGGCCTGGTTGGCCCGTCGGCTTCGGATCCCGGTCTTGCCGGTCGTGATCACCGGTTCGCATCGCGTGTGGGAGCACCCGTTTTCCGACGTCCTCCGATTCGGACAGGCGATGTCGATGCGGGTGCTCGATCCGGTCGAGATCGACGGCCCCGAAGCATTCCGCGAGCTCGAACGAGGCATGAAAGCGGTGGCGCGCGAGCCCGGGATGGCACCGGTGCGCCGGTTCGATCCCGAGCGCGATGGTTGGTGGGACGAGTATCCGTATGCCATCGATCCGGACTTCGCGGACCTGGCGGCTGCCCACTCGGCGAGGCGCAGCCGATGATCCAGCTCCCTGGACAGGCTCGAGCGCTGGCCCTCATCGCGGCCGCCCAGTTGTTCGCTCTGTCTCTGTGGTTCTCCGCCTCGGCCGTGTCCGACTCGCTACAGGAGGCATGGGGACTCACGGACGGCCAGGTGCCGCTCCTCACGCAGGCCGTCCAGCTCGGCTTCGTGGTCGGAGCCCTGGGTTCGGCGACGGCGGCGCTCGCCGATCGCGTTCCCGTACGCAAGCTGTTCGTGTGGTCGGCGCTCGCCGGGTCCGCGTTGAACGGGGGGTTGTTGTTCCTCGGCTCCGGAGACGTCGCCAAGGCTGTCGGCCTGCGGTTTCTGGTAGGAGTCACGCTCGCCGGGGTGTACCCGAGCGGGATGAAGGCGGTCGCCGGATGGTTCCGCGAAGGGCGCGGGACGGCACTCGGCATCCTCATCGGTGCGCTCACCGTGGGGAGCGCCGTCCCACACCTCATTCGTGGCCTCGGCATCGACTGGCGGGGCGTGCTCGCCGGGGCTTCTGCGCTTGCGGTCACGGCAGCCGTCTTGATGGCGGTCGCGGGCGATGGGCCCCACGAAACGTCGTCCTCGACATTCCGCTGGTCCCACCTCGCAGACCTCGTCCGGCATCGAGGTTTCCGGCTCGCCACCACCGGCTATCTCGGTCACATGTGGGAGCTCTACGCCGCCTGGACCTGGGTGGCCGCCTATCTGCTGGCCGCTGGGTCGATGGCTGCGTCCACGATCACCTTCGCCGTGATCGCCGTCGGAGGAGTCGGAGCCTGGTGGGCGGGCATACTCGCCGACCGGCGCGGCCGGACGCTGGCCGCAGGTGGGGCCCTCGTCGTCTCCGGCGCGATGGCGGCCGCGACCGCGCTCGTGTTCGGTGGGCCCCAGTGGCTCGTCGTGACCGTGCTGGCAGTCTGGGGCATGACGGTCGTGGCCGACTCGGCACAGTTCTCCGCCATGGTGACCGAGGTCGTGCCCGACGACGTCCGCGGCACCGCGTTGACGTTGCAAACCGCAGTGGGCTTTCTGCTGACGCTGGTCACGATCTGGATGGTGCCGCAGGTTGCCGCGGCGGCCGGTTGGCGGTGGGCATTTCTCGT
>JBFKPQ010000195.1:0-4509 GCA_041628225.1 Acidimicrobiia bacterium | reverse complement strand
GAGTTCATCAGGGTGAACGTGAAGACGCCGTCCTCGTAGAAGGCGGCCACCACCGTCGCCTGCGGCCCTTCGGTCACACGAGTTCGATCGAATCCGGCGAGCGACGAAGGAAGCGCTCGATCGATCTCGCCAGTGGCTTCGAGGTCGTCCGGAGCGGTGAGCTCCGGAGCCGCTTCGCCGGCCGCGATGCCGGGATCCCCCTCGGCGAACGAGACGAACCGTGTGGAGCAGTACGTCGAGCCGTCGGCGTTGAAGATGTCCGAAGCCAACAGGACTCCGGTGCGGGTGTCGAATCGCAGGCGGAGGCGCACAACGTCACCGTCCGAGATGGAGATCTCCTCCACGTCGCGGCCCAACAAGGTGGTCGCCCGCGATCGCTCGGCGCGGTACGCGTCGGAGGGGTTCCATGCCTCATTGCGAGCGGCCTGCCCGACGCGGACGGTACCGGACTGAGACCGGGTGACCGTGACCCCGGCGGCGTTCTGGCCGACCTCGAACACCTCGGTCTGTCGCCCGTCGGGAGTGATACACACGACGGATTGCTCGCCCGAGTACACGGCGGTGGCTTGTCGCTCGAGGTACTCGGGAATCTCGCCGGCGGCCGCCACCGAGGCGGACGCCACGACCACGCCAACGGCCATGACGGCGACGAAAGAGACTCGGCGGATCATTGGGCACCCTCCGGCTCGGTCACGACGCCGACGGGCGGCGTGAGGCCGGGATCGATCCGCACCTGCTGCTCGTACTGGCTCGAGACGTCGTCGAGCGGGATCCCCACCGTCTCCGGTGCGGCGAGCGTCGCTCCACCGATGAAGATGGCAACCGACGCGGCCGCGGCCGCCACCCAGGCGATGGGCCGCCGACGCAGCGGAACGACATCGGGGACCAGACCCATGTCGACCATGACCGATACCGGCATCTCGAGCACCGGCAATCCTCGGAGGGCCGAACGGGCCGCATGGAGGTCGGCGAGCTCGTCCCGGCACGATGCGCACTCGGCGACGTGCGCAACCACCTTCGCCGATTCCTCCGCGGTCGTTTCACCGTCGAGATATGCGGACGCCAGCTCGCCCACGTGTCCGGTCAAGACAGCCCCTCTCTCAACATCTTGCGTCCCCGATGGATCCGGCTGCGAACCGTGCCGACCGGTGCGGCCACCGCCGCCGCGATCTCGTCGTACGAGAGGCCGACGATGTCGCAGAGCACCACGGCCTCGCGGAAGTCGTAGGGCAGGCCGAGGAGTGCCTTCTGGACATCCTCCCCCAAACGGATGGATGCCAGCACGTCGTCGGGTGCCGGTGACGAGGCGAGGTTGGTGCGATCGAGATCATCCGGCAGGGCGCTCGTCGGGCGCCGTTTCTTGCGCCGAACGTCGTCGAGGAAGGCGTTTCGGGTGATGCGCCAGAGCCATCCCTCGAACGATCCCGGGGTGTAGTTGGCCAGGCCGCGCTGTACCCGGATGAGCACCTCTTGGGCGAGGTCGGCGGCGTCATCGGGATTCCCGGTGAGCCGGTAGGCGAAGTTGTAGATCTTTCGCCCATGGGTGTGCGCTACCTCTTCCCACGTCAACGGAACGTTCTCAGGCACGGTGGCCTACCCAGAGAACGATGCCGCCGCGGAAAGAGTTCCTTGCGGCTGAGGGAAGCTCAGGAAGACGTGTCGTCGTCGCCGGTGCCCTCTTCGAGACCCTTGCGGAACTCCTTGGCAGAGGCGCCGATCGAGCGCGCCAGACCGGGCAGTTTGCTGGCGCCGAACAGCAGTGCGACGACCAACAGGATGATGATCCATTCCCATCCACTGGGCACGTTCGTCCTCCCTTTGGGCTGATCAGTCTAACCCCCCTCGGTCGCCACGAAGCCACTGCCCTCCGCAGCAGCCTCGTCGCTGGGACGTCGGGGCGTTCGATTCGGTTCCCGCGCCTCAGCTCAGCGCGAGTGAATCCACGAACTTCTGCAGGCGCTCCCTGGTGATGAACCGGATCTTCGGCTCCTTCTGCTCCATGTCGTAGATCCCGAAGGGGGCGTATTTGTCGGACACGAGCATGCCGCGGTCGGTCTTCCGCTCCAGGAACTCGAACAGGAAGGCCCGCATGGCCTTCTCATCCAGCTCTGGATAGGCGCCCGACGTGTGTGGCACCTCCCGGACAAAGGTGCGCGACCCGCCCTTCGTGGCGATGTAGCTCGTCTCGTCGGGACCCGGCTCGATCATGTAGCCGAACAAGCGCAGCAGCCCTCGGACCATCTCACCCGAATCCATCGTGACCGGGTCGATGCCCTGGCCGCGCAAGCCGATCTCGACGGCGCGCGGGATTCGGATCTCGTCGGAGATCGGAGCGAGGTCCTCGGAGCGCTGCTTGGTGGCGACGGTCGGAGGTTCGTGGACGTCCCGATCGAACTGCTGGTCGATCGGGTCGTAGCCGACGTGAGCGAGATGCAGGGTGGGAGCGCCCAGGGCGGGAGGAGGCAACTCGCCACGCTCGGGAAGATCGATGGACCCGACCCGGACGGCCTCGCCGCCTCGGCCGGCCAGCGCCACCACCTTGGTCACACCGTCGATGGGCAGGTTGTGCCGCTTCTCCCGAACGACCTCGACGGCTTCGTTGACGAGGAGTTCCTGGAGGATCTCGTCGGCGCCATCGGGCGGCAGGGGTACGTCGAAGGTGACCTGGGCCTCTTCGCCGCGGACGTGGAACTCGGCGACCGCCGGCCGAGGCCGCGACGCCACGTCGAGATCAGGACGCTCGGGGGCGACCTTCATGGCCTCGACGGCCTCCCGCTTGGCGGCGCTCGACCTTCTGGTCATGAGACCGACGACCATGAGAATGACGGCCACCACGATCAGGGCAATGCCTACTTCGAACACCTCGGCCTCCAGACGACGTTACGGCTCGTCCGCCGAGTCTAGAACGCCCGGCGGGGCGGCCGTAGCCGCCCACCGGACCTCAGGAAACGCGTCGGGCTCGCGCGGCGATCGACCGCTCTTTGCGAATGCGGCGGCGTTCACGTTCGCTCAGGCCGCCCCAGATGCCGAATTTCTCGCTCTGGGTGATGGCGAACTCCAGGCACTCCACCTTCACCTGGCAGGCACCACAGATGGCTTTTGCTTTGCGGGTTGAGGCACCCCGCTCGGGGAAGAACAGATCGGCGTCGGCCCCGCGGCAATTCGAGTAGTCCTGCCATGACAGGTCGTCGACCGCCAACGCCTCGATGAGTTTCCGATGCAAGAGTAGGTCCCCTCACCCTTGTAATTACAACGGTGTGATTGTGGCAACCGACGCGCGCGCTGTCAAGGCCGTTGCTCGAAAAAGTCGGCACCAGGCGCGGGATTTCGATTTCGGCTCCGTTTGTTCCCGCTCGGAGCCGGAGTCCGGTAGCGTGCTGGCATAATCATCGCGGACGCCTGGACGCGCAGAGAGGAAGCCGAAGTGGCCGTCGCCGAAGCACCGAAGACCCGTCGAAGTTGGTGGCTCATCGACCTCTACCGTTCAGCCGTCGGGAAGAAATGGGTGATGGCCCTCTCCGGAATCATCCTGCTGGGGTACGTGGCAGCCCACATGATCGGCAACCTCCACCTCTACGAGGGCGCCGCCAAGATGAACGAATACGGCGAGTTCCTCCGGCGCATGCTGTCGCCGATCCTCCCCCACCACGTGTTCCTGTGGATCCTGCGCATTGCCCTCATCGGCGCCTTCGTGTCGCACATCCACGCGGCCTACTCACTGACGATCGTCAACGCCAAGGCTCGTCCCGACAAATACCAGGCGCCCCGCGAGTGGCTGGCCGCCTCCTACGCCTCACGGACCATGCGGTGGTCCGGGGTGATCGTCCTCTTGTTCGTGGTCTGGCATCTCATGGACCTGACGTGGGGATGGACCAATCCGGCGTTCACGCTGGGCGAGCCCTATCAGAACGTGGTCGCCAGCTTCTCACGGGTGCCGGTGGCGATCGTGTACATCGTCGCCAACGTGGCTCTCGGCATGCACATCTACCACGGGGCCTGGAGCCTGTTCCAGAGCATCGGCGCCAACAACCCCCGGTTCAACCGATGGCGGAGCTGGTTCGCACAAGCGTTCGCGGCGGTCATCGTCATCGGCAACATCAGCTTCCCGGTCATGGTGCTGGCCGGCGTGGTCAGCTAGGAGGCCCTGTGACCATCGAACTCGACGCCAGGATCCCCGACGGCCCCATCGACAGCATGTGGGAGAACCACAAGTTCGAGATGAAACTCGTCAACCCGAACAACAAGCGGAAGTTCGACATCATCGTGGTCGGAACCGGACTCGCCGGGGCCTCTGCCGCGGCTTCGCTCGCCGAACTGGGCTACAACGTCAAGGCGTTCACCTACCACGACTCGGCCCGACGGGCCCACTCGATCGCCGCCCAGGGTGGCATCAACGCCGCCAAGAACTATCACGGCGACGGGGACTCCATCTTCCGGCTGTTCTACGACACGGTGAAGGGCGGCGACTTCCGATCCCGCGAAGCGAACGTCTACCGCCTCGCCGAGGTC
>JBFKPQ010000194.1:0-4512 GCA_041628225.1 Acidimicrobiia bacterium | reverse complement strand
TTCTTGACCGCGCTGCAGACGTTCGTGCAACAGCGGAATGCCGACAGCCTGCGCGTCGTGTACACGTGGATCCTCGGACGTCTGTCGACCGTCGGGTGGGGAGAGGTCCGCCTTGCCCTGCCATACATCGTAGTGGCGGGGCTGGTGCTCTTGGCGGCCCGGCGGCTGCTCGACGTGATGGCGCTCGGTGACGATGAGGCCGGAACGCTTGGCCTCGACGTGCCGACCGTGCGGGCGATCGTCATCGTGGCCGCCTCACTCGGCACCGCCGCCGCCGTTGCGGTCTCGGGCCTCATCGGGTTTGTGGGCATCATCGTGCCGCACACAGTTCGGCTCCTCGTCGGTACCTCGTACCGGCTCGTGCTGCCGCTGTCGTTCGTCGTCGGCGCCGCCTTCCTCATCGGTGCCGATCTGCTGGCCCGATCGGTGGCGGCGCCCGTCGAACTGCCGATCGGAGTGATCACCGCCTTCTTCGGTGCGCCCTTCTTCGCGCTCGTTCTGCGCACGAGCCGGGAGACGCGATGACGAGGCTCGTCCTTCGCGACGTGACCGTTTCGTACGGCGCACGAACCGTGGTCGATGCGGTGTCGCTGGATCTCGGAGACGGAGAGTGGCTGTCCGTCATCGGCCCCAACGGCGCCGGCAAGTCGACCCTCCTCGCCGCGGCCGTCGGCTTGGTGGCACACGGCGGACAGGTGCTCGTGGACGGTGATCCGGCGTGTCGGCGGAGAGAGCTCGCTCGCCGTATCGCCTACGTACCGCAAAACCCTGAACGGCCCGCCGGCATGCGCGTGTTCGATTACGTCTTGCTCGGCCGCACCCCGCACCTCTCGTTCCTGGGCGTCGAGTCGTCCTACGACCTCGACGTGGCCGCCGAGGCGTTGGCGCTCCTCGACCTCTCGGAGCTGGCTCATCGCGATGTGGCTTCACTGTCGGGTGGTGAGGCGCAACGGGTGGTGCTGGCCCGAGCCGTTGCTCAAGGTGCGCCGGTGTTGCTCCTCGACGAGCCGACCACGGCGCTCGACATCGGACGCCAGCAGGACGTGTTGGCGCTCATCGACGATCTGCGCCGGGCGCGGTCGCTCACCGTGCTGACGACGATGCACGACTTGACCTTGGCCGGCCAGTTCGCGGACCGGTTCGTGCTCCTCGACGAAGGCCGGGTCGTCGCGGAGGGTTCCGCCCCCGACGTGCTGACTCCCGAGCTGATCAGGCGTCACTACCGCGCCGACGTCCGGGTCGTGGAGGAGGAGGACGGCACGCTGACGGTGGTACCGCGCCGTCGGTACGCTGCGGGCATCGAGGAGAGGATCCCCAATGGGTGAAAAGGGCGCGCGCCTGACCGGAACTGCCGTCGAGGTCGGTGACCGGCTCGCCGAGGAACTGGCCCCGGTGGGTGCGGTCACGACCAAGAAGATGTTCGGTGGTGTCGGTGTGTTCACCGACGGGACCATGTTCGCCATCGTCGATTCCACCGGTCGGGTGTTCTACCGGGCCGACGACACGACGGCGGGCCGCTTCGAGGAAGCCGGGAGCGACAAGCACGGCCGGATGCCGTACTGGACGGTCCCGGACGACGTCCTCTCCGATACCGACGCAACGCTCGCCTGGGCAGAGGAAGCCGCCGCGGTGGCGCGCGCCGCCAAGGGTTAGCCGACCCGGCGCAGTCTCAGCCACCAATCGGTGTGGGGCATGCCGCTCTGATCTGCCATCGATTCGAGCGCGTCTTCGTCGGTGGTGACCTGACGCAGGTCGACGGAGACCTCCGAACCTTCGATCGTCACGATGGCGTAGTCGGCCCGCGGGAGCACGGCGACCCCACCGGCAAATCCGTATGCCGCGAACGGCATGCCGACACTCCCGGGGTTGAGCATCGTGCGTTCACCGAAGCGGCGCACCAATGGCACGTGAGTGTGTCCTCCGGCATACATGGCGGCCATCGTCCCCGCGCACATCTCGTCCATGGCTTCATCGGTCGTCGTGGCCGTGATCAGTTCGTTCTCGTCACGAGGGGACCCGTGAAACGCGAGCATCGAGCCGGCCTCTCCGATGTCGATCGTGGCCGTCGGCGGAAGGTCGTCGAGCCAGGCCCGTTGGCTGTCCGACAGCTGCTCGGCTCCCCAGACACACGTGTCCAGGCCTGGGACCACACTTTCGGGGAGCCCGATCGACGCCGGATCCAGCCACCACGACGGCATGTCGACCATGCCGGAGTCGGTGTTTCCCCGCACGTTGATCCCGCCTAGCTCGGCAATCCGGTCGATGGCGCCGCCTGGATCGGGGCCACCGGCCGCAATGTCGCCGAGGCAGACGACGACGTCGTGAGGTCGCGGCCGAGCATCGGCCAGAACCGCGTCGAGGGCCACGGTGTTGCCGTGGATGTCAGAGATGAGAATCAGCCGCACCAGCCGATACTGCCAGTCCCGGCGGGCGGCCGCGTCAGCCGTCGATGCGGGCTGGTTCTGTGGACTGTGCGGCGTGGATCGACGGGCTTCGTTCGGCGGCGATGATCCGGTATTCGGCGGAGTGTCGAACGTACGGACTCACTCGACGGTTGCTCTGGTCGACCCCCACACGTAGGTGGGGTGGGCGTCTCGAGGTGGCCAGTACTCGTCGTTGCGATAGGCCCAATACTCGAAGGGGTTGTTGAAGTACGCCAAGGTCTCGACCACCGACTTGAGGTCGTCGCGCCTGATCACCGCCACGACCGCGCCCACGATCGCACCGCCGACGAGCCATCCCAGATAGCCGATCTGATAGAGGGGTCCGAACCAACGGTTCTGCCAGACGTGGAGCGCCTCATGCCGCTTGATGAACTGGCGCCGGCGTGCCGAGCCTGCTTCGTCGTCGAAGTCGATCGAGCCGGCAGCTCCGGAGATCACGTTGCCGACGGCGAACGCATAGCCCCGCTTGAGCGACAACCCCGCCGAGTAGACGTGGTGGTTCTGGCGGTAGGTCAGGTCGGCGCGGTAGCCCGACCGGAGCCGGTACCAGGCGAGGTTCACGACATGGAGCAGCAAGCCGCCCGTGACGCCGATGAGGCCCCACGTCGAGTCGAGAACAAACGCCGCCCATCCACGTGGTGCGCGCCAGTCGTACATCCATCGCCAGCCCGACAGCCATCCATTGACGGCTCCCGCCGCGGCCGTGACCCATTCGACACCGAATGGGAGTCCGACCAGCCATGCCAGCGCACCGCCGCCGCCGGCGGTGAGCACGGCTTCGTACAGCCGGCGCGGCCAAACGGTCTCGACGACCGGTCCGCGCAATCCATCCATCAGAACACTCCTTGCCGAGCGAGAGCCAGGACATCCATGGTTCCCGCCACGGCGAGATGCAAACCTGCTCCCCACCAGATGGACCGCGTTCGCAGGCTCAAAGTACCCAAGGTCACACCGCCGAGTATGGCTGCCATCGCTTCTGCAAGAGGTTTGCCGAAGTGGATCATCGTGTAGGGGACGACCATCACGAAGACGGCGGCGTATCCGAGTCTCCAGCGGAGCCCGTGCAGCATGAAGCCGCGGAAGAAGAACTCGAGCGCAACGAATTGCGCGGCGTACATGACCCACCATATGGCCATGAACGGCCATAGGCGTTCGCCCTCCTCCAGGCGATAGAACGGATACGTGGCGAGAAACGTGTCGGAGGACGATGCCGCCACCAGGAAAGGGACCGACAGGAGGTACAAGGCGACGTAGATCTTCCACCGTGCCGCGGTGCCTTTCTTGATCAACCCGAATTCTCGCAGAGGTAGGCCCAGCCAGAAGACGACGACCGCTACCGGAAGAAGCACGTAGGCGACGATCTGAACGCCGGTCCAGACCGCCAGCTGGTGGAGCTGGGCGTGTTGGGACGTGGCGAACTCGTACCGGGCGCGGCGTGCCGCGCCGTCGAGGCCGATGAATTCGAACAGCGCCGGGATCCAGGCGACGTCCTTGGCGTAGAAGTTGATGAGCACCAACGCGACAGTCGATGTGATGAGTACCGCGACGGCCGTCCGGTTGATGGTGCGAGCCGGAGAGAGCGACCGGTAGGCGTCGGATTCGGCGTCGGCCAACCGAGCCGTCTCCGTCACATAGACCCGCCAAGCGCGACGCAACCGCCCCCGCACTCCCAGTGGGCGGTCGCCCGTCAGTTGCATGGGCCGAATCTACCTGTCGATTTCGCCGTTCGGCCCGCCGCGGTCAAGGAGCTTGGAGGGCCGTTTCGAGCTCTCGGGCGAGCCATTCGCTGAATCGCGCGGCTCCGTCGGCGTTCATGTGGGCAGGGTCCGAGAACTCGGACCGCTCCCATCGGACCATCCGCGTATCGATGAAGGTCAGGTCTCGTTCAGCCGCCACGGCCTCGACTCGCGTGAGGAAGGCCGACCATGCCGGCTCGATCGACGGGTCGATAGCGTAGAAGTCGCGTTCGTAGATCGGAGCTACGACGAGGATCACTTCGGCTCCAGCTGCCTCCACGGCGTCGATCAGATCGATCAGGTGGTCCCACCGGTCGGGCGCATCGGGGTCC
>JBFKPQ010000193.1:0-4512 GCA_041628225.1 Acidimicrobiia bacterium | reverse complement strand
CCTGACTCGTGCAGGAGGTCGGATGTGACGGTCACCGGTCGCTTGGGGATCTGATATCCGCCGAGGTCGCGTGTGGTGACCCGGTAGTTCCCCGACCTGGCGACGACCACGGCTGCCAGGTCGTACGCATCGTCGATCGAGGCCATCGCCACGTCGCCGTGGCTGGGGCCGGCGAGCAGCCACCCACCAGGACGGAGGTATCGCGTGCAGTGCTCGGATACGAACCCGGCATACAGGGAGACGAGCAGCCCGAACGATCGATCGGCTAGCCCGAGCGGCGTCTGATAGTCGGCGTGGATGAAGCGCCACGCTGCCGGGGTCGACCGCTTCCGGTGGCGTTCGATGATCTCGCCCACGCTGGTTCGGTCTCCGAAGAACCGAGCGGCCCGCCGATCGATGTCGACATACGTCACGTCGTCGAACGCGAAGGACGGGGCGACATCCACGAACGATCCGGGATAGAGGACGGGGGTGTCTCCGGTGAACTCGGCAACGGCCGCGAACAACCGCTGTCGGTCGCCCTCGTGGCGGTCTTGTTGCGCGCAGAGCCGACGAGTCGGATCCTGCATCGTCGCAGCTTGCCACGATCCGCCGGTCGTTGAATGCGGGGAGCGGTGTGGGGGCGGATGCTCCCGCCCGCATCGGGGCACACGTCTGGCCGAACATGGCGGTGGAGGCCTTGGTCCCTACCGGTCGAGAGCACCCACGACGAGCATGAAAGATGGCCTACGGGGAGGTGCAGGACATGCAGGCGACGCGAACGGCCCACGTCGAGGCTGCTCCCGAGCGGGTGATGGCGTTCATCGTCGACTCGACCGCCACGCCACCGAATGTCACGATGGAAGTCGTCTACGAAACGCCGGACGTGGTGGGCAACGCCTACACATGGTCGTTCAAGGTGTTCGGGATTCGCGGGAGAGGGGTGACGGTCTATACCGAGTACGTGCCGGGTCAGCGGCTTGGCATGCGGAACGTAGGGACGCTGGAAGGAACCTCCACCCACGTGATCGAGCCGGAGTCGGGCGGTTCGAACCTGACCATCGACACCGACAGCCGCCTCTCGATTCCGTTGGTGGGCAGATTCCTCGATCCGCTGCTGCGCAGGGGGTGGAACACGAACCTCGACTGGCTCATCCAACAATTGGAGAAAGAGACGAACGTCGAGAAGGCCATCGTCTGACGGCTCGACCCGGACGGGCATGCCTTCGCCGATGGAGACCGATCCGGCACCAGGGAGCTATCTTCTTGTGCCGTGACCAAAGACTTCTCCGACCTGGCGGCCTTTCACACGCTGGGCGACGACGGCGTGCCGGCAATCGCCGCAGAAATCCTCCGGGACGACGATCCGGAACTGGTGTGGCGCAACGAACTCGGCGGTCTCACCTTCCGGTCCGGCGACCGTTACGTCAAGTGGAATCCGCGCTCTACCGGCATCGACCTGGCGCTGGAGGCCAAGCGGCTCGACTGGCTGGCGCCGCGCCATCCGGCTCCGACCGTGCTCGTCTACGGATCAGACGCCGACGCCGAGTGGCTGCTCACGAGCGCACTGCCGGGGGGACACGCGGTCGGCGACGAGTGGCGGGCGCGGCGTCCCGAAGCGATCGCCGCCATCGCGACCGGACTGCGCGCCCTGCACGCCGTCCCGATCGATGACTTCCCCTCCGAATGGATCTCCGAGACCTGGGTGCGACGCACACCGCCCGGGCTGGGGGACCCTCCGCCGCTCGGCGAGCCGGTCCTCGTGCACGGCGACGCCTGCGCACCCAACACCCTCATCGACGACTCGGGCCGGTGGACGGGCCACGTCGATCTCGGCGACCTGTCGGTGGGAGACCGGTGGGCCGACCTGGCGATCGCCTCCATGAGCCTCGACTGGAACTTCGGCGAAGGCCACCAGGGCGAGTTCTTTGCAGCGTACGGCGCCGAACCGGACGAAGACCGCATCGCCTACTACCGGGGTCTGTGGGACCTCGAGGCCTAGCCCGCCGCAAGCCTTCGCTCGGCGAGTCCGTTGAGGACTTCGAGCACCAGCCGGTTGCCGAGATGGGCGGTGATCTCGCCGGGGCCGTCGTACGGAGGGCTCACCTCGACGATGTCGGCGCCCAGTACCGGCAGCTCCCGGCAGATGCGCCGCACCGTGTCGAGCAGTTCCCGCGACGTGAGCCCGCCCGGTTCCGGCGTGCCTGTGCCGGGCGCCATGCCGGGGTCCACCACGTCGACGTCCACCGACAGAAAGATCCCCTTCGAGTCGGGCGTGGCCGCGGCGATGGCGTCGTCGACCACCGCGTCGAGGCCCCGTTCGGTGATTTCCGACATGAAGTACATCCGCATCTGCTCACCCTGCATCCACTCGACCGTCGACGGCGGTGGCCAGTAGCCCCGCAGGCCGATCTGGACGAAGCGATGGCCTGGGACGGCGCCCGATTCGACGAGGCGGCGCATGGGCGTGCCGTGCCCGTGCAGGTGGCCTTTCCGGTCGCCGGTGTCCGCATGGGCATCGAAATGGATCAGCCCGAAGGACCCGTCTCCGTGGGTGCGGGCCGTGCCGACGCCCGTGCCGTACGTGATGGAGTGGTCGCCGCCCAACACGATCGGGATGATGCCTGCCGCCGTGATCGTGGCAACCGCGTCGGCGACGTCGTCGAGCGTGCGGTCGAGGTAGCCGTAGTCGAGGTCGAGGTCGCCGGCATCGGCGACCGACAGCACGGCCAGCGGGTCGATCCCGGTCGGTAGGTGGGGCCGCGACCCGTCGGCGTCGAGGTAGTCGGCGTCGCGGATGGCGCGCGGCCCGAAGCGTGCCCCGGACCGGTAACTGGCGCCCCAATCGACCGGGGCACCCACGATCACCACGTCGAGGCCCTCCAGTCCGTCGAGACGTGCAGTCGGGATCCCGGCGAAGGTGTGGAATGATCCGAAGCGGTGCACCGAAGGCACGCTAGCAACGGATTGCCGCCAGGTAACGGGCGAACGCCAGCACAATGGCCGAATGGATGTCGCCGTCAATCTCGTCGAGTCATATCTCCGGTTCAACGGTTATCTCACGTTGAGTGAGTTCGAAGTGCAGCGTCGGACGAAGAGTGGGGACTACGAAACGGTCACCGACGTGGACGTCGTCGGCATGCGGCTCCCGGGAGACCTGTTCGCCACCGACCCGCACCCCGATGACGACTGCCGGATGCTCATGATCCACGACCCGGCGCTGGAGCTGGAACCTGACACCGTGGACGTGATCGTCGGCGAGGTGAAGCAGGGCGACGCCGTCTTCAACCCGGGGCTCACGCGCCACGAGGTGTTGCATACCGTGTTGCATCGCATCGAGTGGATCTACGGTGAGACGCTCGACGGCGTGATCGCCGACCTGCAGGCCACGGGCGTCTCTAAGGTCCGAGCCCGTTCCGGTGGGACGGTGCGCACGCGCCTCGTGGCGTTCGGCAGGTCACCGGTCGTGACGACCAACATCATCTCGCTCACTCACATGATCCGCACGATGGTCGGCTTCATGGACGAATTCGACGATGTGCTGAAACCGGCGCAATTCAAAGAACCTGCCCCGGCGTTCCTTCGCATGCTGTCGAAGGCCGGGTTCTCGGTGACGAAGGACTGAGTCAGCCGCGCCAGGCGGCTACGAACTCGGCGGCGAGTTCGGCGTCGACCGGCGAGGTGATGGGGCCCGACTTGATGGCTGATCCGACGATGGCTCCATGAACGACGTCGTCGTACTCGCCGATGGTGCCGGCCGTTGCGCCCGATCCCAGGTAGAGCGGCGCCTCGGGGATCGCCGCCCGTACGGAGGTCACGTCGTTTCGGTCCGTGGCTGTGCCGGTCCCGAAGCCCGACACGATCACGGCGTCGGCGCCGCCCCGCTCCCACAGGTCGACCGCGGCCGGGGTGATCGACTGCCCGGCGGGCGGGGTGGCATGCTTCACATGCACATCCGCCAGCACGGCCGTGTCGGGGCAGAGCTCCGCCCGTGTCCTCGCGACCTCGGCCGCTCGGCCCGTGATCATGCCCTGGTCCGTGTACATGACTCCGGACAGCACGTTGACGCGGATGTACGCCGCGCCGGTGGCGGCGGCGATGGCCAAGGCGGCCAGGGCATCGTTGCGCAACACGTTCACGCCGACGGGCAGGTTGGTGGCCGCGACGACCTCGGCGACGACGCGGGTCAGTGCCGCGACGGTGACGGGCGGTACCGAGTCGGCGAAGAACGGCGCGTCACCGAAGTTTTCGATCATCAGACCGTCGAAGCCCGCAGCCGTCAAGGTGGCAGCGTCGCGCACGGCCCCCGCCACGATGTCCTGCAGGGGGATTGCATGGTCAGGAGCGCCCGGCAGCGCCGGCAGGTGGACCATGCCGATGAGCCCGGGGAGGGTCACGTCAGAGATGGGCGCGCACGAGTTGGAGCGCCCGCTCGGCGACGTCTCCTGTCGTCTTGATGGAGTCGCAGTCGGCGAGGTCGATGCGACCCACCGCCAGTCGCGCCCATTCGCCCGCCTGCGCTTTGATCATCTG
>JBFKPQ010000192.1:0-4515 GCA_041628225.1 Acidimicrobiia bacterium | reverse complement strand
GTCGACGTGTCCGCCACGAACGAGGTGGCGAGCGTGTACTGCACGTGCAGCACGTCGTTGAGGGTCACACCGTCGATGATCCACGTCAAGGTGTTGCCTTCAACTGCTGGATCCGGCAGCGGGTCGCCCGACACCGGGAGGGCAACCGGGTTCACGGCCAGGTTGGCCGAACCAGGAACGTACGACACCCCTTCAGGAAGGACGACCACCGCTTCGGCGGTGAACGGGAACTCGGCGCCTGGCACGAGACCGGGCTCGCCGGCCAGCTCGAAGATCGTCGACCAGCCCACCACGAGGCTCGGATGGTCGGCGGCGATCGCGGCCGGGTTCACGTCTTCCCAGTTGAGGTCGGCCGGGTTGAGCAGCGCCAGCAGCAATTCGAAGAACGTGATGCCAGCCCACAGCTCCCAGATGTCACCGAGCGTCAGGTCCGGCGGCAACTCGGCCACGGTGGTCTCGGGCAACAAGTCGGCAATCGTGACACCGGCGAGCAGATCGTTCAGTACGAGCCCATGATCATCCACCAAGGCCTGCAGCGGGATGCCTTCGAGCGCTCCGGCCAGGTCGGCCAGCGTCGCCGAAGCCAGGATGGCGCCAAGCTGTTCGATCTCCGCCAGGGTCATGTCGCCGTTGGCCGCACAGCCGCCGGCGATAGCCCCACAGCTGACGACGGACGTCGGGTTGGTGATGGCTCCCAGTTGGATGGCGCCGAGTTGCGAGGACTGCAGGCTGCCATCTGCCTGGATGGCGCCGAGCTGGATGGCGCCGAGCTGGATGGCGCCGAGCTGACTGGCAACCGGCTCCGTCGTGTAATCGATCGCGCCGAGCTGGATGGCGCCGAGCTGCGTGTCGGTCAGGAGGATCGCACCCAGCTGACTGGAATCGATGTCGATGGCGCCCAGTTGGATAGCGCCGAGTTGGGCACTCGCCAGGTCGCCGATGGCGCCGAGTTGGATGGCGCCGAGTTGGATGGCGCCGAGCTGCGCGCCCATGGCGCCGAGCGCCACGAGGCTGTAGTCATCCAGTTCGTCTCCGGTGGCACCGGCCGACACGTCCACACCCAGGTCGCCACAGTCGAGGCCCCCCGTGGAGCCGCACCAGTAATCGACCAAGCCGGCTTTCGTGCCGCTCGGGACGAACGAGGTGTCGATCGCCGCCTGGATGGCACCGAGCTGGATGGCGCCGAGCTGAATCGCACCCAACTGGATCGCACCGAGCTGGGTGTTTCCGATGGTGAGGGCTGCCGGGTCGATCGCACCGAGCTGGATGGCACCGAGCTGGATCGCGCCGAGCTGGATGGCGCCCAACTGAGCCTGAACCGGGTCGTTCCAGTCGATCGCGCCGAGCTGGATCGCACCGAGTTGCGCGTCCTCGACGGTGATCGCGCCGAGCTGGATCGCACCGAGTTGGATGGCGCCCAACTGGGCACTGGCGGGGTCGATGGCACCGAGTTGGGCGAAGCTGATGTCGATGCCCAACAGCGACAGGGCCATGAGCGAGTACGCACCTGCCGTTGTCCCGTCGGTCGGGTCGAGCCCGAGCGTGACGCAATCGACATCGCCGGCCGGCTGGCACACTTCTTGGAGCTGCGCCTCGATGGCGCCGAGTTGGATGGCGCCGAGTTGGATGGCGCCCAACTGGATGGCGCCCAACTGGATGGCGCCCAACTGGATGGCGCCGAGCTGGCTGGCCGAGACGCCCGAGTCCGCCAGACGGAGCGTCGGCAGGATGGGTCCGAGTACCGGATCGTCGATCGCCTGCTGCAGCGTGATGGTGTAGTCGGGCCGGCCCGCCAGTGGCGACAGCGCAGGGTCGGTGGGGATGTACTGGTCCCAGCCTCCGACGACCGGAAGATCGACGAGGGTGATCTGGTCGAGGATGGTCGGCACGGCCGACAGCTCGGCGGCCGCGTCGATGATCGCCTGAATGCTCAGATACCCGAAGGGGGTCGACAGGTCGGAGCCGATGGCGCCCAGCTGGATGGCCCCCAGTTGGATGGCGCCGAGTTGGATGGCGCCGAGCTGCGAAGCCGAGGGTCCCGTCGGGACTCCGAAGAACGTTCCGACGTTCAGGTCTTCGATCGGAATGACGGGCGAGCCGACGGCCAACGAGCCGGCCGCGGCGATGGCTACCGTCAGTTCCGTCGGGATGATCGAGGCAGCCTCGAACGCTCCTGCGTCACACGCCGGTCCAGCAGGCCGAGCCAGGCCACGTTGGTCGGTGGCCGGGCATTGACCTTGGATGGTTCCGGCCCAGTTGAGGACCTCGTGTGTGGCGTATGCGACGGCGGTGCCCGATGCAAAGCCGACATACACGGGCGCGGTGGGGTCGCCTCCACCAACTACGGCGGTCAGATCGACTGGTGCCGACACATTCTCCGTCACGATGCCGTTGGTGACTTCGGCGCTCAATGTCGAGCCGTCGTAGGTCACGGTTGCCGTCCAGACGCCCCCGTCATCGAAAGCCCCGGGAACGTCCGTCTGGACGTCGGATACGACGCGTTGTCCGTCACCGATGCCACCGATGTTGATTCCGATGTGGTTGTCGCTCACGTCGCCGCCGTTGGCGTAGGTGTCGAACTCAACGGACACGGTGCCGAGCGGGCCGGGTGTCGTCGCGACGCCCAAGCGTCCCCCAACGTCGCCGAGGGTGGCCGTGCTCGGTGCGATCACGAAGGCCAGACCATCGCCGCTTGCCGAGGTCAGTGAGGGCGTGATCCGGAACGTGAACGTTGTCGAAAAGCCTTCGCCATCGAGCAGCAACGGCTGTTGCCAGTAGGCCGAGCCGGCCTGCCACTCGGCATTGGTAAGACGAAGCACTCCATCGCCGACGACAGCGCTCCCGTTCGTCGTGACGTTCGGGGTCCCGTTGAAGTTCGTGAAACCGGACGACTTGAAGGCGTGGTCGATGGCCGGGCTGCCCGGAAGCAGTGCGTGTGTGAGCGTCGAACCGCCATTATCGGCCAGCGGACCCAGTCGCGGGTCGATCGGCATCTCGTCGATGCCGACCGGTCCGACGAGGTCGGTGCTCAGCCACGTGCCGCAGAAGTTGTTCTCGCCGATGACGTTGCGGCCGAGGCTGATGATGTCTTCGACCTGCGTATCGCAGTCGTTGGGCGAATTGGCGGCGACGATGCTGTTGCGGAGGTACAGCTCGACGTTGTCGGTGTCTTCGACCACGACGCCTGCCTCAAACGAGCCTCCGGCGTTGTTCGTAATCGTGACGTGGTCGAGCAGGTACTTGGGTCCGACGAACGAGCCGGCGTCGGCGTAGAAACCAGATCCGTTGTTGCCCGAGATGGTCGAATTGATGACCTCGACGGCGTAACCGTCGGCGTGGTCCGAAACGGCGACAATGCCGCTGCCGTTGTTGGGACCGATGGTGCTGTTGACGATGCGCACGCTCGGCTGGTCGAACACGGCGATCCCAGCACTGTTGTTCTCTTCGACCTGCACGCTGTCGATCAGCACGTCTTCTGCGACTTCGGTGAACACGTCGATGCCGATGCCACCACCGGTCACGGACAGATCTCGGATGGCCGCGGGACCGTCAACGACCACGACGGTCGATTCGCCGTCACCGGAAATGATCGTCTCGCCTGCGCCGTCACCCTGCAGCGTGACGCCGCGTCCGAGCGTGATCGATTCGTTGTAGGTGCCGGCCGGGGCGAGCGCGACACCATTGTCGGGAGTGTTGTTGATGATGGTCTGGAGCGGACCCACGACATTGTCAGCCTCGAACGCTCCAATGTCGCAGAATGACCCTTGTGGCCGAGCCACTCCACGCTGGTCTTCCGTGAGACAAGCTTGCGCCGGCGTACCCGCACCATCGATCGCGGGACTGCCGACGAGCAGCTCATGCGTCAGGGTTGCGCCACCGTTGTTGGCGAGCGGTCCGAGCAACGGATCGATCTCAGCTCCTGGAGATCCCACCTGATCGCCGGTTCCGACCGCGACGAGGTCGCACACGCCATCGGCAACACCGATCAGGTTGAACGCTGCCATCCCGATGGTGCCTTCGCAATCGCGATCACCAACCGTGTCCGTGTTCCCGGCCACGAGCGACCGGGCGAGCGTGACGGTGTTGGCGGCTCCGGACTTGACGCCGCCTGCGCCGGTGTTCTCGGTCACGGTGACGAAGTAGAGGTGTACATCGGCCAGATCGGCGCCGCCGGTTTCGGGAACGCCGCTGGTTACGACTCCACCGCCAGCATTGCCAGAGACGGTCGAGTTGCGAAGGGCGACTTCGTTGACGCCCAAGGTGGCGTCCCCGTCGCCATCTACGTCCACCCCGCCGCCGATGGCCGCAGTGTTGAGGGCGATGAGCGAGCGGTTGATGACGCCGGTCGAGCTGAGGAAGGACAGGCCACCGCCTGCACCCGTCGCGGTGTTGGCCGTGAACCATGAGTCGACAGCTTGTAGGTCGGCGCCGTTGACGAGCCGAGCTCCGCCGCCGTCGCCTTGTGCGATGTTGCCGTCGACACCGGTGGTGTCGAGGTTGAACGCTCCACCGTTG
>JBFKPQ010000191.1:0-4539 GCA_041628225.1 Acidimicrobiia bacterium | reverse complement strand
CAGGCGCCGCTCGTCGCGCGGCGACTCGATGACGAAACCAAAGCGTTCGTCATCGATTCGTCGGCGGCGATCGATGGCCGCATCCTCGAGCTGGCCAAGTCCGGTCTCTTCGACGGGCGGCTGTGGTTGCCCTACTTCGTGATCGACGAGCTGCAAGGCCTCGCCGATGCCGGGGAGAAGTCGCGGCGGCAGCGAGGCCGGCGTGGCCTGGAGATGTTGGAGGCGCTCCGTTCGACCGCATCCGTGGACGTCACTCTGCTCGAAGACGCCATCCCCGAGTTCGAGGACGTCGATGCCAAGCTGCTGGCGGTCGCCGAACGGGCGGGGGCGTCCCTGGTGACGACCGACACCAACTTGGCCCGAGCCGCCGAACTGCGCGGTATTCGTATCATCAACCCGGCCGGAATCGGTGAGAACCTGAAGCCGGCCGTGGCTGTCGGATCGACCGTCACCGTTCCTGTGAGCAAGGCGGGTAGTGAACCTGGCCAGGGAGTCGGGTATCTCGCCGATGGGACGATGGTCGTGATCGAGGGGGCCGCGGACCGAATCGGTGAAGAGATCGACGTGGAGGTGACGTCGACGACTCGCACGGCGGTGGGACGGTTGCTGTTCGGTCGTCCGGCGTGAGCGTCGGCTGGGGTTTCGACGCCCACGCCTTCGGAGGTGATCGCCCCGTCGTGCTGGGCGGCGTATCGATCGACACGGATCTCCGCGTAGCCGCCACGTCGGATGGCGACGTCGTCGCCCACGCCATCACCGACGCGCTGCTCGGTGCTGCCGCGCTGGGAGATCTCGGTTCGTTCTATCCCTCATCGGAAGCCCGGTGGGAGGGTGTCGCGTCGGTGGCGGTCATCCTTCGCGATGCCGCGGCGCGCGTGCGCGCCTCCGGTTGGGACATCGAGCACATCGACGTGACGGTCATCGCCGAGTCGATTCGGGTGGCCCCACATCGCGCCGCGATCCGCGCCCATCTGGCCGAAGCGCTCGGGGTCGCGGAACGGGCCATGTCGGTGAAGGCCACGACAACCGACGGGCTCGGATTCATCGGCCGCGACGAAGGCCTCGCCGCCGTGGCGGTGGCGGTATTGGTCGCTCAGCCCGACGGTACGATGGCGTGATGCAGATCTACTCCACCTTGGGCCGGTCGCTCGCGCCGTTCGAACCGGTGGCATCGAACAAGGTGGGCATCTACGTCTGCGGTCCAACCGTCCAGTCCGATCCGCACGTGGGCCACGGGCGCTCGGCCGTCGCCTTCGATGTGCTTCGTCGGTATCTGGTGTGGCGTGGATATGACGTCACCTACGTTCGCAACGTCACCGACATCGAGGACAAGATCATCCAGGCGGCTCGCACGGAGGGCATCTCGACCGACGAATTGGCCCGGCGCGTGGGAGCCTCGTTCGAACGCGCGCAGGACGATCTGGCGGTGTTGCGGCCTGACATCGAGCCACGCGCCACCGACCACATCGACGAGATCCTCGCCATGATCTCAGAACTCATCGACCGAGAGATCGCCTACGAGGCCGAGGGTGACGTCTATTTCTCGGTGCGCGCCCACGATGGTTATGGCAAGCTCTCGGGTCGCAACCTCGACGACCTGCTATCCGGAGCGCGGGTCGAGCCGACGGCCCACAAGCGCGACCCGCTCGACTTCGCCCTGTGGAAAGCCGCCAAACCCGGAGAGCCCTCGTGGGATGCTCCGTGGGGGCCGGGCCGTCCCGGCTGGCACATCGAGTGTTCGGCGATGGCCCGCAAATACCTCGGTGACACGTTCGACATCCACGGTGGCGGTTCGGACCTGATCTTCCCGCATCACGAGAATGAGATCGCTCAGTCGGAGGCCGCCACGGGCGTCCACTTTGCCAAGTACTGGCTGCACAACGGGATGGTCACATTGTCGGGGGAGAAGATGGCGAAGTCGACCGGTCACGTCATCGACCTCCTCGGCACCCTCGAGCGATATCCGCCGCTGGCCGTGCGCCTGCTCTACCTTCGTGCTCAATACCGGTCCCCCCTGGAGTTCTCAGAGGATTTGCTGGTCGATGCGACGAGCTCGTACGAGCGGCTGGCGGGCTTCGTGCGGCGCACCGAGTCGCTCGAGGACGTCGCACCGGACGCGTCAACGATGGAACGCTTCGTCGAAGCCATGGACGACGACATCAATACGCCCGTGGCGCTCGCGGTGGTCTTCGACGCCATCAAGGAGGGCAACCGCCGGATCGAAGCCGATGGCGACGCCGCATCCCTGGCTGCGGCCATCCGCACGATGCTCGATGTGCTCGGGCTGCTCGAGACGGCCACCGTCGGTCTCGACGACCTGGCCGAAGAACTGGCCGAACTCGCGTCGGCCTTCGACGTCGATTCCGAGGGGCCGCCGGAGGACATCGTCGGTCGGCTCGTCGAAGCGCGGGCCACCGCCCGTGCGAATCGGCAATGGGACGTTGCCGACCGGCTTCGAGATCAACTCGCCGGCGTCGGCATCGTCATCGAGGACAGCGCCGATGGCGTCCGCTGGCGTCGGACGTAGGGTCGAAGGCACCCACGCCGTCCGTGCCGCTTTGGCGGCCGGTCGAGCCCGCTCGATCAGCGTGGAACGCCGTCGGATGGCTGGCTTGGCCGACGTGATATCGGCTGCCGAGGAGGCATCCGTCGAGGTGAACGTCGTCGACGACGTTCGCCCGCTGTCCGAGACGTCCGCTCCGCAGGGCATCGTTGCCGAGTGCGCACCTCTCGAGCTGCATTCGCTCGATGATCTCGCTACGGCCGGTCGGCCGGCCCTCGTCGTCCTCGACCACCTCGAGGACCCTCACAACGTGGGAGCGGTCGCCCGGACGGCGACGGCGGCCGGCATGACCGGCATGATCGTGTCGTCGGTCCGGTCGGCGCCGCTTGGTGCGACCGCCTTCAAAGCCGCGGTGGGAGCGCTCGAACGCCTCCCCGTGGCGGTCGTCTCGTCGATCCCAGCTGCCCTCCAACGACTCCGGAGCAAGGGCGTGTGGATCGTCGGGCTCGACGCCGAGTCCGACGCCTCACTCTTCGGCCTCGACCTGCTGACCGAGCCAGTGGCGATCGTCGTCGGAGCGGAGGGGGCGGGGCTGGCGAGGCTCGTGAAAGACTCGTGCGACGTGGTCGTATCCATCCCGATGGACACTGCCACCGAGAGCCTCAATGCATCGGTGGCGGCTGCTCTGGCATCGTTCGAAGTGGCGCGCGTCCGTCAGGCCTCCGGCTGAAGGGGGTTACAATCGGCCGCCCGGCTGGCGTAGCTCAGATGGCCAGAGCAGCCGCCTTGTAAGCGGCAGGTCGAGGGTTCGAGTCCCTCCGCCAGCTCCCGAAATGCGCGGGGTCGTCCCGCGGCCGCTTTAGCCTGCTGCCGGGAGGACGCCATGTTGTCCGAACGCGACAAAGCGGTACTCGACTTCGAGCGGGCGAGCTGGCTGCTCGACGTACCGAAACACGACGCCATTCGAGAGCAGCTCGGCATGAGCCCAACCAAGTATTACCAGATGCTACGCAAGCTGGCCGACGACCCGTCGGCCGAGTCCTACGACCCGATGACGGTTCGTCGGATCCGGGCCGCAGGTCGCCGCACCGCGGCACGTCGGCGGCGAGCCGAAGCCGCGGGGGAGGACTGATGGCCGGCAAGCATGCCGCGCCGGGCCGCAGCGACTTTCTGGCCGGGTTCCTTCGGTTCGTCCTCGTCTGGAGCCTGGCAGGTGTCGCCTTGTTCTCCCTGGTGTGGGTGGCCCTCGTCTGGCTACCGGACTATCTGGAAGACCGCGACGAACCGACCGAAAACAGCCTCGTCGTGTCGACGTTCCCGCCGGTCACCACCACGGAGCCGGCTCCGGCCACGACCACGACCGTTCCGGTGACGACCACGCTCGCCGCTTCGGCCACGACGACCGGAACAACGACGACGACGACGACGAGCACCACGACCACCACCTCGCCGGCGACGGTCCGCTCCCCGTCTGAGATCGTCGTGCGAGTCCTCAACTCGACCGGACGGAGCGGGATTGCCGCCGACCTCACCAACGACTTGGCCGCGCTCGGCTACCAAACGCTCGAGGCCGAAAACTACGGCACGCCGCTCGCCGACACTTACCTCTACTACGTTCCCGGCTTCCAGGCCGAGGCGCTCGTGCTGGCCGAACAGCTGCCCGACGTCATCGTCGCCCAGAATCCCGCTCCATCGCCCTCGGCGGACCTCCTGGTGATCCTCGGCGCCGACTATCCCTGATGAGCGACGAGCCGCCCGGCGACGACTGGGCTGACGAACCAACCCTCCCGGGCATCGAAGTCGAAGCGGCGCCGAGCGACCCACCGCCCCCGCCCGCCGGTCCGCCTCATCGAGTCCCGAGCGCCTGGCCGATCTGGGCATGGCTCATGGTCGGGGTTGCGGTCCTCGTGACCGCCGTGGGGGTCGTCAGCGGCATCCTCGCCCGATCCGTCCTCCTCGACATCCTGTCGTTCTGGCCGGTGTTCGTCGTCACCTTCCTGGCCGCGGCTGCGTCCTTTCCCAGGATGCGGCGGGGT
>JBFKPQ010000190.1:0-4624 GCA_041628225.1 Acidimicrobiia bacterium | reverse complement strand
TGCTCATCGCCGACCGGCACGCTGGGCTTTGCGCTCGGGTTTCTCGAGCTGCACGAGCAACTGTCCGACCTCGCTCTCGACCCCGAGGCGATCGTGCATGCGTCGACGTCGGGCGGCACTCATGCCGGGCTCCTCGTCGGCAGAGCGCTCACCGACCGGCGCGTCCGCATCATCGGCATCGATGCCGCCGCGATGTACACCGACGTCCCCGCCGAGCTCGCTGCGCTGGCCGCCGCGGCTGGGGAGCGAATCGGTCTGGACCATGTGGGAGACGACGTCGAGGTGAGATTCGATCAACTCGGCGATGGCTACGCCATCGCAAACGAGGCGACCAGACGCGCCATCCGCCTCTTCGCTCGCACCGAAGCCATCATCTGCGACCCGATCTACTCCGGCAAGGGTGCGGCCGGGCTCATCGACCTGATCGAGCGACGCGAACTGCGCGGGCCGGTGGTGTTCTGGCACACCGGCGGGTACCACGCCCTCTTCGACCCACAGGTGTCAGCAGGGCTTCTGGACTCCTAACGTGCCCCTTCTGGACGGGCGTCGAGTCCGAAGTCGGAGGCTGCCGGTCGCGGACCGCACAGGACATCGGGCTCGAACCGACCCGTGCTCACTCGCGCGGCCGAGACGACGCACTGTGCCCACACATCGAGCGACTTCGCCATCTGGCGAGCCCGGGCCCCGGCGTCGTCCGTAGAGAGCGCGGCCATCTCCGTCACAGTCACCGGCTCTGGCGACGTGGTGGCAATGGGTGCGGCAGTCGTCGGCGCCGCTCCGACACCGATCATGATGAGCAGGAGGGCGGCGGTCACGGCACGGCCGAACACGGCACCCCGGCGCGGAACCGGCCGTGCAGACGTCGCGAGGGCGGTTCCGCAGTCGGCGCAAACCGCCTCGTCGCGTACGAAGGCCACGGCGGGCCGCCGGCAGTACCGACAGATCACTCCGCCGGGCACGAACGACGCTCCATGAGGATGTATCGGCTGCCGGCCGCCTTCGGACGAGGCACAGCACGCCTGCTCCCGATCGGACTAGTGCCGGCACCAACGCCGTTACCATGACGGTCGTGCGCCTCCGTGCGACCACGCTCGACCGGCTCGACCGGGAACCATTCGATGTGCTGATCATCGGAGGCGGGATCAATGGGGCTGTCGCCGCAGCCGTGCTCTCGGCCCGCGGCGCTCGGGTTGCTCTCGTCGACCGCGGCGACTTCGCCGGTTTCACGTCTCAGGCGTCGTCCAACCTGATCTGGGGAGGGTTCAAATACCTCGAGAACTATGAGATCGGTCTCGTCAGGAAGCTCTGTGTCTCACGCAACCGCCTCATCGAGGCATTTCCCGCCAACATCGCCGAGATCCCTTTCCTGGCGGCCCTCGACCAGACCTCGCCGTTCCCTCCCTGGCTCGCAGCAGCCGGGGCAGCCGCCTACTGGGGTATCGGGAGTTTCCGCACTGCGCCGCCCAAGTACCTGTCGCGTGCTGCCATCGAGCGGATGGAGCCGGTCATCGACACCACCAGTGTCCGGGGAGGCATCCAATACGCCGATGCGCTGCTCACCGACAACGACGCTCGCTTCGTCTTCCACTTCGTCCGCTCCGCCATGGACTCCGGTGCCGCAGCCGCCAACTATGTCGAACTCGTGGATGCTCATCGAATCGGTGACCGCTGGAACGCGTCGCTGCTCGACGTCGACGGAGGGCGCCGGTTGACGGTCACTGCACGAATGATGATCAATGCAGCGGGGCCGTTCATCGACGGACTGAACCGTACGCTCGGCGTATCCACCGACCACCGAATCGTGTACTCGAAGGGCATCCATCTGGTGGTTCCGCAGATCACGCCGAATCATCGCGTGCTGGCGTTCTTCGACGACACGCAACGGCTGTTCTATGTCATCCCCATGGGAAGGCGTTCCGTCATCGGAACCACCGACACGAGGGTCGACGACCCCGTGACGGCGGTCACCGACGGCGACCGTTCGTTCCTGCTCGGCCAGATCAACGCGCGGCTGGCGCTCGACGAACCGCTCACCGAACGAGACGTCATCGCCGAACGGACGGGCGTGCGCCCCCTCGTCGTGTCGACGTCCGGGAGCGATCACCGCGATCAGGATTGGACGTCCTTGTCGCGGCGGCACGAGATCGAGTCCGACGCCGAGGCGAAGGTGATCTCGATCTTCGGAGGCAAGCTCACCGACTGCCTCAACGTTGGGGAAGAGGTGGCCGACGCAGTCGAAGAGCTCGGTCTCGTGCTCGAACCGGACCTCCACGATTGGTACGGCGAGCCGAGCGCCGACACCCGCCGGGCCTTCTACCGCCAGGCGCGCGGCATGGACCTCGACCGCCTGCGGGACAAGCCCGGCGTCGAACCACTCTCCGACCGTCTGTGGCGCCGATACGGGCGCCGCGCGTTCGCCATGCTCGACGACATCCGGGACGATCCCTCCATGGGAGAGGACATCATGCACAGCGCCGACTACCTACGGGTCGAGCTGTATCACGCCGCCGAGCACGAGATGGTGACGAAGCTCGACGACTTCATGTCGCGCCGGTCGAAGATCTCGCTGGTCGTGCCCGACGCCGACATCTTCGGGTCGCCCGGACTCACCGAGGTCGCCAAGATCCTCTTTGGCTCGTACGCCGACGAGCGACTGACCGAGTTCGAGACGGCCAACCGCCCGAGCTAGACGTGTTGAGCGGCGGTCTCGTGGTCGTCGACGGCGAGCGCGAAGTGGAGTTCGTCGTCATCGGCATCCAGCAGGTAGATGGCGTCGATGTTGACCCCCGTGGAGGCGAGCGCCTCGGTGAACTCGGCTAGCGCACCCGGTTTGTCGGCGAGGACGGCGTGAATCACTCGATGCTCGCCATAGGAGATGCCGGCATCCTCGAGCACCGAACGCGCCAGTTCGTCCTTGTCGACCACGAGCTTCACGATCGTCTCCTGCCCCGTGTTGAGAGCGCTGAGACTGCGGATATTGACATGAGCGTCGCCGAGGCGACGGGCCAAGGTCGCCAGTTCACCCGGCTGATTGGCCATCTTTACGGAAAACTCGATCACGACGCCAGCATACGCCTCCGATCGGGCTTCCGTCGAGTCGACTCGCAACCTCTTCTTCGTTCGGCGTAGGCTGGCGTCCCATGCAGCCGAGTTCTCTCATCGACCGTGCTCTCGAAGCATCCGTCGTGGGCAGCTTCACCCGTATCGGATCTGCCGTCCGCGCCCGTTTGGACCACTGGCAACCCATCTCGTCGTACGACCTCACCGGACGGCGTATCGCCATCACGGGCGCCACGTCGGGCCTCGGCCTCGCAGCCGCCGAACTGCTGGATGCCGCCGGAGCGCACCTCGTGCTCGTGTCACGCAACGCCACGAAGGCCCGCACGGTCGCGTCCGGGCTGTCGTCCGTCGACCACGTGACTGCCGACCTCGGTGACCTCGACGCCGTACGGTCGGCGGCCGATCAGATCGCCCAGATCGGCGGCGTCGACACCATCATCCACAACGCCGGTGCGCTGTTCCCCGAGCGACGGGTCACCGATGACGGACACGAACTGACCGTTCGTGTTCACGTCGTCGCGCAATTCCTGCTCACCGGCCTGTTGCTCGACTCGCTGTCAGCCGCATCGCCAGGGCGCGTCATCACCGTGTCGTCCGGGGGCATGTACACGGCTGGGTTGACGGTCGACCGCCTCGAGATGCCTCCCGACTCCTACCAGGGCAGCACGCAATACGCGCGGGCCAAACGGGCTCAGATCGTGCTGAACGAGTCATGGGCGGCCCGGATCCCCTCCGAGCACGTCGTCTTTCACGCCTGCCACCCGGGATGGGCCGCCACCCCCGGACTCGACGACGCGCTTCCGGGTTTCGGCCGCGCGCTCGGCCCCCTGCTCAGGAGGCCGGCCGACGGGGCCGACACGATGGCGTGGCTGGCCGCCGACGACGCCGCCACGACCAGTACCGGTGCCTTCTGGCACGATCGGCGCATCCGGCCGACCCACAAGCTGGCCGCCACGCGCCGAACCGACACGCCGGAGCGACGCCGCCAGCTGTGGGACTGGGTTGCCGACCAGGCCGGCTGGCAGCTCTGAGGTCAGACCGGATCATGCGGTAACACCGCCCGGAACGCCCGGAAGAGGGCATACGGAGTCGCTGCATGCAGGTTCGACACGCGCGACGTGTACACGTCGGCGTACCGCTCCATCTGCCGGGCGAACAAACTCTTGTCAACACCGGCGCGCATGAGAAGGCCCCACGTCGAGTTGCTGAGCTCACCGGCGGCAATCGCCAGCGGGGCGATGCGATCGTCGAGCTCAGCCAGCGCGGTGCGTACATGCTCGAGTTCGGCATCGCGGGGCCCATCGTGGTGCCGAGCCAGTCGAAGCTCCGCGATCTGCCGCTCGAGGCCCTCTTTGGCGTGCATCAGCTCCAGTAGTGCCTGCTCGGATTCGGCAAACCCCATGAGCGCCTCAACCTCGGACTCGAGATCGCGCAGCACGAGGGCGGTCCGCCACCGCAGCATCGCTTTCGACGCATGCACGTCACCGAAGAGGTGGTCGCCCACATAGAGGATCTGATCCCCGGACAGGCCCAGGCTCTCCTCGACGCGGCGGGCGCACCCACC
>JBFKPQ010000189.1:0-4648 GCA_041628225.1 Acidimicrobiia bacterium | reverse complement strand
GTTGAGACGCCGGTCGACGGGATACCCTCCATCGAGATTCCCGACTCGGGCGATATCGAAGCGACGCTGGCGGAGCTCTCCGACCTCGACCCGGCAGGCGACGCATCGCCCGCATCGGAAGCTGCGACCACCGAGGCTCCCCGACAGCGAGGCCCGTTCTCGGCGATGCTCGCCGGCACGGGGCTGTTCGGTAACGATGCGCCTGCGACGGCCGGTGCCGACGAAGCCGAGGATCTGAGCGTCGAGGTCGACGAGTCTGGGTCGGACGCTGGCACTGACATGGACCTCGACAGCGTTGTGGCCGAGCTCGACCTCGACATGCCCGACCTCGAAGTGCCTGAAGCCGACGTCGACCTCGACATGCCCGACCTCGATGCGCCAGAAGCCGACGTCGACCTCGACATACCCGACCTCGAAGAAGCCGTCACCCACCTCGACATACCCGACCTCGACGCGCCAGAAGCCGACGTCGACCTCGAAGAAGCCGTCACCCACCTCGACATGCCCGACCTCGACGCGCCAGAAGCCAACGTCGGCCTCGAAGAAGCCATCGCCGACCTCGACATCCCCGACCTCGACCTGGGTGCCGACGAAGCAGACGCCCCGGCGGTCGATGTGCCGGATCCGTCCACCGAGGACCTGGACGTTGCGGGCCTCCTCGGCGACTTTCCCGTTGCGGACGTGTCGTCGGAGCCCGACGTACCCGACCTCGATCCGCCGCTCGCCAAGGGTGGCGCCGCCGTTCCGAGCACCGACGCCGACCTACCCGACGATCTGCCCTCGTGGTTGAGCGACGACGCACCGGCCGAACTACCGGCATCGGAACCGCCCGTGGTGTTCAAGGAACTCGAAGACCTCGGTTCTGATCCGGACGACGGCATGCGGTTTGGCGCAGTGCTCCACAGCGGCCGCGCCGCCGTCGAACCGTTCGCCGATGCCATCAGCTCTGACGATCCAGATGAAGCGATCGCGGCGATAGCGGCAGCTGCCTCGGCACTGGATGCCGACGACCAGCCGGAGGCGTCCGAGCACCACGGCGATGTCACCGAAGCGGATCCCACCGAAGACGATGATGCCGCGACGCCCGACGTCGAGCCGGACGATGTCGAGCCGGACGAGTCCGACTCGGTGGCCATGCTCGAGATCCCGGAGCTGCCCGATGCGGCGCCCCATGGGTCCGACGAACACGACATCGCTCCCGAGCCGATCGCCATGGCCGACCCTTTCGCGGCGCCGCTCGACGCGGGTGTGCTGGGCTCACCCACGGATGTCGCCGCACCTGCGGTAGAAACCGAGACCTCCGACGAAGCTACCGGATTCCGGGAGCTGGTCTCCGCCGAACCAACAGCCGATGAGCCGATGCCATCGATTCCGGTCGACGTCGGCGAGTCCGTCGCCGCCGTGCCATCTCAGGATCCGCAGCCGGCGAAGGCGACCGGAGCGGTCGACACCCCCGACAGCTCATGGGCATCACGCTGGCAAGAAGCGGCCCAGGGATGGCAGGAGGCGCCAGACGGATCGAGTGTGTGGCGACCTATCGTCGCGACGGCGTCGACGCTCAGCGAGTGGACGGTCGACACCTATCTCGGGGTGGTCGTCGCCGACCGCACGCTGGCCGCCGGCGAGACCTCCGAATCCGCCATCGCTCAAGCTCGGGACGAATCGACCCAAGCGATGGTCGCCGACGCTCTCGAACGCGGCGCACACGCCGTGATCGGCGTCACCTTGGCCGTTCAGTCGTTGGGCGAGCGAGTCCTCGTTACCAGCTCCGGCACAGCTGTCACGCTGCGATCGAGCGGCTGACTCAGCGAAAGACGGCCCTCAGCAAGAGCACGAGGCCGAAGATCGCCAGAGGAAGGCCTACGACCGCTCCAACCACGGTCAGGCTGACCGCGAGGCCGACGATCATGAGCGCCAAACCGAGCACCGCCAGTACGGCTCGGGCGGCCACCCCCAGTGGCACCGTGAGCAAGCGGGGCGTCATGGCGCCACCCCGACGTCGATGTTGCCCGACACCGACTTGAAGATCAGTTCGACGACGGGCCGATCCCCGTCCGACGGGTTGGGAGACGGATCCGGAAGACGGCACCGGCCACTCATCGACACCAGATCGACTTCGAGGGTTCGACCGGTCGGAAGATCGATACGAGCGTCACCGCTCATCGTCTTGCCTCGGAAGGTCCGCCCCTCGAAACGTTCGACCTGCACGTCCCCAGAAGCGCTTCGCATCGAGACGTCACCGCCGGCGGTCCTGACGGTGAGATCGCCGGAGGCCGAAGCGCAGCTGCAGTCACCGGCACAGTGGTCGACGACGATGTCGCCCGATGCGGTGGCCGCATTGAGCTTGCCGCCGACCCACTCGATCTCGACGTCGCCGGAGGCGGACTTCACACTGGCGTCGCCGTGCACGGTACGAGCCCGTACGTCACCGGAGGCCAAACGAACATCGAGACTCGCCACCGTCTCGACGTCGAGGTCGGCGCTTGCGAGATTGGCGGTGAGCGCCGTTCGGTCGGGCACTTCGATCCTGACTCGATGGCTGCCCCGGACGATACGTCGCGCCGGTGTCCAGCGCACCGTCACCTGGTCTCCGATCTGCGTGATCTCGAACTCGTCGACGAGGGGGCCGGTGACGTCGACGGTGACGGCATCCGGGGCGCCGTTGACGACGAGGACCCGGCCGGTCGGAAGACCGACGACGACTTCGGGGCGGTCCCCGACAACGAATTGTTCGCGACGACTGGTCATAGGTCGATCCTCGTCTTCACACGGGACCCGGACCGCGGTGTCGAAGCCTTGGTCGAGAGTGTCTTGACGACCCAGCTGTTGACGGAGTCCCCGCTGTGGCCCGCGGCCTCTTCGATGATCGACTTGAGAGCGTCGGGAAGTCGGAGCGTCAAGCGGGCTTCGTACCCTTCCGACGGCACCGTGGTCTCCTCGACGGCTCGCACGTCGAGCATCGGTTCTCCATCGGACAGGGTGACGGTCACCGCGTGACCGGGGAGTTGCGCGTCGACCTCGGCCGCCGCCTGCTGAGCGAGTTCGAAGACGGCTTGGCGCACGGCGGGTTGCAAGGCGCCGAGGAGGGCGCCCGCAACCTCGGCCAGTTCCGGATCGTGACCCGACAGAGCGAGCTGACCGGTCACGGCGGCTTCGATCTGCGTGAGAGCTCCTGTGACGTCCATCAGCGGCTCACCGACCTGAGCATGCGACGGGCGACGAAGCGCGGGCCGTGGAGGTGCGTGTCGAGTTCGGCGACCCGAGCGGCGTGGAGGCCTGGGCCGAGTGTGAGTTCGTGGTACAACATGCCGGTTTCCCTTCCGACGCCATCGCGACGCCTATGTGACATCATCATGATGTCATAGCGATGTCACGTTGTCAAGGGGGTTTCTACGAGAGGCGTCCGAGGCTCAGATCAGCTTCCTGTCCGACGCCCAGCGGGCGAGTTCGTGTCGGTTCGTCAGCTGTAGTTTCCGCAACACGTTCGATACGTGGGTCTCCACGGTCTTCACCGAGATGAAGAGCTCCTCCCCTGTCTCCCGATAGGTGTAGCCACGAGCGATGAGGCGCAGCACCTCACGCTCCCGATCGGTCAGCTGGTCGAGCTCGGGATCGATGTTGGCCACCGGCACGGCCGCGAAGGCATCGAGCACAAACCCGGCCAGCTTCGGCGAGAAGACCGCATCGCCCGCATGGACCCGTTCGATCGCGTCGACGAGGTCGACCGCTCCGATCGACTTGGTCACGTAGCCGCGCGCGCCGGCGCGGATGATGGCCACCACATCCTCGGCGGCATCCGAGGCAGACAGCGCGAGAAACGCGATCGAGGGTTCGACGGGGTGCACCTTCTCGAGCACGAACTTGCCTCCGCCATCGGGCATGTGGACATCGAGCAACACGACATCCGGCTTGCGCTCGAGGATCATCTCGACGGCCGCATCTACCTCCGAGGCTTCCCCGGCCACGGCGACCCGGTCCGAGATCTCGGCTCGAACGCCCGACCGAAACAGATCGTGGTCGTCCACGATGAAGACGCTGATGGGCTCGCTCATGATCCCATCGTAAGCTCCACCTCGGTTCCGCCGTCGCCGGAGCTGATGCGCGCCGTTCCACCGTGGCGTTCCATGCGGCCGACGATCGATTCGGCGATCCCTCTGCGATCGTCATCGACCGACGAAGGATCGAATCCGACCCCTCGGTCGCGGATGAACACGGTGACCGACGACCCAACCGCCTCCGCGTACACCGAGACATTCGGCGAACCCGAATGCTTGGCGGCATTGACCACCGCCTCGCGGGTGGCTGCGACGAGCGCCTCACGATGCGCATCGAGTTCGGCGGCCCCGACCACGACCAGGTCGACGGGGACGTGATAGGTCTCCTCGACCTCGGAGCAGGCCGCCACCAGGGCTGCCTCGAGTGAATCGGCGACCCGGGCCGTCGGGAACAGCCAGGACCGGAGGTCTCGTTCCTGCCCACGCGCCAGGCTGACGACTTCGTCGGGATTGCCGCTCCGCCGTTGGATCAAGGCCAGTGTCTGAAGTACGGAATCGTGCAGGTGAGCGGCGACGTTCGCCCGCTCCTGCGCCTGGATGCGGCGAGCTCGCTCTTCTTCCAGCTGGGCTTCCGCTTCCCGCCGGAGCCGGTC
>JBFKPQ010000188.1:0-4652 GCA_041628225.1 Acidimicrobiia bacterium | reverse complement strand
CGTTCGGCAACGACGGCCCCAGATAGATGGTCGCCGCGGTCCTTGGACCGCACAGAATCCGGCTTACAGGCGAACTCACCCGCCGGCGCTCACGACCCCTTCGTCGATCACCGACCCGGCCACGACCGTCTTCTCGTCGTACCGAACGAACAACACGGCTGCCAGCACGCACAACACCCCGCCGACGACACCGCTGAGGCGAATCCCGAGATCATCGCCGATGTCCTTGCCAAAGGTCGTCAGCATGGCGAACGTCATGACACCGAAGGTCTGCCCCACCTTCTGCATCAAGGTGCGCGCCGCGTAGAACATGCCCTCTTTGCGTTCGCCCGTCAGCGAGGCGTCCCACTCGGCGATGTCGGCGAGCACCGCCACGGGCAGGATGCTGAGAAAGGCCAGCGGCAGCGAATAGACGAGCATGAGCAGGTAGGCCTGCAGCGTCGAGTCGATGTCGAGGCGGCCGAGCACGATGACGTTGCCGAACACGCCGGCCATGACGAGGAACGACACGATGACCAGCGGCTTCTTCCCGACGCGCCTCGCCAAGAAGTTCACGAGCGGATACACCACGAAGCTGGCGACGACGGTGACCGTCAGCAGGCTCGAGACGAGCTCTTCCGGCTGCTCGAGCAACACGGTCACGTAGAAGAACAGCCCGGTGATCACGATGGTCAAGGCGGTGAAGTAGACGAAGTCGGAGAAGACGAAAAGGCGGAACTGCCGGTTGGCGAGAGTCGACTTCAGCGCCGGCAGCAAGGGAATACTGGATGGCTCGCCCGACGAGTACGTCGGCTCGTGGATCGTGAGGACCGGCACGAACAGCATGATGAGGGCGAAGACCGCCAGCACGGCCACGGCGGCCTGGAATCCTTGATAGGTCTCGAGGCCGAAAGCCGCCTCGAACGCGCCACCGATCACCGGAAGCATGGCGGCGAGGATCAGGCCGAGCGCGTACGTGATCGAGATCCAGGTCGAGATGTTGAGACGCTCGCGGGGTGTGTGACCGAACTCCGCGATCAGCGCGTAGAACGGCGTCACGTACAGCGTGAGCGAGAAGTAGAACACCACCGACATCACCGACAACCACACGATGTTCCAGGCGGATTTCCCGTTGACCACCGGGATGAACATGAGCGCAAGCGTCACCGCCGCCGGGACCGCTCCCTTGGCCATCATCGGGATCCTCCGTCCCTTCGGGTGCCGGGAGCGGTCGCTCCACGAGGCGATGAGCGGGTCGGTGATGGCGTCGAAGACCCGGCCGCCGGCTCCGATCAACACGATGGCGTTGATCACCCCGAGGAACGTCACCGTGGTGATGAAGTTGGGTATCCCGGCCGTCTCGGGAGGCAGATAGAAGTACACGAGCATGAGCCCGACGACGTTGACGAGGATCGACCAGCCGAGCTGGCCGAGGGCGTACGTGAACTGTTTGGACGGGGGCAGGCTGGCGGACACGGGACCTCCTCGGCCCGAGATGGTAGAGATCCCGTCCCCGCCGCGTCGGCCCGACCGCCAGGTCTACCCGAACTCGATGCCCTGGGCCAGCGGGAGGTCACCACCCCAGTTGATCGTCGTTGTCTGACGCCGCATGTAGGCCCGCCAGGCGTCAGAGCCTGCTTCTCGCCCGCCACCCGTTTCCTTCTCGCCTCCGAAGGCTCCCCCGATCTCGGCACCGGACGTCCCGATGTTGACGTTGGCGATGCCACAGTCGGAACCCATGTGCGAGAGGAAGGTCTCGGCGTTGCGGAGCGACTCCGTGAAGATCGCCGACGAGAGCCCTTGGCTGACTCCGTTCTGCACCGCGATGGCCTCGTCGAGGTCGTCGACTTCGATGACCCACAGGATCGGCGCGAAGGTCTCCTCCTGGGTGATGGCCGCATCGGCCGGGACGGTCACGATGGTCGGCTCGACGAACGCGCCCGCCAGACCGTCGGGCGCCACCCGCCCACCGCCGTAGACGATCTTGCCGCCTTGCTCGCCGGCCTTGGCGAGCGCCGCCTCCATCCTGTCGCGGGACTCCTCGGTGATGAGGGGGCCCATGAGGATGCCGTCGGACATCGGATCGCCGATGGGTACCTGCCGGTAGGCCGCCACGAGACCTTCGAGCATCTGGTCCACGACGCCACGCTGGACGATGAGGCGCCGCAGCGACGTACAACGTTGCCCGGCCGTACCGACCGCCGCGAACACGACGGCACGGATGGCCAAGTCGAGGTCGGCGTCGTCCATGACGATCACGGCGTTGTTCCCACCCAGTTCCAGCAAGGAACGGCCAAAGCGGTTGGCGACGGCGGGACCCACGATGCCACCCATCCGGCAGGAACCGGTGGCCGAGATCAGCGGGAGTCGCCGATCGTCGACGAGCATCGCTCCGACGTCCCGGCCTCCCACCACGAGCGAGAAGACGGACTCGAAGCCTGTCCCCGCCATGACATCTGCCGCGATCTTCGTCGTGGCGATCGCCGTGAGCGGCGTCAACTCCGACGGCTTCCACACCACCGGATCGCCGCACACCGCTGCGATGAAGGCATTCCACGACCAGACCGCGACGGGAAAATTGAACGCCGTGATGACGCCGACCGGGCCGAGGGGGTGCCACTGCTCGTACATGCGGTGGCGCGGCCGTTCGGAGGCCATGGTCAGCCCGTAGAGCTGCCGCGACAGCCCGACCGCGAAGTCGGCGATGTCGATCATCTCCTGCACTTCACCGATGCCCTCGGCGTGGATCTTGCCCATCTCGAGCGTGACGAGGGCGCCCAGGTCGTCGCGATGCTCGCGGAGGCCGTCTCCGATCAGGCGAACGTACTCACCCCGCTTCGGAGCGGGCAGCATCCGCCATTCCTCGAACACGTCGACCGCTCCCGACACCACCGCCTCGTAGTCGGCCGCCGACGCCGAACGCACCGAGGCGAGCACCTCCCCTGTCGTTGGGTTCGTGACCTCGATCTCGGGGCCCGTTGCGTCGAGCCACGCTCCGGCGAAGACGCCGGTCTGCGCGCCTCCGATGCCGAGCCGTTCCAACAGGTGTTTCGTATCCATGTGGTCCTCCTGGCACGGAGGCTACGTCATGCGAGGTACCGCTGTTCGAGATCGGCGACCACGTCCGTTCGTCTCACCCCTGGCCGTCGGTCTCGTCGGGCGTCTCGATGACCGCGCCCACCTTCCACCGGCGCGACGCAACCTGTTGGACTTCGACCTCGACGGGCCGGCCGAGCTGGTCGGCCAGGTCGGCAGCCAGATACTGGACCAGCGGCACATCGCCAGGGGCGGCAACGACCACGTCGACGGCCGCCACTCCGTCACGCATTTCCACGCCAACTTCCACGATCTCGACGTCTGACGTGACCCCACCCGACCACCGCTCGACGACGGCTTCGACATCGGTGTGCTCCGGTGGGGGCGGTAAGACGCCGGGTCCCTGCCACTGCAGCGGCACCACCATGAGGACGAGCGCGGCCGCCACCGATCGGAAGCGAGGCAGCCAGTCCTGCCGGAAGGTCCAGGCCGCCACGGCCGGGACGAACCCGACGGCCACGAAGGTCACCGCTCCGCTGAACACCACGCCGATCACGTTGGCCACCACGAGCAACAGCGCGCCGAGCGCCATGTCCAGGCGTCCCGCTTGCAGCGAGATCCCGATCGTCGCCAGCGGTGGCACGAGCGCCACGGCGATGGCGGCGCCGGCCATCGCTTCGGCGGCCTCTCGCCGGACCACGGTGTAGGCGCCGACCGCTCCGGCCACGACCGCCACCGCCAGATCGAGGACGTTGGGTCGGGTGCGGGCCAGCAACTCGCTGGGCGGCTCGATGATCTCCACGGGCAGGGCGGCGGCGATGAGGGCGGCGAGCGCGACAGCACCGGCAGCACCGGCGATCACCGTGAGCGACTGCTCGACGATGCGCCGTCGCCATCCCATCACGGTGGAGACCGCAACTCCGAGCACAGGACCCATGAGCGGAGCCACCACCATCGCTCCGATGATCACGGCCGGCGAGTCGGCGATGAGACCGAGCGTCGCGAGACATACCGAAAGCGCCATCAATGTCCCGAAGCGCCAGACGAACGGCCAGAAGCGATCGCCCTCGGCAAACATGGCGGCGATCACTCGCCGCCGATCCTCCGGCGTCACCTCACTGAGGGTGAGGCGGAACCTCGGGTGTCCGTTCCGTCCGCTCACGCGGCATCAGTCTGGGGGACGATCGGTTAACGGACGGTGAAGGCCGACCTAGATGCAGACCAAACCTCAGCCGTCGATGAGCTCGGTGCTGGGCCGGTAGCTCGACCAGGCGAACCAGAACGTGTCGAGGTGCGGAATCGCCTCGAGTTGCGATCCGGCGAGGTCTCCGGCGGTCGCCAGACCGGCGATCGACCACTCGGTGCCGGTCTCGACGTCGACGAACCCCCCGTCGTGCGCCTCGAAGGTCAGGATCTGGCCGTCGACCGTCGACGAGAAGACGCCCACCGAGCCCACGTCCCGACCCCCATCGACGTTCGCAGCTTCCAGTGCCGAATGCTGTCCGGCCTTCCAGAAGATCACGAGGTCGGTGCTGCCGATCCGACCCGCCACCGCGTTGGCGGTACCTGCCGCCACGCAGTCGAGCGCCCACGCGGCCGACTCGTCGCCGATCGTCACGCCGACCACCCTGCGCATG
>JBFKPQ010000187.1:0-4720 GCA_041628225.1 Acidimicrobiia bacterium | reverse complement strand
TGACCACGCGCACGAGGACGCCGCGCATCACGCCCTGCGCAGACCGATAGTCCGCCGAACCGTACTTCTGCCGCGCGGCCTCCATGCGAGCGTCCGAGATCAGGTTGCGTTCGTGGAGGCGGCGGATCACTCGGTAGCCGATCGGCGACCGGCCACCGCCCGGAGGACGGATGAGCGGCACGCCGACGAGCGCGAGCGAAGCGATCGGAACCCGTCCAGCGAGGTGGACCGCCACCCGACCGCCGAATGAGTGCGCCAGGACGACGGGCGGCCGGTCCAGCGTGGCGAACACGGGGGCGAGAGCCGCCGCGTAGTCGGATGCTCCCCACGGCTCGGGCGGAGGAGGCGACGAACCAAATCCCGGAAGATCGATGGCCAATGCGTCGAACCCCGCCAGGACACCCGCCAGGTCGGCCGCCGTTCGCTGCCACCCGTGCAGGGCCACGACCGCGGGAGGGCCATCGCCGTGCGTCTCGCCGAACACCCGACCGCCCGCCAAGGCTCTCAGCGCCACGTTCGGCTCGTTTCCAGGGTGGGCATGGCCGGCAGATTACCCTTGCCGAGCGGAGGTACCGGCCATCACAGACGAGCGCGACATCGACCGACGGGCCGTCCTGGCACCGTTCCGAGTGTCCACGTGGCGCCTGGCGCGCGCCGCGGCATGGATGATGGCCGGATTCGTGACGTTCGCGGCGTCGCAAGCAGGAGTCCTGCGCGAGGTCCGCTTCTGGGCGCCACTCTTGGCGGTAGTGGTGACGCTGGCCGCACTCCAGCTCGTCGATTGGGAACAAGCGCTCCGCTCACCCTACGGCGAGGCCGTCATGGGCCTCGCCGCGGTCGCGCTCATCGCCTCCATGGCGACCGCCTCGACCGTCCCGGAGCTGTCCGAGTTCATCTTCATCCTCTACTTCGGAGTCGTCGCGTTCACCGCTGCGCTCGGGGGTCGGCTGCTCCATTGGGGTGCCACCGTTGCTCTGATCGGGGCCAACCTCTTCATGCCTGTGGCCTACGGCCCGGGTGCCCGCGACGCCGAGGAGGCGCTCGTCCAGTCGGGAACGCTGATCATCGTGGCTGCCGTGACGAGCACGATCGCCAACCAGTTCCGCAAAGAGACCTTCGTCGCTCGCTCCAGCCTCACCGAACTCCGGCAACGCGAGTCCGATGTGATGAGGCTGTATGAGGTGAGCCGAACCCTGTCGGCCGGCTCGTCGCTTTCGGACGTGCTTCCGTCGCTCGTCGGCAAGGTGGCGTCGTACCTCGGCGCGACGGTCGGAACGGTCCTGTTGTACGCCGACGCCGACGACACCCTCGACGTGGTCAGTCCGATCTGGACCTCGGGCCACGAGCTCGACGTCGGCACGTACCGTATCCCCCTCAGCCGGGGAGGCGACCTGGTGGCGGCCTTCACCGAGGCCCGGTCACGCCGCTTCGAAGACATCCGCCGGGGCTCACCCGATCTCGAATTGCTCGGCGAGCTCGGGGTCGACAATGCCATCGTCGTGCCCCTGAAATCCGAGCAGCGCACGATCGGTCTCATGGTCATCGCCGATCGGGTGGACCGTCCGTTCACCGAGCGCGACGTCGAGGCGCTCGAGTCGCTCGCCAGCCCCGCCGCGCTGGTGCTGTCCCAGCTCGGCCGGTACGAGGAGGTCGCCGAGACCTCGCGCCGGCGCGAGGAGCTGGCACAACTCAAGACGGACTTCGTGTCGGTGGTCAGCCATGAACTGCGCACGCCGCTGACGTCGATCATCGGCGCCTTGGCAACATTGAACCGACCGGAGCTGGCCCCCACCAACCCATCGGCTCGCGAACTCGTCAGTTCGGCCCAGAAGCAGTCGGAACGCCTCAAACGCCTGATCGAGGACCTCCTCATGATGTCACGCATCGACAGCGCCGCTCTCCCGCACCACCCGGAGAACATCCGGCTCGATACCTTCCTTCACGAGATCGTGGCCGGTATCCCGGGAGCAGCTCGGATCACGACCGTGCTCGTTCAGCCCGGCTTGACCGTCGAAGCCGATCCCGATCATCTGGCCCGGCTCTTGCGCAACCTCATCGAGAACTCGATCAAATACGCCCCCGAGAGCGACATCGAGGTGACGGCCCACGAGCAGCCCGGCGGCGTGCAGCTCAGCGTCGTCGACCACGGGCCGGGCATCCCGGCCGGCCAGCGCGACATGGTGTTCGAACGGTTCTCGCAGCTCGAGGCTGCGCAGACCAGGGCGCAAGGGGGTTCGGGACTCGGACTCTCGATCGTCATGTCGCTCGTGACGTCGATGGGCGGGACGATTCGCGTGACCGAAACGCCTGGCGGCGGGGCGACGTTCACGGTGAGGATTCCGTCACGACCGGGCTTGACCCGGCCCGCCTAGCCTCACCCGGGTCCCGCCGCCACCGCGTGGAATCCTCCGTCGACGTGCACGACTTCACCGGTGGTCATCGGAGCCCAGTCGGAGAGCAGAACACACACCATGCGCGCCACCGGCTCCGGGTCGCCGGCATCCCAGGTGAGAGGCGAGCGATCCTGCCAGATGTCTTCGAACCCGCGGAAACCCGGAATCGACTTGGCGGCTACGGTGCTGAGCGGACCCGCCGAGACGGCGTTGACCCTGATGCCCTGAGGACCGAGGTCGCGGGCCAGATAGCGGGTCACCGACTGCAGAGCCGACTTGGCGACCCCCATCCAGTCATATGCCGGCCACGCCTGCGAATTGTCGAAGTCGAGGGTCACGAGGCTCCCTCCTCCGGCGTTCTGCAGGAGTGGCAGCAGCGCCACGGCGAGGGTCTTGTAGGAGAACGCCGACGTCACGAAGGCGGTCTGCGCGCTCTCGACCGGCGTGGTGAGGAAGCGGCCGCCCAGCGCATCCTCCGGCGCGTAGGCGATGGCGTGAAGAGCACCGTCGACGGCGCCCCACCTGGTGTCGAGGTCGGATACCACCGCCGCAACCTGGTCCTCGTCGGTGATGTCCATCTCGAGAACGTCGGGCGGCTCAGGCAACCGCTGGGCCGACCGTTCGGTGAGACGGAGACCTCGACCGAAACCCGTGAGCACCAGCTCGGCACCCTGTTCCTGGGCGACGCGCGCCGTGTGAAACGCGATCGAGTCGTCGGTGAGCACCCCCGTCACCAGCAGTTTCTTCCCTTCGAGCAGCATGGAACCCTCCTTCAGCCACCGAAACTCTCGCCGAAATTCGTCCATCCGCGAATCCCCAGACCCATGACGAACAGCAACAACAGCCCCCAGGCCAACGCCGGCCGACGGGCCAGCGTCGATCGGTAGATGTAGGCGAACGCCAGGCTGAACAGGATGACGATCCCGTAGAACATGTGGATGGATCCCGGATTGATGCCACGGGCGTACAGCACGAGACCGACACCCACCTGGGCGAGCGCCGCCGCAAGCGCGACATATGTCGCTCCGTAGAACCAGCGCGGGGGCGGCTTCCGGAACGCGGCGAGCGCCAGACCGGTGAGGCCGGTCAACCCGGCGAAACCGATCACGAAGACGGCCAGATTCGTATGGATGTCCCGCAGCACGGCTCGCCTCCTTCGCGCCATACCCTAGGCGCGAGCCGAGCCGCTACTTGACTTCGACCAGCTCACCCGTCGTGAGGTCGAGCATGAACTCTTTGGGGCTGTGGGAATCGGCAATCCAGTTGGCGAGCCGGGCTCCCGGCTGCCGAACCGTCCACCACACATATCCCTCTCGACCGGTGCCGGCATAGGCTTCCCGAGCGGCTCGGGCGGCCTCGATGGCCGCCGCCTCTCGATCGAACGTTCCCATCATGCGCTCGATCGGCGCGGGATTGGGGTTCTCTGCCGACGGTCTCACGTCGGTGAATTCCACTACCTCGAACATCGGCCTTCCCCTTCGTCGACGACCCAGCGCCGCTCTCTCAAGCTTACGCGCCGAACTCACCGAAGAGACGTATCAGGAGACAGTTGCGTTCCCGGGTTTGGTGACGTCGGCCAGCTCGGCATCGACGGCGGACAGCAGTGCGTCAGACGACAGGTGGATGCCGATACCGTGCGCGCCCCCGCCGATCACCAGCTCGGGATGCCCGGTGAGGCGTCGGTCGGCAATCACGGGCCACGGCCGAGTCGACCCGAACGGAGTGATGGTGCCCCGCTCGTAGCCGGTGACCGAGCGCGCTTCGTCGGCGGGCGGCAAGGACAATCTCGAAACCCCGAGCTCGGACCGGAGCTTGGGCCAGTCCAGCGCTCGGTGTCCCGGGATGAGCACGAACACGTAGTCGTCGTCGGCTCGGCGGACGACGAGCGTCTTGACGAGACATTCGAGGCCGATGCCACGTTTGGCGGCTGCCTCTTCGGCAGACGACACCCGGCCGATGGCAGAAACTCGATGGTCGATGCCCAGCGCTTCGACGGCTTCGGTGGCCGTTGTCTTCAAATCTCGTCCAGAAGTTTCTGCTTCTTGGCCGCAAACTCCTCGTCGGTCAGCACACCGTCACGATGGAGCTGCGCGAGCCGCTCGAGCGTTGCCGCGGCGCCGCCCGAACCACCGGCGTCATTGAGCGCGGCGATGCGGTCCTCCCGAAGGGAATAGATGAGGGTCTGTACGCCCTCGGGATCGGGGATGTCGCGGTAGTGGGACTGACCGAGCTCACCGGCTGATTCGAGGAGAAGGTCACCCGACCGGAAGACGCGCTCGCCCACCGTCTGCGAGAACTGGACGTCGTTGATCACCTCGAGCGGGATC
>JBFKPQ010000186.1:0-4742 GCA_041628225.1 Acidimicrobiia bacterium | reverse complement strand
CTGCTGATGCTGGCACTCGGGATCGTGAGCCTGTTCGTGGTCGCGCGCATGGGTGCCCAGGTCGACCGGCTCGAGGCCCTGCACCATCAGGCGGACAACGCCAACCAGATGCTGTACAGCATCACCGCGCAGTCGCATTTCCGGACGATGGCTCTGCTCACCGAAGATCCGGTTTGGAACGACAAGATCGTCACCGCCAAAGCGACGTTCACCGAGCTGCTGGACGACACGGAGGCGTCGGCGGTGGGCGACCACGACTTCGACGCCCTGCGCGCGATCGACGATCGGTATCGGTCGGCTGGCGAACGCGTCGAATCACTGATCGCAACGGGCGCGTCTGAAGCGGCGCTCGACGCCCACATCGTCTCCGAGCACGAGATCAGCCATGAGCTCGAGGACAGCCTCAACCAGCTGGTCGCTACGACCGACGGCCTGGTCGACGAGCAGGTGGCCGGGTTCGGCGGCGACCGGCGGTTCCTCCGACTGGCGCTGGGCATCTTCTCGGCCATGAGCCTGGCAGGGGCCGTAGCGCTCGGCGCCATCATCTCGTGGACCGTCATCGGGCCGGTCCGCAAGATCGACCATGCCCTCGACACCATCGCATCCGGCAACTTCAGCACGCGGGTCACCGTGCCCAATCGAGACGAATTCGGCACCCTGTCGAGCAACGTGAACCGCGCCAGCGCTCAGCTCGAAGACCTATACGGCCGGCTCCAACGAGTCAACGAAGACCTGCAGTCGAAGGTCGACGAACAGGTTGCGCTCATCGAGCACACCTCCGAGTTGCGCCGTTACCTCTCGCCGCATGTCGCCGATGCCATCGTCGAAGGGCAGGTGGGGCTCCGCACGTCTCGGCGCGCCGAACTCAGCATCGCATTCGTCGACGTCCGCGGATTCACCGCACTGTCGGAGCAATCCGAACCCGAAGAGATGGTCACGACGCTGAATCACTTCCTCGAAACCATGACCGACATCGTGTTCGGATATGAGGGAACCCTCGACAAGTACATCGGCGACGCGCTCATGGTGTTCTTCAACGACCCCCTCCCCCAGGACGACCACGCCGAACGGGCCGTCCGGATGGCGCTCGACATGCAACACGAGCTCACACACATGCATGACCGACTGTCGTCCGCCGGGCTCCAAGGCATCACCGCCGGAGTTGGCATCGCCACCGGCTTCGTCACCGTCGGCAACATCGGCTCGCCGGCGCGCACCGACTACACGGTCATCGGCAACCACGTCAATCTGGCATCGCGCCTGTCCAGCGACGCCGGTCCGGGCGAGATCCTCGTCTGTGAACGCACTCTGGCACTCTTGCCGGATGGACTCGTCGACGCCGCACCGGCCGGCGAACGCAATCTCAAAGGGGTGCAACGACCCGTTGCGTTGTATCGAGTCACCGACGCGAGAGAGGAGCGCCACCGAACCCCCCGCTGAGGCGGCGCTCCTCCCGTCGACTATTGCAGCGCCGAGAGATCGAACACGGGGCCGAGCAGAGCTCCGCCGTCGATCACGAACTCCGACCCTGTGCTGTAGGTGGCGTCAGACGCCAGGAACATGACGAGCCGGCTCACTTCGGCCGGCGTGCCGAACCGCTTGATCGGCTGTGTCTGCACCATGTCGTCGCCCATGCCATCGGTCATCGGTGTGGCGATCGGCCCGGGATGGATCGACACCACGCGGATGTTGTCCGCCCCCAGTTCCATGGCGGCGCTCTTGGTCAGACCGCGCACGCCCCACTTACTCGCCACATAGGCGCCGATCTGGCCGTAGCCCATCATGCCGGCCGTTGACGAGATGTTGACGATCACTCCGCCGCCGGCCTTCCGCATCGACGGCACGCCGAAGTGCATCCCCAAGAAGGTGCCGATCAGGTTGACGTCGAGGATCCGCCGGAACTCGGCGGGTTCCATGTCCGCAATCGCCCCATAGGCCAGGATGCCGGCGTTGTTCACGAGGATGTCGAGCGGCCCGAACCTGTCTTCGGAGATCCGAATGGCCTCCTCCCAGTCGTGCTCGTGCGACACATCGAGCTTGGCGAACGCGGCGCTGTCTCCGATCTGGTCGGCGAGATCCTTGCCTTCCGTCTCGAGGACATCACCGATGACGACGCGCGCCCCTTCTGCCGCCAGTGCCTGCACGTGTGAGGCGCCCATGCCACGTGCGCCTCCCGTGACGAGTGCGACCTTCCCGTCGAATCGCATAGGACACTCCTTCCTGCCCGCGCTCTCGCGGGTCATACCCCTCTGTCTCGCGCTCAGGCCAAAGCGCAGCCAGAGTCGAAGGACCGTGATCCGGCGAGTGGCGTCCGCCAGCGAATCACGACATGGCGCCGAAGATGGCTCCCATCACGATGAGACCCACGAGGTACGTGCCCGAGTTGATGTACCACAGACGGGTCGAACGCTCCTCGAAGGCGTGGTTGGCGGCGAAGGTGAACCCGGTGAATCCGAACCACATGAGCACCCCGACTCCGACTCCCTCGGCCAGGCTGTCCGCTCCGGCCCACCGCATCACGTTGGCAAGCACGAAGGCCATGAGCAGCGAGTTGACGACGGCGACGACGTAAGGAGCGGCGGTGTTGTTGGCCTCGATGTGATCGCGCGTGAAGCCGAGTTCATCCATCCACTGGGTACCGAACAGCGGCCCGTACCAAATGGCACCCACCACCATGTTGGCGACCACCGCCAGGGCGACGGCGAGCCAGTTCAGATCGAAGCTGATCAAGATTCCCTCCCAACGCTCACGGGCTCGATTCGAGGCGATCCTTCAACATGCCCATGCCTCTCTGGTTGGCAGGCTTGATGAATCCGGCGAACAGCAACGGAAAGAACATGCCACCGAGACCACCCGGACGAGGCATGTCCATATGCTTGTCCACCCGCGTGCCGTCCGCCACCGGGGTCAGCGTATAGGTGTTGATGAACTGCTCCCCTTGCTCCTCGGACGTGAACTCGATGCTCGTCGGCGCATCGAGCTTTGTCACTGTCACGTCGTTTCGATGATCGCGGTCGCCCGGAATCCACCCATACGAAACGAACGTGGATCCGAGCTCGACCTGACCATCGATGCCTTCGACCCGATACGGCCGGGGTGACCATTCCGCATGTCGGTGTACATCCCGGAGGTAGTCGAAGATCTCGTCTTGGGGTCGTGAGATCGTCGCGCCGACGGTCCCTCTCAGCCGCTTGGTCATTGGCTTCCCTCCCGTCTCGCTTCTCCTCCAGACCCTAGAGGCCGTCTGGCCCTGGCGCTCGACTCGCTGACTTGGTGCGCTTGAACGAGCCGCCGCAGGAGGGCGCATGGTCACGACAAAGGAACGTCACCAGACACTGGAACCGGTTGCGATACCCACCACCCGGCGGATCGGGTATGCCGTTGGGGTGGCGGTCGACGTCGGGCTGCTGTGGTTGACCCACCATCTCCTGGCCTGGGACGTGTTGCCGTTTCTCACGTCAGACTGGAACCTGGTCGTTCCGATCATCACCGTCTCGTTGGGGGCGTCGATGATCGCAAACGCTTGCTACCTCTTCTACGACGCGACGTGGTTCAAGTCGTTGACCGAGATCGCCGTCCTGGGCGCGGCCATCGCTGCAACGGTGCGGCTACTCGAGGTGTTCCCGTTCGACTTCACAGTCACGGCCATCGACTGGACCGGCCTGGGCAGAACGCTCCTGGTCCTCGCCGTCGCCGGCTCCGCGATTGGCATGCTCGCCGCCGGTGGACGCTTCATGCGGTCCACGGTGGTGCGCGAATAGCCGGCTTACTGCTGGACTTGGGCGGCTTCGAGCTCGGGGAGACGAGCGGTGGTGATCGTACGGGTCGACATCGTCACCTCGGCGGCCAGTTCGTGTTCGCTCTCGCCGTAATACACGCCCCGCAGAGGAGACACGTCGTCGTAGTCCCGACCGTGCCCGATCTTGACGTGCCGCTCGCCGACCGGGGCACCGTTCGTCGGGTCGAGGGCCCACCAGCCGAACCCGGGAATGGCCGCTTCCACCCAGGCGTGGGTCGCCACCACCACTTCGCCTTCCTCGGTGTGGTCGGCCCTCGTCGGATCTGCCGCATAGAAGTATCCGGAGACATATCGAGCCCCAATCCCCACGGATCGCAACATGGCGACCATGAGATGACTGAAGTCCTGGCAGACGCCGGATCGGCTCTCCCACACGTCATCGACGTCGATGCCGACCGTCGTCGAGCCGGGCAGATATTCGACGGAGTCGTGGACCATGCGTTCCACGTTCTCGACCATGGCGACCACATCGTCGACGCCGGCCACGGTCTTGCGGGCCGCCTCCACGATGTCGCCGCCGGCGGCGGTGTGGCGGGTAGCACGGAGGAACCCCCAGACGCGATTGCGGTACTCGTCGTCGGCCAGAGCGGTTCGCGGCACCGTGGCCGCCGGGGATTGCGGTTCGGCCGTCTCCACTTCAGCCGCCACCCGTACCACCAACTCGGTGTGGGGATCACGAATGCCGAACGCGTCGACACGGGTTCCCCATTCGTCGTAGAACGTGAACAAAGACGTCGTCGGCTCGATGTCGACGTCATAGCGGACAAGGCGCTGGACTCCAGCATCGGCCGGACATGCCCGAAGCAGGTTGTGCGAATCCCACACGGGGGACGCGTAGAGAAACCGTGCGGTGTACCGCAACGACAGGCGCATCAGAACGCCTCGTAGCTGTGCATGAACGTGGTGCTGACCGGTCGGAAATACGTCCGTTCGATTTCGGTTG
>JBFKPQ010000185.1:0-4775 GCA_041628225.1 Acidimicrobiia bacterium | reverse complement strand
GCATGCGTCGCCTTCCAACCGGTGCAGTGACCGGGGACGATGTGATCGGGTCCCAGGGCTGCCAGCTCGTCGATCGTCTGCGGCATGATCTTTTCGAAGAGGCCCCCCGTGAGGTGGAGGCCACCGACAAACCCGTGGATCTGATCGATACCGGTCACCCGACGAACGTGATGCAGCACGTTGATCACGCCGGAGTGACTGCAGCTCGACAACACGACGAGACCCTTGCCTCGCACGTGGATTGCGATCGCCTGGTCGTCCCAAATCCACGTGTCCGGCTCCCAACCGTCTTCGGTCGCGGCGTGCTGGAGTGGGAAGCCTTTCTCGAACTCCGTCACCCTCTCGATCTGACCGGTGACGAGTACCGAATCGTCGAGGAGCACGGACGGACCTCTCTCTTCGACCACCTGCCAGCCCTCGCGATCGAGGTCGTTGTGGCTCGGCGGTGGCATCTTGATCTCGGCGCCGGTGGGAAAGACGACCTTGCGCATGCGCCACGCATCGGGGTGGAGCACGAGCGGCATCGAGGTGCGCGTCCTGCCGAAGAGTCCCTCGAGACCGCCGTGGTGATCTGCGTGACCGTGTGACAGAACCACAGCGCGATAGTCCGTTGGGTCGAACTGAAGCACATCGAGGTTGTGCACCGTCCCGTCACGGGTGAGCCCGGCGTCGTAGAGGATCTTGTCGGTCGACCCGTTTCGATGCACCGCGACCGACAGCGAGTAGCCATGCTCCGCCTGGAGTTGTGCCCCATCGCTCCAATTCCATCGCCATTCCGGCCGACTCGAGAAGTCCGTCGGTGCGGCGAGAATGTCGATCGAGTTGTCCATGACCACGGTCACGTCGACACCGTCGACGGGGCTCAAGCGGACACTTTCGCTCACGCATCTCCTCACGCAGCCGTTGTCGAACCTACACCTCGAGGCGCTCGTGCCAGAGGTCCATCCGAGCGGATCTCGCATCGGCCTGCTCGTGAGGATGGTCGGAGGATTCGCACACATCGCGGAATGGCGTGCGATGCGCGCCATCGGTCGGCCGGAACGCCCGGCAGGGTCGTTACGATCATGCTCCCAATGAACGTTGCGATCGTCCTGGCGCTCATCCTCGTCATGGTGGGCTTCAACGCCCTCTACGTCGCCGCCGAGTTCGCCACCGTCGGCGCGCGCCGCTCACGCGTGCAGGAGGCGGCCGAGTCGGGAAGCGGGCCGGCGGCCGGCCTCCTGGCCATCCTGCGCGACCCGCAGCGGCTCGACAACTACGTGGCGGCCTGCCAGATCGGCATCACGCTCTCGAGTCTCGTCGCCGGCGCCTACGGTCAGGCGCAGCTCGTGCCACTGCTCGAGGAACGGTTCGAGAGCGCCAGCCGCACCGTCGCCGTCATCATCGTGTTGCTGTTCATCACGTCGCTCCAGGTCGTGCTCGGCGAACTCCTGCCCAAGACCATCGCGCTCCGATACCCCGAAACGCTGGCGATCGGCACGCTGACGCCGATGCGCATCAGCCAGTGGCTCCTGCGTCCGTTCGTCGCCGTGTTCAACGGCTCGGCCTTCGCCATCATGCGCTTGCTCGGACTCCACATCGACCATTCCCACTCGCACGTGCATTCACCGACCGAGCTGGCCGGCCTGTACCGCGAGAGCGCCGCCGGTGGCCTCATCGATACCGACGAACGCGAGATGCTGACCGGCGCCCTGGCCGTGTCGAACCGGGTGGTCCGCGAGATCATGACACCCCGTCGCCGGCTCGTCACGATCGAGGCGGCCACGCCGATCTCCGAAGCGCTGGACGAATTCTCGGCGAGCCCCTACTCCCGCTTTCCCGTCACCGAGGACGGCGAGGAGGTCGTCGGGCTCGTCACGCTGCGCGATCTCTTTCTCACCAACGAGAAGGAGACACCGGCGACGGTCGGCGAGATCGCATCGGAGCCGATGGTCGTCAGCGAGGTGTTCGAAGTCCCGTTGCTGATGAACGCCTTCGCGCAGCGCGGGATCCATGTCGCCATGGTGGTGAACGAGTTTGGATCGATCTCGGGGATGGTCACCCGTGAGGACGCCATCGAAGAGGTCTTCGGCGAGTTCTACGACGAATTCGACGACGAGCCCGATCCGATCACGCTCACGGAGTCCACCGTTTCGGTGCGCGGAGACGTACTGCTCGAGGTCCTCAACGACCGCTTCGACCTGGCCCTCCCGGATGATCGTGCCGACACGGTCAGCGGCTATGTGTGGCAGCACCTGGGGCGGCGCCCGGTGGTGGGTGACACCGCACCGATCATCACCAAGACCGCCGAAATGACCGGCGACGCCGACGCCGTCGAGCCAGACCGACAGCTCACCGTCGACGCGGTGGACGGCACCCTCGTCGAGCGAGTGAGCTTTCCGCGTCAGGTCGGGCCATGACCGGAATCCTGGCCGTCAACGTCGTGGTCGATGTGATCCTGCCGATCGTCGCCGTGATCGTGTTGGTGGCGATCAACGGCGTGTTCGTGGCTGCCGAGTTCGCGCTCGTCGCCAGCCGGCGGTCACGGATCAGCTCCCTCGCCGGGGAGGGAAACCGCGGCGCCCGCTGGCTCCTCGGAGTGTTCGATCATCCGACGGGCAAAGACAGCTACATCGCGGTGGCGCAGCTCGGCATCACCCTCGCCTCCATCGGTCTCGGCATGTACGGCGAACCCGCCATCGCCCACTGGCTCTACGACCCGTTCGAGTCGATGGGACTGTCCGAAGCCGCCGCGCACACGGTCGGGTTCATCGTGGCCATCAGCATCATCACGTACCTGCATGTGGTGCTCGGAGAGATGATCCCGAAGGCTCTGGCGCTGTCGGAGCCCGAAACCACGAGCCTGCGGGTCAATCGCGTCATGCGGGCCTTCAGCTTGCTCTTCCGCCCGGCCGTCACGTTCCTCAACTGGATTGCCTTGTCGCTCATGCGCCTGCTCCGCATCCCCGAACCCGACAAGACCCTGTCGCTCTACAGCTCCGAGGAACTGGCCATCGTCACCGAAGAGGCCGCCGAAGGAGGTGCGCTTCCCGAACTCCAGCGAGAGATCATCCACAACATCTTCGAACTCGAGGACCTCACGGCTGAGGAGCTGATGACGTCGCGCCACCACATTCGGGCCATCGAACACGATGCCGACCGAGCCGAGATCGCAGCTCAGATCGAAGCCGAACCCGTCTCGCGCTATCCGGTGTTCGTCGACGATCTCGATCACGTCATCGGGCTCCTGCACGTGAAGGACTTCGTGCGGGTCAGCCAATCCGATGATCCCGTCGACCTGACGACCCTCGTCCGGCGGCTTCCGACGGTGACGGGCGGAACGACCGCCGATGTCCTTCTCAACCGATTCCGCGACGAACGGATTCACGCCGCTCTCGTGGTCGACGAGCTCGGCAGCACGATCGGCCTCGTCACGCTCGACGACATCATCTCCGAGGTGATCGACGACCCGGCCGGAGACCATGATCTTCCCGCCGTCGTACACGACGACGGATCGGTCACGCTCGACGGCGAGACCACGCTGACCGAACTTTCGGTGGACTACGGCTTCACCCTCGAACATGACGGAGTGACGACGCTCGCCGGGCTCGTCCTGGCCGAAACGGGCACGGTCCCCAACGTCGGCGATCGAGTCGAGACCCAAGGTCACGAGCTGACCGTCGAAGGTATCGACCACTACAAGCTGACGCAGATCCGGATCGCCCGACTCGACGACGCCGCCGACGATCCCGGCACCGACCGTTAGGCACGCGCGCTCCGAACGGCCTCCCCAGGTCCGCGGGCGGACGACTACTTCGGCGGCAGTGTTCCGATCCAGTCGTACGACTTGGCAAACCAGGGGCGTACCGCATCGAGATCGGAGAACAGGTCGTCGGGCACCGCCACGTAACCTCGCATGACGCTGCCGTACGACATCACCGGTCCGCTGTCGTACGAGTCGAGAAACTCGGCGCCGTCGTCGTCGGACAGGCGCAGCGCAAGCGATCCCTCGGGCGTCAGGAACGAGAACATGTGCCCATTCCGCGACGTGTAGGGGTTCTTGGCGCCCTTCACCTCGGCTCCACCCGATTCGACCAGTGCGGTGTAGCTCTCCAACGCCTCGGCCGGTCCTGGATAGTTCGATCCTCCGGGCATGACGCTCCTTTCTCCGCGTCGACCCTACCGATTCCCGGGTCCGACCCGCCCCGCTCACTATCGTGGCCCGCCATGGTGCAGCTGGCCCCCATGTCCGTCGGAGAGGTGCTCGACGCCGCCATCAAGGTGCTGCGGCGCCACTGGCGGCCCATCCTCGGCACCGCCGGGGTGTCGTTCCTCCCCTACGCATATGTGAGCTGGGTGTCGAACGTCGACCTCCTGGGGTCGGTCGGCGAGATCGTCGGCGTCGCCGACCTCGGCGGCTTCTTCCGGCTCCTGCTGTTCACCATGGTGTTCCTGGCGCTCGGGACGCTGGTCACCAAGTCGGTGGCGATCCTCTACGTGGACGCCTACCTCGCCAACGCCTCGCCCCGCTTCGGCGACGTTGCGGGACGCGTGGCGCGCCGGTTCCCGGCGCTGCTGGCCAACCGCCTGGTCCTGTGGGTGATGACGGGCCTCGGCGCCATCTTCTGTGCGCTACCCGGGATCTGGATCGGCGTCTCCTGGTCGATGGCCCACCCGGCCTTGCTCATGGAAAACCACGGGCCGATGGATGCGCTGGGCCGGTCGTTCTCGCTGGTCCGCAACCGCTTCTGGCCACTCCTCGGCTGGGCGGCGACGCTCTATGTCCTGTCGAGTGC
>JBFKPQ010000184.1:0-4777 GCA_041628225.1 Acidimicrobiia bacterium | reverse complement strand
CTGGACTGGGGCTCTGGGAAGCTGTCTGCCCCGTAGGCGTCGATGCGTTGACTAGTCACCAATTGCGGTTTTTTGGGAACCCCGAAGGAGTCTGTTTCGTATAACCGATACACGGGTAGATCGCTGAGAGCCGGGCGGTTGTGAAATAGATCACGTTCCGGCGGCGTTGACCCGGGTGTACTCCGAAAGGAGCCACAACATGGCTGAAACCACACTCAAAGGGCGTCGAATCCACGGGGGCATTCGCCCCTCCCGATCGGTGGAAGGGGAGCGTAGGTGTTCGCAGTCCGACTGCGATACGAAGCTTTCCCGCTACAACAAACGAGAGTTCTGCTACGCCCACGCCCCTGTGAAATTCCCGAGGGTGCGAGGGCGGATCGTGCCCGACGGCATGGCATAACCGAATCTCCGTGCCGCCTGCCGCCTCGTGCGGTCCCCCCTCTCCCTTCAGGCGACACGAGACCTGGACCAGTTCCAGGAGCAGCTGAGGCCCCGGTCCCTCCCCGGGGCCTCAGCCACGCAACCGCTGGATGATCCGATCGAACACTGCCCGATCGTGCGCCCCGGGGAACACCACGCCGTCGCCGAAGTGCCAACCCGGAGTGGCCGCCAGGCCCAGGTCGTGCGCGCGGTCGCGCGCCTCCAACACCAACGTCGCTCCGCGGTCCAGGGTCTCATCGAGGTCGACCGCGCCGACGGTCTCCGCGGTCACGGCTGCCAGTACCGACTCATCGTGAAGATCAGCCCCTTCGACCCAGTACACCTCGAACAGCCGTCGATGGAGTGCCGGCCACGCCGGTTGTTCGGCGAGCGCCGCCGACACGGCGAGCGCCCGCCCGCTGTTCGACGTTGTCTCCCGGGCCACTACGGGCAGCCCAGCCTCCTCGAGTAGCGAACGGAGTCCGCTACCCGACCGACGGGGAACCGGAGCACCTTCGGGCGGATACTCGGGATGGAGCTCGTACGGCCACCAGCGCACCTGGGCGCGGTGTGCACGTTCGAGGTGACCGGCCCGATCCAGGGCCAGGTAGCACCAAGGTCAGATGTAATCCGACCAGACGTCGACGACCAGGCTCACGAAGCGATGCCGAGCTTCCGTAGGAACGCGTCGCTGTTCGGTTCACGTCCCAGGAACGACCGGAGTAGTTCGTAGGCGTCTTTGCCGCCGTTGGGTTCGAGGACGTGCCGACGGTAGGCCATCCCGACCTCGGGATTGGTGATGCCCTCTTCCTCGAAACGCGAGAACATGTCGTCTCCGAACACTTCCGCCCACAAGTAGCCGTAGTAGCCGGCGTCGTATCCGAACAGGTGACCAAACGACGCCGGAAAGAACGTGTCGTCGGGATGCGGGAACAACCCGATGGCCATCGACTCCTCCAGCGCTTCGTCGATGCTCCGCTGCGGGCCCGGACCGTGGAGGAACATGTCGAGCTTGCCGAACGAGACCTGGCGCAGATTCATGATGCCCTGGTTCAGGTCCTTGGCGGATGCGAGCTGCTCGACGAGGTCGCGGGGGATCGGTTCACCGGTTTCGTGGTGGCGGGCGAACTCGCTGAGCACTTCCGGCTTCCAGCACCAGTTCTCCATGATCTGCGACGGTGCCTCGACGAAGTCCCATTCCGTCCCGGCTCCCGAAAACCGCGGGTACTTCGCTTTCGAGAAGGTCATGTGGAGGATGTGGCCGAATTCGTGAAACAGTGTGACGACCTCGTTGTGCTGAAGCAGCGAAGGTCGATCCTGGGTCGGTTTCGTGAAGTTGGCGAGGATGCCGCTCACCGGAGCGACAGGACCGTCGGGTCCCTCATGGGCAGGTACGAGCGGCCAGGCCGCCGCGTGACTGAATTTGCCTTCACGAGGGAAGAGATCCATGTAGAAGTGCCCGACGTGCTCGCCCGAATCGACATCGGTCACCTTCCAGAGGGTCACGTCTTCGTGCCAGGCCAGCGTGGGCGTCACCGCCTCGTAGCTGACGCCGAACATCCGGCTGGTCAGATCGAACATCCCGTCGACGACCTGCTCCAGTGGGAAGTACTTCGCCACCTCGGCGTTGTCGACGCCATACTCCGTCTTCCGGAGTTGCGTGTCGTAGTAACGCCAATCCCAGACCTGGAGGACGTCGTCGCCGGTGTCGACCTCGAGCAGCTTGGCCATCCGGCCGATCTCCTCTTGCGCCTTGTCGGTGAGAGCCGGCACGATGCCTTCGTAGAACACCTCGACCGTTTCCGGGTCCTTGGCCATCTTCTCCTGCATGCGGTGATGCGCCCACGATTCGAGCTGGAAGATCTCGGCGATCTGGCGTCGGATGCGGATCGTTTCCTCGAGGAGCGGCCGATTGGCATCGGCGGCTCGGCTCAAGAACTTGCGGTTGAGAGCCTCGCGTAGCTCTCGCTTCGTGGCGTTCTCCATGAACGGCACCACGTCGGGGTAGTCCATGGAGATGAGATAGGTGTTTTCCTTTTCGCCGGGCTTCAGTTGCTCTGAATAGGCGTCGGGAAGCCCGTCGAGGTCCTGGCGGGTGACGACCAGATAGTCCTCGTACTCGGCGATGTTCTTCGAGAACTCCACGCCGAGCTCGACGAGACGTTCGTTGAGTTCTTTCAGCCGCCGGCGGGACTCGGGCCCGAGCTCATGGCCTGCCATCCGGAAGTCGCGCATGGTGTGCTCGAGAAACCGCTGGTCTTCACCATCCAGCTCGGCTGCCTCGGCGGAGTCTGCCACCTCACGGACCGCCGCGTAGAGGTCCTCCCGGAACACGAGGTCGACACCCCACTTCGAGAGCTTCTCCTCGGTCTCGCGCGCTGCATCACGGATGGCGTCGTCGACGGATGCGTTGCCGAGGAACGGTCCGCGCCCGTATGCGACCGCGAGGTCGGCGGAGATGTGGCCCAACGGGGCGACGGTGTTGGCGAACGATCGGGAGCCCGCCCGCGCGACGATGTCGTCGACGTCGTCGTCCGCCTGGGCGAGTGCGGCATCGAGCGATGCCCGCAACGAATCGGGCGTCACGGAGGTGTAGTCGAAGAGCATCCCGCCAGGGTACCTCCTGAGGTGGCCGGCGACGACGTGACCGTTAGCGCCGGTACCCTTGCGTCCATGTTCGACGAAGCAATTGGCGAGTTCTGGTCGTGGTGGGTCGAAACGGGAGCGGTTGCGGTCGCTGAGGCCATCGCCTCGGAGGAAGAGACCGATCTGCCCGCCCAGATCTCCGAGCGGGTCAGCGCCATCCATCCGGCTCTCGAGTGGCAGCTGACCGACGGCGTGGACGCCGCCCATTCACTGGCTTTGTCGGCGGGTGGCACTCGGGCGCTGCGGGCGGTCACCGAACGGTGGCTCGAACTCGCGCCCGATGCCGACGGTACGTGGGAGTACCACCCGGCGCGGATCCCCGTGGCGCTGGGTCCGTTTCCGGTCGATGGGACCACCATCGATCCCGCCGCGGTGTCGGTGGCGACCGAGTGGGACGCGACCTACGAGCAACTCGACGTCGAACTGCACATACCCGGAACGGAAGACTTCGACGATGCCGCTCGCTCCGAACTGGCCTTGTATCTCCTCGACGCGACCCTCGGTGAGGACGACACGGAGCGGTGGGTGGGACTCATCGACATCGTCGACGAACGTCCCCGGGCCGCCGTCGGCCTTGCCGGTTTGAGCGACCTCGTGAAGGCGTCGTCGGAACTCGCCACGGGGGACGGCTGGGTGGCCACCGAACACCGTCTCTCCAAGAAGGAAACGGTGGTCGCGACGGTGAATGTCTCGCTGAAACACGTGGACCACCTCCGGCACGTGTTCCATCTCGAAGTTCGGATACAACTCAACGAATACACCAATCTCGGCATGCCGACCGACGAGGAAGCGGCCGCAGTCGACGCCGTCGAGGACGAGCTGTTCGACCGTCTTCCGGACGACGTGCTGTTCGTCGGGCGCGAGACCGGGGTCGGCCAGCGGATCATGCATTTCTACGGACCCGACCCGGATCGGCTCGAGCATGTGGTCGAGCCGTGGGCGTCCGATCATCCGACGCACGACATCTCGTTCGATCTGGTCGTCGATCCAGAGTGGACGATGGTCGATCGGCTGACGTGAACGAGGTCCTGGTCGTCGCCGACCGAGTACGAACGGCCTCGGGCATCGCCGGCGATGCCGTCCACGTTCGGGCCGGCCGCGTGGTTGCCGTCGGACGGGCCGAGGATCTACGGCGACCGGGCCTCGCCGAAGACCGGTATCGGGGCTCCACCATCGTGCCGGGACTGGGCGACGGCCACTTCCATCCACTCGGACATGCCGCATCCGTGGTCCGGTTGAACGTGGCCGGCGTCGCCGACTTCGATGCGTTGGCGGACCGGGTGCGGGTGAGTGCATCGAGTACCCCGCCGGATCGACCGCTGATCGGTGTCCGACTCGACGAGGAAGGGATGGCGGAAGGCCGACTTCCCACCCGTGCCGACCTCGATGCCCTGGTCCCGGGTCGATCGATCTTGCTCTACCGCTATTGCGGCCACATCGCGGTCGCCAGCACCGCGGCTCTCGAGGAAGCGGGAGTGGGACCGGATACCGCCGATCCGCCCGGCGGGAGTTTCGATCGGGAGATGGACGGCCGGCCCAACGGCATCCTGAGGGAAACCGCGGCAGCCGTCGTCGGAGACGTGCTCGGGGGTAGGACCGGCGATCTGGAGCCCGACGAACTGCTCGCCGCTCTCCGGAGTCTCGTCGCCCTCGGCATCACGCGCATCTGCGCCATGGTGTCCATGGGATCCGACACCTTCTGTGGTATCCG
>JBFKPQ010000183.1:0-4787 GCA_041628225.1 Acidimicrobiia bacterium | reverse complement strand
GCTCCCAGATCGGCAGCAGATGGATCGAGTCGGACGCCGCCGGCAACGTCAGCGCGTACCTGACGACGCCGGCGTAGTCGCCGACGGTTCGAACGTTGATGCCGACCATGTTCGTACGCCGCATCCAAGCGGTATCCGGCTCCGCCGCCCGAGGCGAACGAATCGCGTCAGGGAGACTGGCAGGAAGCACCTCGGGATCGATGGCGTCCGGCGACACGGCCAGGTCTACTCGGTCGCCGTAACGGACCCGCAGGAGATCGATGACGTCCGACATCGGTGCCGAAACGGCTTCTTGCGGACGGAGGCCTGACAGGAAAGAGTGTTCGCCCGCCACGTAGGATTGTCCACCGGAGAGTTCCGACACGGCCGTCATGCTAGGAGGACCTCTCCCTCCACCGGTCAGCAGTAGGTGTCGAGGTACAGGGGCAGCATCTCTCGCCAGGTCGGCCAGTCGTGGTCGTGGTGTTCCGACCAGAGGTCGACGCGATTCGGGATTCCGGCCGAACCCAGCGCGTCGGCCATCTTCCAGCTCTCGGCGGGTTGCTCCCACCTCCCCTGCCCGGTCGCCAAGATCACCAACCGCTGCCGGAGTCGGGCCACGTGGTCCTCGTCCCGCAGACCCGGCAGCCAGTGCAGCGGGGACGAGAAGTAGAAGTCGTCCGACCAGTGCCCGTGGAGCCGATCGGACAAGTCGTACGTGCCGCTCATGCCGATCGCCAAGCTGAAGACATCTGGATGGCGGCACAGAGTCGCCACGGCATTGAAGGCTCCGATCGACGCTCCGGCCGTGATGATCTCGATGCCGTCGGTCCGGCAATCTCGGCGGATGGCCGGGACGACCTCGTTGGCGATGAAGTCGTCGAACTGGTTCTGGAGCCACATCGAGTGCCGCGGATCGTCGTGCCGGAGCCACGAACGCCCGGCGACCGAGTCGACGGAGTAGACCTTCAGGCGGCCGGCGGCCAGCAGGTCCGAGAGAGCGTCGACCACGCCCATCCTCTCGACTTCTCGGGCGTCGCCGCCGGCCGTCGGAAACAGCAAGACCGGGCGCCCATAGTGACCCCACGATGCAATGGACACCTGTTCACGCAGGCGCTCCGACCACCACGATGTCGAGCGCGTCACGACATGACGCCGAGCCGGTCCGCTTCGGTCTGGCGCCAGAAATCGAGAAGACCCCAGAAATGCTCCGTGAACCTGTCGACCTCGTGGTTCGGGAACAACGCAGCCACCTTGTTGCGGACGATCCCTCGGGCCCGTTCGCTACCGAAGTACTCGTACGCCACCTCGTCGAGATCCGTCAGCTCTGAGTCGCAGAACTCCTCGAATCGATCTGCTTCCAACCGGTCGCGGGCGACGGCACCGTACGCCGCCAGCCTCTCGGAGTACGGGAGTTCCTGATCGGCGATCGCGAAGAACTCGCTCCAGTCCGGGTTCGGCCGCATCTGGCGGCGCGTGGCCGCACAGAACAGCGACCAACGGATCTTGGCCTTCACAAGCCACGGAATGTGGAAATGGAGCGATGTGACCTGGCTGTCGGGACAGGCGTTGGCGAAGTCGATCGGGTGGTACACCCCGTCTCTTCGCAGTGTCTCGCACGAGTTGAAATCCCACCCGAAGAACGTGTTGATCGTCAATGCCATATCGGACAGCAAGCGGCCGTCGGTCTCGTCCACCACATCGAAGTCGATCTTGTAGCGATCGTGGATCGGGGCTCCTGGGTCGTACCGGATGATGTTCACCTGCGGCCCGACCGCCAAGGTGCGCAGAAACAGGTCGAACGGTTCGATGGCCTCCTGCAGGTGCATCACCCGGGTTCCCGATGCGTCATACGCCCGCTGCAGATCTTCGGCGTTCTCGATCCGCGACACTCCCACCCACGCACCTCCGTCGTACGGTTTCAGGAATGCCGGATAGCCCACCTGTTCTCCGATCTCGGCAAGATCGAACATGCGGGCATACGAAGCAAGGGTTGTTTCGAGGTCGGCGCTCGGCTCGTACGCCTTCGGAGGCAGCATCCAGGTCTCAGGAACCGGCAACCCGAGGCGCATCATCGCGGCATACGACGTGTGCTTTTCCATGGCCTGGAGGGTGAACGGGTTGTTGAGGACGTACGTCCCGTCCTTGACCACCGCCTTCTTGATCCATTCCCTGCTCGGGTGATACCAGTGGGTGAGCCGGTCGAGCACGACGTCATATCGAACGGGAGCCTGCAGTGAGAACGGGTCGATCGTGATTCGCTCGATCTCGAAGTCGACGGTCTCGCCGCCGAGGCGCACACGCGGGGCCATGCGCTCCAGAACGTCTTCGTAGAACGCCGGCCAGCACAGGTCAGCGCCCAGTGATAGCCCAATCCGTCGAGTTGTCATCGTCCCTCGCCTGTGGTCGGCTCGATGGCAGTTCCGAGCACGTGCTCCAGCGCAGCATCGAGATGGTTTCGCCAACATACCCAGTCATGACCATCCGGGGAGTCGTCGAACCCCACGTCGATGTGACGACCCGTCAAAAACTCCACCATGCGGCGATTGTCGCCGATGAGACCATCGAAGCGGCCACACGAAAGATGCATCCGATCCGGCAGCGATGGATTGCCTCCCAGAAAACGCGCCATCCATCGTGCGACCGGCGCGAGCACCGGGCCTCGTCGAAACGGCCCTCCCAGCGCGGTTACGAACGAACCACCCTGGAGTATCAATCCGTCGAAGATCCCCGGATGGCGTTCCGCTGCGTGGAGGGACGCGACGGCGCCGAGACTGGCGCCCATGCCCACCCAGATGTCGGGCGTCTTGGCGAGGCTGCGCTCGACGGCTGGGATCACCTCGCCCACCATGTGGCGGGCGTGATAGTCGTCGGCGACGTACTCGGCATTGCGGACGACGGGGTCACTGAGCACGACCGCGACGGACGGGATGGTTGCGCGGGCTACGAGGTACGAAAGTGCAGACAGCAGGTCGGCGTGGATCCGGTAGTCCGAACCGTCGTGGACCAGCAGCCCTACGGTTGGCTCGTCGCCGACGAGGGCCACCTCGACGGCACGATCATCCCCGTAGATGTCCGAGCTCACCGGGACCTTCGACCGAGCGACGTCGGCGGTGGGCTGTCTGACCCATCTGGGAGCCGAGTAGTCGGGCCCGGCGGCCACGGAGTTCGTCCCGAAAGGATTCGTGGCGCGTCGCGCGTTGAGGGGATCGAGTACGAGCCGGGTTTTTCCGGTGCGGGTCACGTCGAGGCGATACTCCACCCGAGCGTCTGGGACCGTCGCCACCTCCGTGTACCAAAGGTCACCGGCGCCGATCCGTTGGAAGGGTGGCACGGCCGGAAAGATGTCGAGCCAGTGCTTGAACTCGACGCGTTCTGCCTGACCGACGTAGGCGAACGCGAAGCGATCCTCGACCCACAGGGGCGACCCCCCCATGCGGCGGATTTCACGGCGCGTCACATCGGCAGGCAGGTCGGCCAAGCGCCGAACCCGGTCCGGAACGGTGGCCGGGAGGGTCATGGGTGCTCTCTGCGACGAGGTCGAAGCAAGCCGTCAGTCTGGCAGTGCAGGTCCGACCTGGCGAGCGGCATCGTCTCCCGCTGCGAGTCAGAACCGAAGTCCGTGGCGCTCCGCGATGGGGCCAGTGCCCTCGAGATCGACCTCGGCGCCGTACGAGCGTGCCAGTGGGATCAGCTGATCGGGTTCGTAGAGCTCCGATGAGGTGTCCAGCTGGCGGAACAGAGCTTCTAGTCCGGCAGGAGAGATGATCTCGAGCACTCGGGCGGGAGCGGAGCCGGCATTCCAGAATGTGTGCCACTGGCCCCGTGGTTTCGCCACGAGATCACCTGCGTGCGCAACCACCTCGACTCCACCGAGATGGGCGCCCACGGCACCTTCGATGACGTAGCTCCACTCGTCCTCTTTGGTGTGGAGGTGCAGTGGCGCCGCCAGCGCAAAGGGCGCCAGACGGTGTTCGATCAGCGCAACCCGGCCCGCGCTACCTTCGGATTCGACCAGGAACCGGTCCATCACACTCTCGGGGTCCCCCAAGAGGTCGCCTTCGTCGGGCCTCAAGACCGTCCAAGCGCCTCTGACTGCTTCCATGTCCTGCCTCTGAGACTCGGGGGCCCGTTCTGGACCCATTGGGCGAATCATGCCACCGTTCGATGCGGTACGGGACGCCGAATTCCAGCGAAGATTATTTACCATACGCCATCGTATGGTAATGTTCCCACCGTGCAGGAGACCGCCATCCAGACGGACGCACGGGGCAGGCCGCGGGACCCCAGCCGTGACCGCGCCATCCTCACCGCAGCTCGTGCCGTCGTGGCAGCGAGCGGATACACGGGAGCGACGATGGAGGCCATCGCGAAACGGGCCGGAGTCGGGAAGGACACGCTCTACCGACGGTGGTCGACCAAGGAGCAACTGGCGCTCGACGTCGTTGACACGATGGCTCGCGCCGCCGTCCGGCCGTCTCCTATCGACCCCGACCCCCGACTGAACCTCTTCATGTTCCTCAAGGACATCGTACGGCTGTACCAGGAATCCGACTTCGGGCCGCTCCTCGCCGGGCTCGTCGGCGAAGCCGGCCGCAACCCGGCCCTGCAGCGCCATTTCGAGGCGTTCTGGGATCGCCGACGTTCGATTGCAGCCGATCTCGTACGCGACGTGGTCGGCGACGACGTTTCCGCCGTGGAAATGGAGCGCCACCTCGATGGCCTGCTCGGTCCCATCTATTACCGCTTGCTGCTCACGGGAGCAGAGGTCGACGACGAATACCTCTGGGATCTCGTCGTAGAGCTGC
>JBFKPQ010000182.1:0-4803 GCA_041628225.1 Acidimicrobiia bacterium | reverse complement strand
TGGGCACGCCGACCGATGTCGACATGTTCAAGATGACGGTGCCGCCGGGCGGATCGATCGAGGCGTACCTGAACCCCGGTGGTGTCGACCTCGACCTCGTGTTGTTCGAACCCGACTCCATCGACGGTCCGCTGCGCGGTGCGCCAGAGCGCATCGTGGACGGTTCACTCGACCCGGTCATCGGCATCGACCCGACCGAACAAGACCAGGAGAGTCTCGACGACATCGCCAACGTCGACTTGGCACCGGTGTTCAAGGCGTCGCTGCATCGCAGCAGCGCCAACGAACGGATCATCACGCCACCGCTACGAAACGGCGGCGAGTACTTCCTGCAGATCACGTCCTACAACCAGGAGCCGAGTGACGCCACGTACGTCAGCCGCATTCGCGTGATTCCGCCGCCGGCGGCCAGCGTGTGTGCCGCGCGGACGTCCCCGGCGGTCACGGCGACGATGCCGGCGATCCCGGCCGGCGTGCAGACGATGTACCTGATGCACACCGACCTGTTCGCGGCGACAAACAGCGCCGCCGACCTCGCCGCGGTCGAGGCGGCCATTGCGGCCATCAACCCGACCGACGTTCCTGGTGCGCCGCTCGGCGTGGTGATCCCGGTCCAGGCCGTCCCGGCCGTCAACACGGCATATCAGGCGTGGTTCGCCGCCAGTGGCAACTGCTCGGTCGACGCCGCCAACGACGTGGCGCGAGCGATCGCCAACCTGGTCGACGACTTCCGGGCCTACCACCCCACGCTCGAGAGCATCGTGATCATCGGCGGTGACGACCAGCTGCCCTTCTTCCGGGTCAAGGACCAGGCAACCGTCGCCAACGAGCGCAGCTACTACAACACGTTCACGGGCAACAACCCGCTCGTCGCGGCCCTGCGGGACGGGTTCATCCTGTCCGACTCGCCCTACACGGACGCCAATCCTCTGTACGTGCCGGCAGGCGACCGCGAGGTCTTCGTGACACAGATGGCTGTTGGCCGGCTGGTCGAGACGCCCGCCGAGATCGTGGCGTCGTTGAACCAGTACGTCGCGTCGGGCGGCGCTCTCGACACCGCGGTCCCATCCGGCGATCCGGATCCGCTCGCCCGGGTGCTCGGCTACGACTTCCTGGCGGACTCGACGGTGAAGATCCGTGATCTGCTGGACGTCCGCTACGCGGTCATCTCCAACATCAACGAGACGTGGACGAAGACCGATCTGCAGAACGCCATGGACAGTGGCGCGGCGATCGTCAACTTCAACGCCCACCAGGACCACACCGGAGCGCTCCCCGCCGCCGGCAACATCGGCACGAGCGACCTGAGCGCAGTGTTCACCGACCTGTACACGGTCGACGATCTGCAGGGCGTCCAGAACTCCGATGGGTCCGTGAACACCATCTACGCAGGGACGCTGATCTTTGGCATGGGTTGTCACGGTGGCATGAACGCACCGGCGGCCTATCTCGATCCGAGTGACGACGAATACGACTGGGCGCAGGCGCTGCTCGCCCGTCGTGCGATCCTGATCGCCAACACGGGCTTTGGCTATGGCGACACGGACGTCATCGCCTACTCGGAAGAGCTGATGGCGGTGTTCTCCGAGCAGATCGCCATCAGCAACACGGTCGGCGAGGCGTGGCTGCGAGCCGGCCAGGTATTCACGGCACAGACCCCGAAGTGGAGCCCGTATCACGACAAGGCGCTCATGGAAGCGACCCTGTACGGACTGCCGTTCTACCGACTGCACGACGCGCCCGTAACGCCGCCGCCGATCCCAACGGTCCCGACGGCTGACGTCAACGGAACCTTGCGCTCGGCTTCGGTGACGGCCAACGATCCGCTCACGTTGCAGCCCCTGACCCCGACGGAAGGCGAGTTCTACGAGGGCGACGACGTGCTGGCGCTGCCGTTCCGGCCCATCCAGCCGCTCGACGTCATCGGCGTGACACCGAACACGGCGGGTCTGCGAGCGACCGGCGCCATCGTCGAGGCGCTGTCGAGTACCGACCTGCCCGGCTTCGACGTGCTGTTCGCACGGCCGGTGCTGTACGACGGGTTGGTCGAGCCGGAGTTCGAGACGCTCGGGCCGTTCCCGAACTCGATCCAGGCGATCTCGTCGTCCGAGACACCGGATGGCCGCACCGACAATCTGCTGTTGGCGCGTGGCCGGTACACGCCGGGCCCGGATGGTGCGGTCGGAACGCAGCAGCTGTTCGACTCGGTCCAGATGACGGTGTACTACGCACCGGACACCGTGACCGACGTCGATCCGCCGAACATCACCCGGGTCGTCGCCAACGAGACGGCGCTCGGCAGCGTCGTGTTCGAAGTCGACGCCGACGACGCCTCGGGGATCCTCCGAGTCGTCGTGCTGTACAAGGTCGCCGGCGCCAACGGCGCCTGGACCAAGCTCGAGCTCACCGATGGTGGCACTGGTACCTGGACGGCGACCGCCGCCGTATCCGGTGCCGATCTCGACTACACGGTCCAAGTGCTCGGCGGCGACGGCCTGACGGTCTGGTCGACGGACAAGGCAGAGCTGCACCCGGTGCTGCCTCCGGCGCCACCGGCGATCCAGTTGGCCGGCACCCTGGGCAACAACGGTATCTATCGCTCGTCTGTCGGGGTCACAATCGCGGATCCGGCCAACGCGCCCGGCTTCCCCGTCGAGTACTCGATCGACGGCGGAACGACGTTCACCTCGGGTTCATCGTTCACGCTGCCCGACGACGGTACGTACGAACTCGTGGCGCGACCCGAAGGATTCGCGGCATCGACGTCCACGAGGTCGGTCGTCATCGACAAGACAGCCCCGGGCGTCATCGTGACCGCTCCGTCGAACCCCGTGGTCGTGGGCCTGAATGGAGAGCTTCCGCTCAGGTACTTCTGCACGGATGCTCAGTCGGGCATCGCCAAGTGCAAGGGCACGGTCTCGAACGGACGACTCCTGGACACCTCGGTGCCAGGTCCGCACGAGGCGCAGGTGACCGGCACGGACAAGGCCGGCAACACCACGAAGGTACTCGTCCCGTACGAGGTGCTCGAGGTACCTGACCTCGTTCACTACGCCGATGTGACAGTCGTGGCCGTCAACACGCCGGTGCTGTTCACGGTCGAATTCGGCACAACCGGGGGCGACCACGGCATCGTTTGGACGTTTGGCGATGGCAACGGTGACACGCAGGCGGATGTGACGGCGTCGCCGTCCACGACGACCCACTCGTACACCGATAGCGGCGTCTACCCGGTCACGGTGACGGTCACGCACGGCGATGGCCTCGTACAGGCGAACACGCTCAGGTACATCGTCGTGTACGACCCGTCCGAAGGGTTCGTCACCGGTGGTGGCTGGTTCTACTCGCCGGCCGGAGCATTCACGCCGAGCGATCCGTTCGACACCGACTACATGGGCAAGGCCGAATTCGGGTTCAACTCGAAATACAAGAAGGGCGCCACGGTGCCGACCGGCAACACGGCCTTCGAGTTCGCGTCCGCCGGCTTCGAGTTCCACTCGACGTCGTACGAATGGCTCGTCGTGCAAGGCGACGCCAAGGCCTCCTACAAGGGCGTCGGCGTCATCACCGGACGCGAAGACGAAGGTTCGTTCCAGTTCATGGTCGTCATCCGTGACGCCGACGTGAACACGACCGACGCGTTCACGAAGGATTCGTTCCGGATCAAGATCTGGAAGGAACTGGCGGACGGCACCGAGGTCGTCGAGTACGACAACGGCTACGGCCAAGACCTCAACTCAGAGACCGGCGGCACGACCGAACTCGGCGGCGGATCCATCCAGATCCACGTGCCGAAGGGCGGCGGCAAGAAGTAGCGCACAAAAGGAGCCCCATGGGGGAGGAGGATCCCATGGGGCTCTGATCTGCGGTCCGCCTGGCGGCGGTCCGTAGACACCTAGTTGCGTCGGTACAGGCTCATCTCGAGTCGGCGGCGGAACTCGCGGTCCGCCAGACCCCAATCGATGAGGGGGGCATGTCCCTCCATGGCGTTCTGGCGGCTCCGCCTGCGGGCCTTGCGTGCCAGTTCGGTGATCATCGCCACATCCTCATCACAGCAGTATATCGCACTTGTGAAAACAATCACAAGCACCGTTCAGAGGCGTTTCCGGATGGCGAAGCACCGAGAGATGGCGCGACGCCCGAGCGTGCTACAGTCCACGCCGGTCCTTTAACAGCCGGTCCTGCGAGGCCGGGAAGGAGACGAAGCATGGCGGAGTACCCGCGCCGCGGCGCTGTCACGGCGGAGCCCACATGGCCCGCGTGATGGACGATTCCGACATCCTGCGAGCCACACGCAGGATCTCGCACGAGATCATCGAACGCAACCGTGGCATCGACCGGGTCATCCTGGTCGGCATCCATTCTCGCGGTGTCCCCTTCGCCCGGCGGATCGCCGCCCAACTGGAAGACATCGAAGAAGTCGACGTGCCGGTCGGCACACTCGACATCGGACTCCACCGCGACGACGTGGCATCACGGCCCACTCCGGTGCTCCACGAGACCCGGGTCCCCACCGACGTCACCGGCACTGTCGTGGTGCTCGTCGACGACGTGCTGTACACCGGCCGCACCATCCGCGCCGCCCTCGATGCCCTGGTGGATTTCGGGCGCCCGGCCGCCGTGCAGCTGGCCGTGCTGGTCGACCGTGGCCATCGCGAACTGCCGATCCGCGCCGACTACGTGGGCAAGAACCTGCCCACCTCGCCGACCCAACGCGTGTCGGTCAAGCTCACACCCCACGACGACACCGACGGAGTGTGGATAGAGGAGACCTCATGAGTTTCTTGACGACCCGCGACGCGA
>JBFKPQ010000181.1:0-4848 GCA_041628225.1 Acidimicrobiia bacterium | reverse complement strand
TCCATCTCGACTCGAAGGTGGACGGCGACGGCGACATGGACGACGACTTCAACGGTGGCCTACTCGCCATGAACGAGGACTGGCCCGCCGACATGCCGGCCCATTGGATGGTCTACATCCGGGTGGCGGACACCGATGCCAAGATCGCCGCACTGACGGAGCTGGGCGGCTCGGTGGCCGTGCCGGCCTTCGACACCCAAGCGGGGCGAATCGCCGTCGTCCGCGACCCGGAAGGCGCCACGTTCTCGATCATCGACGCCTGACTCAGCCCGCTGCTCGTGGTGAGCGCCGGCCCGACGACGGTATCTGCGAGGGGTCAGCCGTACACCAGGAACGACCGAGCCGCCACGGAGGCGGCGCCGGTCAGCTCGGTGCGCGCTCTGGCCAACGACGCCGGCAGGTCCAAGCCGTCCGCTAGACAACCGTGGACGTGGGTCATGACCTCGACCGTCGCCTCGTCGTCGACTTCGAAGAGCGCCGCCGCTACCTCACGGCTTCCCATCGCCAGGAAGCTGGTGGCGAGGCCGATCGTGTTCGCACCAGACGTCACGGTCGACGTGCCCACCGAGCAAGCCGACAGCACGACGGTGGCCGGCGTGGCATCGAGCCGTTCGATGTTGTACACGTTCAGGGGACCGTCGGCCAGGCGGATCGACGACAGCAACGGGTTGTCCGACCTGAGCCTCCCGTGTGCGGCGACGTGTGCGACGCCAACGTTGCCGAGCGCCGTGAGAACTGCATCAGCCGAGGCGGCTGGCCCGACCAGGACATCAGCACCAGAGTGAGCTGCGGCTACCTCGACGACTTCCCTCTCGGCGTGTTCTAACTCGGGTCCGGCGATCGCTACCATCCCTGGCCTCTGCGCTGGTCGCGACCGACACCACACGGTTGCGGCCGGCGTCACAGTCACCGATGCATCTCGAAGCGACGGCAGCGCGGTCCACGGGATGGCGGTTGTCAGTCCGACCGGGGACACGATCAACCGGCTCGCCTCACGCCGCCAGGGCTCGACGAATCGAGCGTCGAGATCCCGCACGATGCGCTCGAAGGCGGCGTCGTCGTCGGGTCGCCTGAGCAACCGGCCGAGGGCTACATCGAGCGCGTCGAGACGGCGCGGAAGGTGGCCACCGTCCAATTCGACGAGTTCGGCAGATGTGGCGTCGATGACGAGCGCCCACCAGCGCCCGTCCGTCTCGAACAGCTCTACGAACCGTGCATCGTCCAGACGATGCTGGAGGTCTGGGAGGTCGACCGCCGCCACCGGGCGGGAGCCTGGGGCGAGGCGAGCCCGTTCGGCGATCCGTTGCTCCAGGTCCCGCCGTTCGTCGTCGCCCGCCGACGGATCGGCAGTCAGCTGCCGGTATCTGACCAATAGGTCGTTGTCCTTGTCGGCCATCGCCGGCCGCCGCCGTTGGGCAGTTGCCCTGAATCGCTCGGCCCAGGCAAACGCCTCGTCAGGCGCTTGGTCTTCGATCGCCATGCGGAGTCCGAGCTTCACCGCCTCGCTACCGACCGAACTCGAGGCGCGCAGGTCGGTGGCGCCGAGGCCCGACCGATACTCATCGGCCTCCGCCGCCGCCTCAGCGAGACGGCGCCGAGCGTCGGCGGGCTCGTCTCGGGATGCAGCCAGCCACGCCTGTGCCGTCGTGGCGAGGATCTCGTCCGTCACCGACGCCGGATCGCCCACTCGTTCGAGCATCGCGCTGGCGTCGTCGGGGCGCCGGGCCTCGGCCAGGCAGATCGAGGATTCGAGCATCACTTCGGCAACCCGGCGGCGATGGCCCGCCGACCAGACACCCTCGACCAGCTCTGCAGCCTCGTCGAGACGACGGACGCCGGGTTCCCGCAGCAGGATGCGGGCCAGCAGGAGATCGGCCTGGTAGGCCTCGGCCCCGACCGATCGATAGGCGGCTGCCGCCGCTTCTGCAGACTGGCGAGCTTCTTCGACCCGACCGAGCTCGAGCAGTGCTGCGGCCCGGATGGTGTGGGCTTGTCCGAGCCGGACGCCTTCTCCGTGTCGTTCGGCGAGCGCTACCGCATCGGCGGCGGCGTGCGCAGCCTCTCTCGCAAGGCCGGCCAGCATAAGAGCCGTTGCGTAGTCCGCTATGGCACCGGGGTCCCTACGGCCCGGCAGGGTGGGTACTTGAAGCTCCTCGAACCAGCGCAGCGCCTCGGCGATGTCGCCCCGGAGGGCCGACAGCCATCCCAGGTGCGTGACGACCCGGCCTCGCTGGTCGGGCTCGTGCTCGAGCATGCCATACGCCTGGACCAGCGAGTCATACGCCTCTTCGTATCGGTAGAGCCCGACGAGTGTGAGCGCCCGGTTGTGATAGGCCGTCGTGAGGCGGGCGGCACCGCCCGGCTCGGCCTCCATGACGGCGATGGCGGCGTCGTAGGAGGACAGGGCTTCGTCGTGCTGTTCGCGATTGGTGTGGAACGTCGCCACCTGAACCCGGGCCGCGGCGAGGTCGGCGCCAGTCAGGTGGGTGGCGGCTTCTTCGGCCGCTTCGATCGCGTCGTCGAGCCGACCGGCAATGCCGAGCGCGCCCGAGTAGGAGAGCAACGCCCGGCCGCCGAGTTGCTCGAACCCGGCCTCGATGGCCTCGTCAGCCGTCGCGCGCAGGATGGCGGCGGCCCCGTCGAGGTTCGAGCGAGACCGCTCCGCCATCCCGAGCGCATACCGGGCCGTGAACACCGCCTCGGGATCGGTGGCGTCCTCGAGAAACGCCTCCATCTCGGCGACGACCAGGTCGGGCTCCAATCGAGCGCGACCCAGGGCAGCCTGAGCGACCTCGACGCCGGTCAGGCCGAGAAGCCTTCCGGCAAGTCGAGTGACCCGAGGAGAACTCGGGCCGAAAGTCCCGACCCAGGGCCACCGTTGGCGGCAAGCAACCCGGCTACGGCCGGTGCGGCGAATGACGTGCCTCGGATGGTGGCTCCGCCATCGAAGAATCGGATCCGGTTCATAAAGATCGGGCTACACGGGCCAGCAGGTCGCTCCCTGAGCTGGAGAACGGTCTTCGGGAACGGGACGTCGTGCTTTCCCGGGCCCCCAACATGAAGGGGATGCTGGTTCGAGTAGCACGCGACGCCTTCGAACCCGAATTGGCCTTCCTCCCAAGCCTCCACACCGAGCACCTCTGTATCAATCGCCGGATATACGGGCGCCGACGCCGATCCGTCGTTACCTGCCGCCGCGACAACATACCAACCCTTGTCGATCAGCGCCCCCACGGCGCCGAGGAGATCCTTGGGAGGTGCAATCGGATGGACGTAGGCGCCGGAAGCCAGGACAACGATGCCGGGGGCTGCGGCGCCGTCTTCTGCCAACACCTCTTCAAGCGCATTGACCATCCGACGAACACTGAAAAGCGGCATGAACCCGGAGGCCGTGATTCGACGAATCGCAAAAACGCTGTCATCTGACGTCAGCAGCGATTTGCCTTTGATCTCAGCCTTACCGGCGGCGTAGTTCGCAGCAACCAGCGCGACCAGATCGCCGTGCACGGTCGCCGGCGAGTACTTGCCCGCGACGCCCGCACCGCCTGCGGAGTCCGTAACTAGGCCGCCCGGTCGACCATTGGGACCATTGGAAGCCCACACACTGCCGAAGCCCAGGTCTACGATCCAGACCTTCACAGGGGCGCCATCTGACGGGTAATCGACGGGAGCGGCCGGCAGTGGTGGCGCTGCCGGGTAGTAGTTCGTATGCTCGAATAGTGAAGCGACATACTCCGGCCACACGAGCCGGAACCAACCTCGCTTTTCAGTCGACACGGCCTCAAGGACGCTTAGAACGGGATTGTCCAGTTCACCACCGTCCTCGAACGACACCCTGAAGTAGTCCCCAACACGTTCGACCATTGAGCTCGCGCTCTCGCGTGCACCGTCCGGCTCGGCATCGGGCACGGTGTCGCCTCGATCCTGCCTCGCTACTGACCAAGCCGCTCCCCTCTGAGCTTGGTGGTCGCGGATGTACCTGGCGACCTCACCCGCGAGCTCTTCGGTGTCGCACCAAAGGCGCCCCGGGAGGTACGAGAATGGTGCCCATCCGGGCGGCGAGTGCCAGGCCGGTTCTCCTTCGATAGTCGTGTGCTCGTGAAGCATGATGCCTCTCCCCTTCTCCCTTCTTGCCGCTCTATGGCAAGAACCACTCCGTGCGCACCGACCGATCACCGACCTTGATGAGGATCGAGACCGGGCCCGATGCGATGGCTTCGAACACGAAGACGCCGAAGTCGTCGATGTCGACGGTTTCGGCGCCCTCGCGATGAATCAGTTCCGCCGTTCCCTCCGCGGCGGGTTCGACCTGTCCGACGATGCGCGTGCGTTCGGCGTCGATGCGGATGTCGATTCGAACGTCGTCGTTCAACTCGAACGCCAGCGTGCGGACCGATCCGTCGTCGCGGGTCGTTGCCGGCTCCAGGACCGAGTCGTAGCTGAGGGCCGCCAGGTCGGCGTCGATGGTCCGCCAGGCATAGGTGAGGTCGGCGACCGCGTCGACGTTCGTCGGCGGCGGATTCTCCGCCTCGAGTGCCGCCCGCAGCAACGTCAGCAACTGTTCGTCGGTGTAGTCGGTCATGGCATCAGCTTTCTGATTCGCTCGAGGCACCGGGAACGGGTCGGGCCGATACTTCCGATCGGTCGGCCCCACTGCTCGCAGATCTCCTCGTAGGAGAGCTGCGGTTCCATCATCAGCAGTGTCAGCAGGTGCCGGCAGTTGTCGTCGAGTTGATCGAAGGCGGCGCGCACGTTGGCGAACTCTTCGTTCTGTTCGGCCGCCTCGTCGGGGCGGGTGCCGAGGTCGGCGACCTCCGGGATGTCGGAGACGATCTCCCGTTGAGCGCG
>JBFKPQ010000180.1:0-4902 GCA_041628225.1 Acidimicrobiia bacterium | reverse complement strand
TCGCGTCGACCTCTGGTCGGAACACCACGACCACGACTGGCCGACCTGGCGAGAGATGCTGCCCCTGTACCTCGACACCTACTGCTGACCGGTGGAGGGAGAGGTCCTCCTAGCATGACCGCCGTGTCGAAACTCTCCGGTGGACAATCCTACGTGGCGGGCGAACACTCGTTTCTGGCGGGTCTCCGTCCGCAGGAGGCCGTAGCAGCTCCGATGTCGGACGTCATCGATCTCCTGCGGGTCCGCTACGGCGACCGAGTAGATCTGGCCGTGTCGCCGGACGCCATCGATCCCGAGGTGCTTCCTGCCAGTCTCCCTGACGCGATTCGTTCGCCTCGGGCGGCGGAGCCGGATACCGCTTGGATGCGGCGCACGAACATGGTCGGCATCAACGTTCGAACCGTCGGCGACTACGCCGGCGTCGTCAGGTACGCGCTGACGTTGCCGGCGGCGTCCGACTCGATCCATCTGCTGCCGATCTGGGAGCCCGGCGTCGTCGACAGCCTGTACGGCATGGCCTCTTGGAACCTCAACCGCGAGTTCTTCTCGGACGACTGGCAAGCCGTTCACCCGCAGCTCGACACCGTCGCCAAGCAACTGCGCGCCATGAGCAACCTGCTCCACGTGATGGGCAAGGCGGTGGGCATGGACGTCATCCCGCACACCGATCGCTTCTCCGAGATGGCCCTCGGTATGCCCGATCTGTTCGAGTGGATGCGTCTCGACGGCGGCCGCATCGTCGACCACGCCGACGCACTCCACGTCGACGTCGAGCGCCTCGTGCACGCCTGGGCCGTCGAGCAGGGGAGCGCCGCGGGTGAGGGCCGCGTCCCAGGAGACCCCGCCACCCTCTTCGAGATGGCCGAAGTCGACCGTCTGCAGCTGCTGTTCGGCGAGCCCGGCGACGTGCCCGGTCGTACCAGGCGGCGTGTGGCCTTGGTCAAACAACTCAAACAAGCCGGCTACGAGCCCGTCCCCGCCACGATGGGTGTGCCGTTTCGGGGCATCGACGTCGATCCGGGCACCGGCGTGATGGACGAGCACGGGCTTTCGTGGCTCGAGTACGTCATGACCCGGCCGCAATTCATGTCCCGTGTGTTCTCACCGCTGGCCCGCTTCAAGCTGTACGGGCGGATCAACGACAATGCCGATTGGGAGATCGATTTCTCGGCCCCGCGCCGGCACGTGTGGGAGTACGTGTGCGACCACTACGGCGATGCGCAACGAGTCGGTGCCTTTGACTTCATGCGGGGCGACATGTCGCACGTGCAGATGCGTCCTGACGGCGTGCCCGACCGTCTCGACGAGCACTACGACATCCTCGGCGCCGTCAAGTCCCACATCCGCCGAGGCGTCCCGTGGTTCGGGTATTTCGCCGAGTCGTTCCTGCCGGCCCGCGACGTGTTCGGATACGGTGAGGAACTGGACCATCTCGACGCCTCGCTCGTCGACGCCACGCTCGGGGACCTCCAGTCGACGGTCGTCGGTAGCGCTGAGTTCCTCCGGCGGTTCCGCCGCTACCTGGACGACCTTGCGACGCGCCGCTGCGCTCCCTCGTTCACCGTCGGCACCGGGGACAAGGACGATCCTCGGTTCGACGAGTTCTATCGGGCCGGCACCGAAGCCCGCTGGTTCACGGCCCTGTTCCTGCCCGACATGCCGTCCTATGTCGGTAACGGTTTCGAGATTCGTGATGTCCACTCGGAGCCGGTCGAGAACGAGCGCTACACGAAGCTGTTCGTGTTCCGGGAACACGGCCCGTCGAACGTGTACCCGTCGAAGGCTCGCGTTGGCGACCACTACGTCTGGGGAGAGAACGATCCGCTGTTCGCCACCATCACGGCTCTCCGGCTCTATGCCGAAGAGGTGATTCCCATGATTGCTCAGACGAGGACGCGGTGGCTGGTGCCTCCCGACGCGACGGCGCGGCGCGGCACGGCCGTGTGGACGCAGTCCGGTCCGTCGCCATCCCACGTGTTCGCGGTGAACTACGACCTGGAATCCGGCTCGGGCTACTTCGGGATTCCGGCGTTGTCAACCGGCGTGGTCCTTGAATCCGACTTCAGCACGAGGGGTGAGGTCGCAGCCACGGACCGGCGGCTCATGTCGAACGGCTTCTTCCACCGGATCGCGAACCTGGCGCCGGGGGAGGGGAGGGCCTACCGGGTCGTCGACGGAGTCTGAGGACCCGGAAGGTAACGTCACCGCATGCCCGATCTGCCGCGTTCCCCCGTCTTCGAGGTTGCGGCTGCGCCCACGCGTCGGCCATGGGCCACTTCGCATCGCTCCTGCAGTTCGAGACCGACTGTTGGGACGTGCACGAAGCCATCAGCCGGGGCGCCCAGGACTTCGTCCTCCTCGACGTGCGGAGTCCAGACCTCTACGAGCGCAGCCGCGTGCCGGGAGCGGTGAGCCTGCCCCACGGCCGAATCGTCGAGCGGAACCCCGTCGACTACCCAATGGACACGCGGTTCGTCGTGTATTGCGCCGGACCCCATTGCACCGGCGCCGACAAGGCCGCCTTGCGCCTGGCCCGTCTCGGTCGCCCCGTGAAGAAGATGATCGGTGGTGTCGAAGGTTGGAGGGACGAGGGCTTCGATCTCGAAGTCACCGTCAAGGACGCAGGTCGTGGGGTGCTCTAGGATTTCGGTCATGGGATCGACATCGACGGCCGCCGAACCAAAGAGGCACCGGATCTACACGACGAGCGTGGCCAGCGTGTACCCGCACTACGTGGCCAAAGCCGAGAAGAAGGGTCGCGCGAAGGCCGAGGTCGACGAGATCATCCGCTGGCTGACGGGCTACACCCAGAAGCAGCTCGAGTACGAACTCGAGAACGAGACCGATTTCGAGACGTTCTTCGCCGCTGCGCCCGCCATGAACTCGGACCGGTCTCTCATCACGGGTGTCGTGTGCGGTGTGAGGGTCGAGGAGATCGAGGAACCCACCATGCGGGAGATCCGCTACCTCGACAAGCTGGTGGACGAACTCGCCCGAGGCAAAGCGATGGAGAAGATCCTCCGCGGCTGACCGGCGGCGGCACGGTTTGACTCAGGTCTCGTTGCCGAAGCCCTCCTGCTGGCGATCCGAACGACGACCAGTGCCTGTTCGATGGCGCGTCGCGCCGCCTGCGGGTCGGTTCGGGACGCCTCGGCCACCACCGACAGATCGACGAGCGCGTGCAGCGCGGCGGCCAGATCTTCAGAGATCGTTGTCATGCATCCTCCCCACATGTTGACACCGCTGGAACCGACCCTGGTTGGCTGGGTCGCCGTTGCGGCATTGGTGCGTTAGATCCGTCCGGAGGTTGGGTAGCCTGCCGCCCATGGAATGGATCAGTGACCCGGCCGCGTGGAGCGCACTCGTCGCGCTCTTGACCCTCGAAATCGTTCTCGGCGTCGACAACGTCGTCTTCATATCGATTCTGGCGGCGAAGCTGCCTGCCCATCAGCAGGATCGGGCTCGCCGCACGGGCATCATGGCCGCGGCCGGAATGCGCGTGTTGCTGCTGTTGACGGTAGGGCTGATCATCCAACTCGAGGATGACTGGTTCGAACTGTTCGGTGTGGGATTCAGCGGCAAGGACCTCGTCTTGCTCGCCGGCGGCCTGTTCCTGATCTACAAGGCCACCAAGGAGATCCATCACAAGCTCGAAGGCGTCGACGAACACGCCGAGGCCAAGGTGGCTCCGACGTTCGGAGCCGTCCTGGTTCAGGTGATGCTGCTCGACCTCGTGTTCTCCATCGACTCGGTCATCACGGCGGTCGGCATCACCGAGTACATCCCGGTGATGATCATCGCCATCCTGGCCGCAGTGGTCGTGATGCTCGTGGCGTCGAAGGCCATCTACCAGTTCGTCAACCGGCATCCGTCGGTGAAGATGCTCGCCTTGGCTTTCCTCTTGCTGATCGGCTTCACGCTGCTTGCCGAGGGCTTCGGACAGAAGATCCCGAAGGGCTACGTGTACGCGGCCATGGCGTTCTCCGTCTTTGTTGAAACGCTCAACATCGGCGCCCGCCGCAAGAAGACCGAGCCGGTCCACCTCCATGACAAGATGACCCCGGAGGCGGGTTCCGAATACGCCGCCGCGAAGGCCGGCCCAAGCCGCCCAGCGGGAACCGAGGCGCCCGACGAACGGCCGTAGGTCAGCAGATCGATAGCCCCGCAGGGGGAGAGGGGCTCGTGACTAGCTCCTCGGTGGGGTGAGGATGCAGAACTCATTGCCCTCTGGGTCGGCCAACACGACCCAGGAGACGTCACCCTGACCGATGTCGACACGTTGTGCGCCGAGAGCGACGAGGCGCTCGACTTCGAACCCTTGGTCATCCGGACGGAAGTCGAGATGAAGCCGATTCTTCGGCGGCCGCTTGGCGGTGCTCGCCTGCAGGAAGATGATCCCGGGCAGGCGGCCCGGCTCGGCCTGAATCTCGAATTCGGTCGGATCGCCGTTCACGACGGTCCATCGCAAGGCGGTCGCCCACCACTGGCCGAGCGCAACCGGGTCGACTGCGTCGATCACAACTTGCTCCCACTGAAGGCCCATACCCCGATGGTACGCCGCCTCCGGTCTGGGTTCCCATCGAGAGGTACCCGGGCTTTCTGGGAGAGCAACTTGACATAACGTCGATTATGGGCGCTCACACCGCATCCGATCCAGGGCCTTAGGATTCCCCCCATGCCACTCCCGGTCGGCCTTGCACGCTTCAACCGGCGGGTCGTCAATCCGGTGCTCATGCCGCTGGTCGGTCGCCTCGGGGGCTTCGCAACAATCGAACACCGCGGTCGAACAACCGGCACGAAATATCGCACGCCGGTGAACGTGTTCGACGGCGACGACAACCTCATCGTCGCACTCACCTATGGGACGAACGCCGACTGGGTCAAGAACGTCCTCGCCGGCGG
>JBFKPQ010000179.1:0-4951 GCA_041628225.1 Acidimicrobiia bacterium | reverse complement strand
GCTCGCGGACGCCGGAGCCGACGCGCTCGTGCTGTTCAACCGCTTCTACCAACCCGACCTGGATCCCGCCGAACCGGCGGTCGTCCCCGACCTCGAGCTGTCGACCTCTGCCGATCTGCGCCTTCCTCTGCGCTGGATCGCCATGCTCCACCGTCGGGTGGACGCCGAGTTCGCAGCCACGTCGGGCGTCCACACCGCGCTCGATGTCGTCAAGCTCCTCATGGTGGGAGCGGACGTGACGATGACGACGGCGTCTCTGCTGCGCCATGGCCCCGAGCATCTCACGACCTTGGTCGACGGGTTGGTTGCGTGGCTCGCCGAACACGAATACGACTCGGTCGCTCAGTTGCGCGGCTCGATGTCGCAGGCGACCGCGCCGTACCCGGCGTTGTTCGAGCGGGCGAACTACATGAAATCGCTGGTGACCTACGCCCGATGAATCAGGCGATGAGGCTGATTTCCCGGTAGGCCCGGCGCATCCATTCGACCTCGCCGAGGAGGTCGATGCGCCGCTCGACGACGGGCAGACTCGGCGACTGTGAGCGATGAGCGGCCGATGCCGCCCGTTGCAGATCCCGCTGGGCCTGTGCGACGAAGTCGATGTCGAACTCCGACCGGCCCTGGAACGGGATGTCGAACTCGAGGGTGAGGCGGGTGGCCACGCGCCTCGGTAGCACCCAGGTGTAGACCGGGATTCCGAGGTCGGCACCCACGGCCATCGCGGCCGAGGTCGCGGCCTGATGATCAGGGTGGCCCGTGATGCCGTTCGGGTCGAAGGCCAGCAGCGCGTCGGCCTCCATCGTGATCGCGTGATCCATCACCTGACCTCGGAGCACGGCGTGCGGGACCTCGGCGAGTCGTCCGTCGGCGTGGTCGGCAATCCGGACATCGGCGATACCGAGAACGTCGGCGGCTTCTTCGAGCTCCTCGCTACGTCGTTCGGGCAGATCTGCGCCTCCGCCGAGCCGAGATGCGCCCCCACGCGTCAGCGTGGTCAGCTCGACATGGCGGCCGGTCGTCGTCAGCGCGCCGATGACCCCGCCCAGTCCGAACGATTCGTCGTCCGGATGCGCGCACACCGCGAGCACTCGCTCGGGTGGCGGGAGCACGTAGGCGTCGTCAGCCACTGACCGCGCCGACCCTCGCCCTGAGGCGCCGTCGTTCCAGCGGGGTGAGACCGCCGAAGATGCCTTCGGTCTGCTCCCACCCGACGTGCAGGCATGCCTCGATGACCTGGCAGCCTTCACAGATGGACCGTGCCACCGCCAGCGCGCGACGGTTGCCCGGAATCGGGAAGAACACGTTGGGATGCATGCCGCGGCACGCGGCCCGCTTGCGCCATTCCTCGCTGAGGTTGTGGTCGATGATCTGCATGGTCCCGACCTTGGTCGCTCGAGCGTCCCGCGGCCAGGGGCCAAGGTCCCGTCAGTGGAGGACCTCCAGCGCCTTCATGAGACGGGTGCGCGCCTCTTCGGCGAGCGAGATCAGGGCCGGGTTGTCGGTGACCTGTGCCATGAGCCGCGGCTCCATGATCGATACGACGGTTTCGTCGTCGGCGGTGTAGATCGCCACATTGCAGGGGAGCAGGAGTCCGATGTCGTCTTCGGCGTCGAGGGCTTGGTTGGCCAGCGACGGATTGCAGGCGCCGAGGATCTTGTACGGGGGCCGGTCGATGTCGAGCTTTGCCTTCATGGTGGCGGCGACGTCGATCTCGGTGAGGATTCCGAAGCCCTGGTCGGCGAGGGCGGCGCGGATCGTCTCCTCCGCCGCCTCGATTCCCAGCGCGGTGCGTGCGACGAGTCCGTACGTGTGCATCCGATCTCCTCCGTATACCCCACCCAGTATAGCGTTGGGGACCCATGGCCCGGGCCGTTTTGACCTATTGCCCTAGGTCGCGGTGGGGCCGGCGGCGTACCGTGCACGTATGGAGGACTTGTCCCGCGAGCAGACCATGGCGATTCTGGCCGACGGCGAGTACGGCCACATCGGGGTGCTGTCGAACGGCGACCCGTACGTCACGCCCATCTCATACGTCGTTCTGGCAGACGCTCTCGCGTTCCGGACGGGACCCGGCCGGCGCCTCGATGCCCTGCGTGAAAATCCGAGAGTCTCGGTGGTCATCACCGACTACGACTCCGACACCGGCGGCTGGCGGTCGGCCATGGTGTGGGGCCAGGCGACCATCGTCGACGACTCCGAGAAGAAGCAGGAGGTCGTCGACAAACTGCTCGCGAAGTACCGCGATGTTCTGGGTTCTCCCTTGAGTTTCTCCGCGTTCGAGCCGCTCGGTGGGTTCTCGTACGTGGTGTGTGTGTCCATCGACGAAGTGTCTGGCCGCACGTCCGGCGGTGGGTTCTCTCGCTCGCTCCGGCCCGGTCGACTGTGAAGGAGCCCGATCGATGTTCGTCTACTACTTCTCTAACGTAGACCGACCTTTCGCCGAACTCGTTGAGGTATTGAGCGGCTTGCCGCTCGAAGGGTGGGCCGGTGACGCCTACCGCGAGGGCGAGTCGCTGCGCGCCAGGCTCTCGGTCGGGGACTCGTCGGCTCTCGCCAAGACCGTGCATCTCGAGTTGGGTCAACCCATCCACGGTTCGCGGCACACCACCATTCCGATGACGTGGACTGCCAGCGGTACCCCCGGCCTGTTTCCGAGGATGGAGGCCGATCTCGTGCTCGCTCCCGTCGGCCCGAGGAGCTCCCAGGTGAGCCTGCGCGGCTCGTACGAGCCTCCGCTGGGTCCCGTCGGGAAGGCCCTCGACCGAGCCGTGTTCCACCGGATTGCGGAGGCGTCCGTCAAGGGTTTCGTCGACCGGATTGCCCGGGCCCTGTCACAGATCGAGGTCGAAGCCGTTTGAGCTAGCCGACCATCGGCAGCCGGAAGCTGACCGAGCTTCCCTCGCCGCGTCGAGAGCGAATGTGCATGGTGCCGTCCGCCTGTTCGCTGCGGGTGGCGAGGTTGTCCAAACCGAAGCCGCGCACGACTTCTTCCGGGTCGAACCCCACGCCGTCGTCAGCGACGGTCACCAGGAGATCCCCATCCAAGGTCTCCGCCGAGACCGTGACGGTGGTGGCCTCGGCGTGCCGCAGCGCGTTGGACAGCGACTCTCGAACGAGGTGCACCGCTGTGTCGACGGTGGCGGGCTCCACGCCGCGTAACGCAGGGGAGACCTGGAGTTGGACGTCCACGTCGTGCGGAGCGGCGAGCTGGCCGATCAAATCGGCGAGCTCCAGGCGGAGATTTCGCTCAGCCCACACCGGTGGGCGGAGGCCGAAGATGAACCGGCGGAGGGAGGTGATCGCGTCGTCGAGGCGTTCGACGGAGTCGTCGATGGCACGGCGGGCGTCGTCGTCTTCCATACGCATGCCGAGGCCCTGCAGCGACAGCCCCACGGCGAAGAGGTCCTGGATGATGGCGTCGTGGAGGTCGCGTGCGATCCGCTCGCGGTCTTCTACCACCGCCACCTTCCGCATGCGCTGATGCAGGCGCACGGTCGAGATGGCCGAGCCCGCGATGACCGCCAGGGACTCGACGAGCGCCTCGTCGTGCTCGGTGAAACCCCCGGGCTTTTCGGTCAGGTAGAAGTTCCCGAACACCGCGCTGCCGAGGCGGATGGGTACGCCCAGGAAGCTGTCCATCGGTGGGTGATGTTCCGGGAACCCGGCGGACGAGATGTGGTCGGACAGTCGATCGAGCCGGATCGTCTTGGCCGACTCGATGAGCGCTCCCAGAACCCCTTTCCCGGTGGGAAGCGGACCGATCCGGTCGGCGGTGGCCGAATCGATCCCAACATAGATGAAATCGACCACCGTGCCGTGTTCCCCGATCACACCCAGGGCGCCGTAGCGGGCGCCGGTCAGGTGGGTGGCGGTCTCGACGGCTTTCGTGAGCACCGAGTGCAGGTCGGCTTGGCCGACGACGGCAGCCGCCCCCTCGATGAGCGCTACGACCGGTCGGCTCGTCAGGTCATCCGAATGCACACGCCTAGGCTACTCGCCTAGGACTTTTGGCCCTACGCGCCGGGTCCCGGCAACGGCGGCCGATCGAGCGGTCGGCAGTAGCCTGAGGAGGACGATGACGATACGACTGCTCTTGGTGGACGACCACGAAATCGTGCGCCAGGGAATCAAGGCACTGCTGGAGAGTCAGGACGATCTAGAGATCGTGGGAGAAGCCGGGTCGGTAGCCGAGGCCATCCGGCGAGTCGGCTACGACTCGCCGGAGATCGTGGTGCTCGACGTCCGACTGCCCGACGGGTCGGGCGTCGAGGCCTGTCGCGAAATCCGGTCGCGGTGGCCGGACGTCAAGGTGCTGATGCTGACGTCCTACGCCGACGAAGAGGCCCTCATGGCGGCGATCATGGCGGGCGCCTCCGGGTACGTGCTCAAACGGATCGACGGCGCTGCACTCATCGAGAACATCCGGCGCGTGAGTCGCGGTGAGTCGTTGCTCGACTCGGAGATGACCGACCGCCTGTTTCGGAGACTTCGCGGCGACGAGCCGGACGATCCGCTGCTGGCGCGTCTGACACCCCAGGAGTCCAAGATCCTCTTCCACATCGCCGACGGACTCACCAACCGGCAAATCGCCGAAGAGATGTACCTCGCAGAGAAGACGGTCAAGAACTACGTCTCCAATCTGTTGTCGAAGCTCGAGATGAGTCGCCGGAGCGAGGCGGCCGCCTACGCCGCCCGGCTGGCCGCCAAGAAGGAACACGAGTACCCACCGGAGTCATGGGAGGGCGGATGATCATTCTCGTCGGTCTCGACGAACACGAGTCCGCCCTACGGGCACTCCGACGAGGGCTGGAGCTCGGGGCCTCCTTGGGAGCCGACGTCCACGTGCTCCATGTCGTCCATCTCCCCGCACCCGCTCTGTCACTCGTCGCGGAGGCCCCGATCGATCTGCAACGGTTCATGCGCGAGGCCGCCGCGCCGGTGTGGGATCTCG
>JBFKPQ010000178.1:0-5024 GCA_041628225.1 Acidimicrobiia bacterium | reverse complement strand
GGAGTCTGCGGCGTCGGGTGAGAGGAGGAGCACGAACCAGCCGGAGGTGTCGAGTGCTTCGGTGATCGACGACCACAAATGCGGATTAGCAGACAGCGACGATTCGTCGCGGAAGATGCGCACCGCACGCCGTTTCCACCAGGGCTTGGCGAACCGCTGCAACGCCGACTGCAACCGCGGCGCCAGCAGGTCGTCGGCGGCATGGGAGTACGAGATGAACCCGTCGTAGACCTGCTCGACGGCGGTGACTGCGGAGCGTTCGACCGTGTCCATCAGCGACTTAGGCCTGCGTATCGACGCTTCGTTTCTTCGAGGCTGGACGGACATGGTTCGATGCCATGAGTCGAGCACTCAAGCGCCGTGTACGTGCGAGGAAGCGAGTCGAGGGCGAGCGTCACAAGTTTGTCGATGTCGAGGGTCACCGTTGCCCAGCGACCGTCGGCGGTCCCGACCAGCAGTGTCTCGTCGTCGAGCCAATGGAAGTCTGATACGCCGCCCACGGGCACGGTTTGGGTCACTTGGCCGGCGACGAGATCGATCACGTGAATGTTGCGATCGTCGCCGAGTGCCAGCTTGGTTTCGTCGGAGTTGAAGGCGATGCCGCGTACGTGTCCAGCTTCTGTTGCGACTGTGGTGGACTCCCAGGAACCGAGTGTCACCACCGTCACTTGCCCGCCGTTGACGGCTGCGAGGTATTGGCCTCGAGGTGAGACTTCCTCTCGGCACCCGCACACGCCGACGCTGAACAGCAACTCGCCAGTCGAGCGATCAACGGCGGCGTATCCGACCTCCGATTCGCTGTACCCGAGGATCCAGTCTGAGTCGAACGATGACACCCAACTCCATGTGTCGACGCCCGTGTCGCCGGTCTCGATGTCAGCTCCGTCGAGGCCGACCACTCGCCACGAGCTGGGATTCGACGCCGGGCGAATCATGATCTCGGTTCGGTCAGCGGACACGCTGAACCAGGCAGGTTCGGCGTCTTCACAGTCCTCCGACTGGAGATTGGGACACCCGTAGATTCCGGTCGTCGTCCCCGTCGCCGGATCGTGAATGGCTGCTCCGCGGCTCTGCACGTACCGATCCGGTTGGGCGAAGGCCCAATAGGTGATCAGGAATCGGCCGTCGGCGAGCGCAAATGCTCCTGATCCGGAGATCGGGTCACGGACGAGTTCGCCGGTAGCGGGATCGAAGAAGATCACTTGCGCGCTGTCGAGGCCCGTGTCGAAGGCAGCTATGTCCAGCACTTCGGTCGCTCCGAGTGTGGTGCCCACGGTGAGGTGGTTGCCGTTGACGAAGCTGTATTGGTCGAGTCGGGCCAGGACGGTCTGGCCGATCGAACGAGGCGCCAGGGACCACACCGACACCGTGCCGTCGGTGTGGGCGGCGTATAGGACGTTGTTGTCGGAGGTGATCGCTGGATTGCCGCCTCGGCCTGTTGGAAGGTCGAACAGCTCTTCGCCGGTGCCGACATCCCATATGACGGTTTGGTTCCCCTCGGTTTGAATCACGAATCGTGAGCCGTCGGGCGAGAACGAGAACCCATGGGGCACGGCCGGATAGGCCGGAGCGACGACCTGGTCGATGAGATTGGCATCTTCGAGCGTCATGATCGTGTGACGGTTGGGGTTGCCGAGGTCGACGGACGACGTCAACGTTCCGTCCCGAGAGACGGCGCCCAGGCTGGATTCGACGGATGCCGACTCCGAGTAGTCGGGCGGCGAATAGACGACGGTCGGCGACACGAACCCTTTGGTGATGAGGTCGCCGTCCGAACCGAAGAACGCCCAGGTCGCGAACGGGTCCTGCGATGGGACCAACGCCAAAGACTCGAAAGTGGTGCCATCGAGGATCTCTACCCACGTGCCGTCGGGAGCTCCTTCACGCTCGCAGGGCGCCCACCCATTCGAGATGGCCAGTCGCGTGCCGTCTGGAGACCAACCATGGCCGAGGATCTGAGCAGAGGCGCAGTCTGGATAGTCGACCTGAGCGAGCAGGTTCCCGCTCTCGACCTCCAAGAACAGCAGCCGGTTGGGTACGGAGTCGGGATCCATCTGACGGACGATTCCGTCAGAGTCTTCGACAGACACGGCGACGACCCTGCCTCCGGGGTCGATGACGGCGCCCACGAACCGATCGGATGTCTCGGGCTCCTGGTATTCCCAGAGAAGCTCGGCGTCCGGCAAGCTGTACATCTGAACGGAAGCGCCGACCTCGGAGGCCACCGCAAGCCTCGAGTCATCCGGTGACAGTGCGATGGCCGTATAGCCGCCGTACCCCGTGTCGATCGTGTGCATCAGACGGTCTTCGATCAAAGCGGTGAACAAGGTGTCGACGAGTGTCTCCGACCGATCCGCTGTAGAGCCGGATTGCAGGACGGCCTCGAGGGCGAGCAGCTTCGCGAGTTGCGGATCCGATTGAGCCTCGAGAGCGGCCACCGCCGCGGTGCTGAGAGCTTCCGTTCTGGCAAGTTGCGCGTTGCGTGCGGAGGAGATGCCGAACCCGGCGGCGGCGATGGCGAGGACGGTGACGAGGGCGCCGGCGGTCCAGGCTGTTCGGACGGTGCGGCGGTGTTGTTTGACTTCTTCTGACGCGAGGTCGTCTTTGGGTATGCCTCGGATGGTGGAGGCGATGTCGGCGATGGCGTCGGCGAAGCGGGGGTTCTTGAGGTCGAGCTGTGAGTCGCCTTTGGCCCACCGGAGGTCGACCCAGCGGGGTTCTTCGGTGAACACGCCTTCGAGGGCGTGGGGGACGCCGTCGCCTTCGACGTTGCCGTCGTGCCATCCGAAGTCGCCGTCGGTGACGACGGGGAGGATGCGGTCGGGGTCGCGGTGGGTGGTCCAGTATTCGATCTCTTGGTTGACCCATTCCGACTCTGCGGCGTCGGGGGAGAGGAGGAGCACGAACCAGCCAGACGTGTCCAACGCCTCCGTGATCGACGACCACAGATGGGGATTCGCCGACAGACTCGACTCGTCCCGGAAGATCCGCACGGCCCGCCGCTTCCACCAGGGTTTGGCGAACCGCTGCAGCGCCGACTGCAACCGCGGTGCCAGCAGGTCGTCGGCGGCGTGGGAGTACGAGATGAACCCGTCGTATGCGGTGGTCGGGGCGCGGTCAACGGTCACGCGTTCCCCCTTTGGCGAAACCGGCGTACATGATCAATAGAGGCGGTCGGATCACGCCTGATACGTCGGTTGAGGGCGCCTGCGACGGGCCGATGTCCGCTTCCTGCATGGCGCACATCGGACCAGGCGATGCTTACGGGCCGCTTACCTCCCACGGTAATGCCCCTCCTCCGTCCGAAACAATCCAGTTTCAACCATATACGACCGTTCGGTCAGGGGCTCGGAGAGGCCCGTCAGACGGTGTGGCGAAGGGCGAACAGGGGAAGGTCGCCGTACGCCTTGGCCGTCGGCTGGGTGCCGACGTATTGGGTTTCGAACCCGCGGTCGGGCGTGAGCATCGCCAAGGCGGCGAAGGCGCGGGTCGAATAGATCTCGCCTTCCGGTGTGGTCGGCTCGATCCGCGCGGCGCGGGTGATGCCCGCCCCGAAGTAGAAGTGGTCGCCCGCCACCGGGTCCCAACCGTCGAACACGGGAGCGGCGTGGGCGGCGACCCGCAGACCATGGATCGGTCCGAGGCCGAGGGCGCGGAAGTCCACGGCCGCCACCGCCCGCTGGAGGTCGAGGGCGCAACGGGCCGCCGAGGCGACGTCGGCGAAGATCAGGTGGATGCCGTCACCCCAGGTGCGGCTGGCGAGAATGGCCGGCCGGTATGGCAACAGGGTGTCGGCGACGATCGCCATGACGTCCTGGTGGAACGTCAGCACCTGCGAATCCGACAAGGCCGAGAAGCCGGCGAAGTCGGCGAACACGATGCCGCGAATCCTTCGCAGCGCCGAGTCGCTCCCGGCCGGGCCGGCCCCGGCGGGGGTCACGGGAATCACCGTCGACGGGAGGCCCGCCTCTTTCCACGTTTCGACGTCGACCGACGTGCCGGCCGTCCCGCCCGTGTGGCGGCCGTCCCACACGGCGACCTGATGGGCCGGCGCTTCCACGTAGGCGGCCCGCATCAGGGCGTTGCCCATGGCGATGCGGGCGCAGAAATCGAACAGCACCGGATCGCCCATGAACTCGGCACGCGAGGCGGTGTCGACCCGGTCGGCCTCGGCCAGGCAGCGTTCGAACCGGTTGACCCACTGCTCGCCGGCGGTCGCCACGGAGGCGCGGACGAACTCGTCCCGATCGAACGGCAACTGCACGCTGAGGCGGGCCCCACGATCGAGTAGGGCTTCGGCGGCGAGGATGTCGGCTCCCGCCGCTAGCGACCCGTACCCGAATCCGGCGCCCAACCGGCCGAACGTGTCTTGCAGTTCGGCGGCGACCCGCGCCTCCTCGTCGGCGGGGAACCGGCCATCGACGCCGGGCGGGAGGATGCGGTGGCCGCAGTAGTGCACGACGGTGGGGTTGCCGATGGCGGCCAGGATCGCCGGGTCGATGTCGAGGGTCTCGCACACGAGACCCAGCTGGCGCATCGTGGTGGCCCGCGCCGAGTGGTTGCCGGCGCTCACCTCGCCGGCTCGAGCCAGGGCCTCGGCGGCGCGCCGTTCGTCGCCGACGACGAGGGCGGCCTCGGCTTCGGTGGCCGCCTCCCAATAACGGTCTTCGCCGCTCAGTTCGGCGGCGTCGCGCAGACCGTCGAGGGCGTGCTGGGCAAGGTCGACGGCGTGTTCCCGGTCACCGGCCAGCAGGTACATGGTGGCGGCGTTCGAGGCCACATACGGCGATCCCTCCCGCTGGTAGGCGCGTTCGTATCCGTCGGCCGACCGTTTGGCCCACTCGCGCCGTTCGGGGCCGGTCGCCGCCAGCGCCATGTCCTTGTCGAGGCGGGCGGCCAGGGCGGCGATGTCCTCGGCGAGGCGTTCCGGAACGCTCGCCGGGTCGATGCGATGCAGCCCGAGGGCCTCGTAGCGGCGGCGGGCCTGCATGGTGGCGCCCGACCGGGCGAGGGCCAGCACCGTC
>JBFKPQ010000177.1:0-5031 GCA_041628225.1 Acidimicrobiia bacterium | reverse complement strand
TGCTGCGACCGTCGTCCGCTGCCACGGGATCCGCCGGCCGATGGCGACGACGGATGCGGCGACCAATCCGAAGAAGAACGCGAAGAGCAGTGGCCGGCCCTGCGGATCGTCCAGCATGCGTCCCAGCGGCTCGGACAGCACGATGATGGCTCCGACGATGCCGAAGCCGAGCGGTAGTACGAACCCGAGCGGCACATGTCGGGCCAGGTCGCGGAATCTGCCCTGGCCGAGCAGCCGGATGGCCGTCCGGTTCACGGAAGTGATGGCGGTCAGCAGTTGCTCGTAGACGCCGAAGACCAAGGCCATCGTTCCCCCAGACACACCTGGCACGAGGTCGGCCGAACCCATCGCGAACCCCGTGACGATGAGGCGGAGGCTCTCGAAGAGTCGGCGGGGGGCGGGCATGGCGACGGATGGTAGACGCCACCTGGGCCGTGCCTAGTCTTGGTGGCGTGCGCGCCTACGCATTCCTCCTCGGTCTCCTCCTGCTCGCCGGCGCCTGCATCGAGCCACTGCCGGCCGATGCGACTGGCGCCGAGATCTTCGCAGCCACCTGTGCCAGGTGTCATGGCGTCGACGCGCGGGGTGGCTCGATCGGACCTGACCTCGGACCAGAGTCGGAAGCGGCAACGAAGGACGATGCTGCCCTGGTGTTGACCGTGACCCGCGGGAGGGGCCGGATGCCGGCGTTTGGCAGCGAACTCTCGGCCGATCAGATCGATCGGGTCGTCGCCTACCTGCGGTCCATCCAGGCGGGTGAGTGAACGGGAGCGTCGATCCCAAGGATCTCGTTGAGTTGGCGGCGCATGCGTACGGGGTCGCCCGTGGTTTCGAATCGAGTCGGCCCTGGTCCCTCGGTAGCAGGACCGGCCACCCTACGGATCTGAGCGGCGACCGCTTCGGCCGGGTCCACGATGGCGATGTCGTCCCCGACGACGGTGCGCAGGCTGTCGGCGAGGAACGTGTAGTGGGTGCAGCCGAGCACGAGCGTGTCCGCGCCATCCGCAACGAGCGGATGCACGTACTCCGACAGCATCCGGCGCGCCTCGCTCGAGTCGGCCAGTCCGTCTTCGACCAGTTCGACCAGGCCCGGGCAGGCCTGCGTCAAGACACGGCGGTCGGCGGCGAAGCGTTCGATGACCGACGAGAGCCGGCGTCCGGCGATCGTGCCGCTGGTGGCCAGAACCCCGATCGTGCCCGTCCGCGTGAGTGCGACGGCCGGCTTGACGGCCGGCTCCATGCCGACCACCGCCACGTCCGGATGCCGCGCTCTCAGATCGTCGAGAGCCGCCTCCGAAGCGGTGTTGCATGCCACGACCACGACGTCGGACCCATCGTCGATCAACCCCTGGACGATGTCATGGGCGTGGCTCCTGACCGACTCGACAGGTAGGTCACCGTACGGCGCCCGAGCCTGGTCGGCGACGTACGTGAAGGCCCGTTCGGGTAGAAGGCGGGTGGCGTGCACCAGGACGGACAGCCCTCCGAGTCCCGAATCGAAGATGCCGATTCGAGTCATGCGGTTGGGGCTACTTCGGGCCCATGCGGATGCCGCCGTCCATCCTCACCGTCTCACCGTTCATGTACGAATGGGTGAGGAGCAGATGGGCGAGCTCGGCGTATTCGTCCGGGGTCCCGAGGCGCTTGGGATGGAGGACCTGTTGCCCGAGCGACTCCCGGGCCGGCTCCGGCAGCCCGGCCAGCAGCGGCGTGTCGATGATCCCGGGCGCGATCGTGTTGACGCGGATGCCGACCGACGCCAGGTCGCGCGCCACGGGCAGCGTCATGCCGACAATGCCTCCTTTGGAGGCCGAGTAGGCGGCCTGTCCGATCTGGCCGTCGAACGCCGCCACCGATGCCGTGTTGACGATGGCTCCACGCTCGTTGGATCCCTGCGGCTCGTTGGCCGCCATCGCGGCCGCGGCCAGGCGTATGCAGTTGAACGTTCCGATCAGGTTGATCTCGATGACCTTCGTGAAGTGGCCGAGGTCGTGTGGCTGACCCTCCCGATTCAGGGTCCGAGCCGGGGGCCCGATACCCGCGCAGTTCACGAGTCCGAACACGGAGCCCATCTCCACCGCGACGTCGATGGCGCGCGCTACCTCGGATTCATCGGTGACGTCGGCATGCACATAAGCGCCTCCCAGTTCGTCGGCGAGGGCGTCGCCCTTGGCGTCCTGCAGGTCCATGATGAGGACCCTGGCGCCTGATGAAGCAACGCGTCGGGCGGTGGCGGCTCCGAGTCCGGAAGCCCCTCCGGTGACGATGACGGTGGTGTCGCGAAGTTCCATGGCGCGACGCTACTAGGCAGCGAGCTGATCGCGGATCTGCCGCTTCAGACGCGCCAGGATCGCGCCCATGCCGCGCAGCCGCTGTGGCGTCACGACGTCTTCGAGTCCGATGCCGTAGTAGAAGTCGTTCGGTAGCTCCAGGATCGCCTCGGCAGGTTCTTGGTCCAGTCCTTCGTGAAGGATGCCGGCGTAGCCGCGCACGGTCGGCGACTCCGGTGGGCTGTCGAACCACATGGTCACGCGCTGTTCATCGTCGAGCTCGACGGCCAGGAAGAACGGCGTCTGGCATTCGTGTACCTGTTCGAGCGCTTCGCGATCGGCCAGTCGCTCCGGCAGCGCCGGGAGGCGGTTGGCGTAGTCGAGGAGCGCCTGGATGCGGATGTCTTTCGGAGCGGAACCAAACAGGTCGATGATGCGCTGGAGCTTCGGTGGGTAGGACATGGGGCGGTGATTGTACGCAACTCGGCCGAGTTTCTCCTATCTGGATAGTGGTATCTTGACAACGAAGGAGGAGTTACATGTCCGTACCCGCCGATCCCTCGTCCGAACTGCAGGGATACGCCCATCCCCACAAGCTGGTCACCACCCAATGGGTGGCGGATCACCTTTCCGACCCACGGGTGGTGGTCGTCGAATCGGACGAGGATGTGCTGCTCTACCACACCGGCCACATTCCAGGGGCCGTCAAGGTCGACTGGCACGACGACCTCAACGATCCGCTCATTCGCGACTACCTCGATGCCGATCGGTTCGCCGAGATGGTCGGAGCAAAGGGCATCGGCCCCGAGCACACCGTCGTGTTCTACGGCGACAACTTCAATTGGTGGGCGGCGTATGCGCTGTGGGTCTTCACCTTGTTCGGCCACGCCGACACCCGGCTCATGAACGGGGGGCGGATGAAGTGGATCGAAGAGGGACGCCCGATGACCACTGAGGTTCCGGAGCGATCGCCGGCGACCTATCCGGTACCAGAGCGACACGACGGTCCGATCCGCGCCTTCCGTGACGACGTGTTCGCCCACCTCGTGGCCGGTGGCCCCTTGGTCGACGTTCGCTCTCCGGAGGAGTTCCGGGGCGAGAAGCTGCACATGCCTGAGTATCCGCAAGAAGGCGCCCTGCGGGGAGGTCACATCCCGACCGCCAAGAGCAAGCCATGGAAGGCTGCGGCGAACGACGACGGGACCTTCAAGGGTGTCGAGGAGTTGCGCTCGATCTACGAGGGCGAACTCGGGCTCCGTCCCGAAGACGACGTCATCGCCTACTGCCGCATCGGGGAGCGGTCCTCGCATACCTGGTTCGTCCTGACACATCTCCTCGGCTACCCGCAGGTTCGCAACTACGACGGTTCGTGGACGGAGTGGGGCAACCTGGTCGGCGCGCCCATCGAGCGCTGACCCAAATACCCCGGCGGGGGGCCGCCCGCCGGTACGCTCCGGCGGGATGGACACCACCGAGGAGACGATGCCACGCTGGCTTCCGCGCCTGTTGTGGTGGCTCGTCCTCATCTGGCTCGGCATGCGGGTGTTCTTGTTCGTCTTCGGCGAGCTGTCTTCGCTGATCGTCAACCTCGTCCTGGCGCTGTTCTTGTCGTTCGCGCTGGAGCCCGCGGTCCGCTACCTGTCGAAACGCGGCTGGAAGCGGGGCACGGCCACCATCGTCGTGTTCGTCGCGCTCCTGGTGGCTGCGGTCGGCTTCTTCGCGGTGATGTTGCCCCCGGTCCTCCAGGAAGGCGCCAACCTGGCGGACCGCCTGACCGAGCTGGTAGAGGAGTACGGTCCGCAGCTCGAAGAGTGGCTCGGCGTCGAGCTCTCGACCGAGGCGGTGGCCGAGAGTGTCGGGGATCTGGGTGCCATCGTGCAGCAGTACGCCGCCGACGTCACCGGGCGCGTCGCGGGAGTGGCATCTGCGTTTGGACGATTCGTGATCAACGCCCTCACCGTCGCGCTCTTCACGTTCTATCTGCTCGCCGACGGCCCGAAACTACGCCGGCGAGTCTTCTCGGTGTTCCCTCCGCACCGTCAGCGTGAGGTGATCCGGATCTGGGAGCTGGCATTCGAGAAGACCGGCGGTTACGTGTACTCGCGCATGGTGCTCGCCATCGGCTCTGCGGTGTTCACCGCGGTGGCGCTCGCCGTCATCGGCGTCCGCCACGCCGTAGCGCTGGGGATCTGGGTCGGCGTCGTCAGCCAGTTCGTTCCCGCGGTCGGAACGTACATCGCGTCGGTCGTGCCCCTCTTCGTTGCCTTCGTGGACAGCCCGACCAAGGCCCTGTGGGTGCTCGCAGTACTCGTCGCGTACCAGCAGGTGGAGAACATCCTCATCGCGCCGCGGGTGACCGCACGCACGATGTCGTTACATCCTGCGGTCGGTTTCGGTGCAGCCATCGCCGGTATCTCGATCATGGGTGCCTTGGGCGCCTTCATCGCGCTCCCCGCCGCAGCCATCATCCAAGCCTTCGTTTCGGCCTATCTGCAGGAACACCCCGTGGTGGCCAATCGGCTCATCGACGACGAGGAGTTCGAAGAGATCGCCACGTCGGTCGAGCTCGAGAGCCGCGTGGCTGCCGCGGCCGAGGCGGAGCCAGAGCCCGAGCCTGACGAGGTCAGCTGACCCTCAGGAACTCGTACATCTGCTGGCGCACTCGGGCGGCGCTCTCGATGTCGAAGTAGTCGAACGCGTGGACGGCGCCAGGAACGATCTCCAGCCGGGTCTCGTTGCCTGCCGCAGCCCAGCGCATCGC
>JBFKPQ010000176.1:0-5116 GCA_041628225.1 Acidimicrobiia bacterium | reverse complement strand
TTCGAGAGCCTGCTGGATGTTGGCGACGGTGATGCGCTGCATGTGAGGACACAGATTGCACGGCCTGATGAAGTCGACGTCGGGATGCTCCACCGCCACGTTGTCGGACATCGAGCATTCCGTGATCATCATGACCTTGTCGGGCTGATGATCCGCCACCCAGTTGATCATGCCGGACGTCGAACCGACGAAGTCGACCTGGTCGAGAACGTCGGCGGGACACTCGGGGTGGGCGATGATCTTGAGGTCGGGAAACTCGGCCCGGTACCCGGCCACCTCGACACCGGTGAAACGCTCGTGCACCTCGCACGAGCCCTCCCACAGCAGGATCTCGACGTCGGTCTTCGATGCCACGTAGGCACCCAGATACTGGTCGGGCAAGAAGATGACCCGATCGACGCCGAGCGACTCCACGACCTCGACGGCGTTCGACGATGTACAACAGATCGTCGACTCGGCCTTGACGTCTGCGGAGGTGTTGACGTACGTCACGATCGGGACCCCTGGATACCGTTCCTTGAGGGCGCGCACGTCGGCGCCGGTGATCGATTCGGCCAGCGAGCAGCCCGCACGCAGGTCGGGGATCAACACGGTCTTGTCGGGGTTGATGATCTTGGCCGTCTCCGCCATGAAGTGGACGCCCGCCATGACGATCACGTCGGCGTCGGTCTCGGCGGCCTGGTGCGCCAACGCCAGCGAGTCCCCGGTGAAATCGGCGGCGGCGTGGTAGATCGCCGGCGTCATGTAGTTGTGGGCGAGCACGACGGCATTGCGCTCCCGCTTGAGCCGTTCGATGTCATCGAGAACCGGCTGGAGAGCCCAGAGTTCCGCTTCGGGAAGGACTTCTCGGCGCTCCCCCGAGCGACCGTCGGTGATATGGACCGTCTGTGCCATCGTCTGGCCTTTCGAGTTGTTTTGCTCGAAGTGAGCATATATGATCGGAGCATGTCTGTCAATCGCCCGACCATCCAGGTGACGCTCGATGCGGTCATCGTCTCGATCGTCGACGACGAACCGCACCTACTGGTCGTCGACGACGGCGGCCCGGCCACGCTGCCCTTCGGGGAACTGTCGGACGACGACCGGACCCTCGACCAGGCCGTCCGGCGCTGGGTCACCACGCGCACCGGATTCGAACTGGGCCACGTCGAACAGCTCTACACGTTCGGCGACCGTCATCGAGGGCCGGGACGGACTCGCGACGGCGTACGCACGCTGTCGGTCGCCTACCTCGCACTCGTGCGGGAGGGCGATCTCGCACCGACCGCATCGTGGCAGTCGTGGTACCGCTTCTTCCCGTGGGAGGATCAGCGCACCGGAGTGGGGCTGCCGCCCGACGCCCGGCAGGCGCTCGACGAGTGGGCCGACCATCCGGCCGCGCGGGAGCGGCTGCATCTCACGTTCGGGCTGGCGGGAACCCCGTGGGACGGTGTCCGCGTCCTGGAACGCTACGAACTGGCATACGAAGCGGGCCTCGTGGCCGAATCCGCAACCGACCGTGGCATCCCGGCACCGGCGGGAACACTCGGTGAACCGATGGGGCTCGATCACCGCCGGATCGCCGCGACGGCACTCGGACGCCTGCGCGGCAAACTCACCTATCGACCCGTTGTGTTCGAGCTACTCACACCCGAGTTCACCCTCGGCCACCTCCAGCGGGTCGTCGAGTCGCTCGCCGGGACGCATCTCCACACGCAGAACTTCCGGCGCCTCGTCGAGCGGGGCGGCCTGGTCGAGCCGACCGGCGGTGTCGACACCCACACGGGCGGCCGACCCGCCAAGCTCTACCGATTCCGGCGCGACGTGCTGGCCGAACGTCCCGTCACCGGTCTCGGCCGGCCTTGGTGATCAGACGGGAACAAAACGCGTCCCGCCCACCTCCGTGACATCCCACAAGGCCCCCTCGACCTCGAGACGTTCGACCTGCGGCCGTACCACGTCGGCTCGTTCGAGCAGCAGCATGCCGTCTCCCCATCGTGCCTCCACCCCGGCCGGGACCTCGACGAGGTCGGCACCCAACACGTCTCCGTAGAAGGCGGCGCCAGCTTCGACATCCGGGGTACCGATGACCACTCGCCGCAGAACCGCGGCAGCGGTGCCGACGACCGTATCTGCCTCGCTCCACCACACGTCACTCCAGTCGGGAACGTCGCCAGCCAGGGCTCTGTTCACCGCCTCGCCGGGGGTGCGCGACGGCATACCCGGCTGCGCGACCTGGATCACCGGGCCGTGCGACTGGCGAGGATGGACGAAGAACTCCCGCCAGAACTCGTTGGAGAAGTCGACGCCCACCGGGTCGAACCCGACGGCGCGGAACCGCTCCAGCTCAGCGGCGATGTTTGGGGTCTTGTACGTGAGGTGGTGCGGTCCGTCGCCGGTGTGCTCGAGGAAACGCGCCAGGAAGTCGTTGTGCTCCGGGTGCCACGGTTCGAGGAGCTCGACCGTCATGCCGTCGTCGCGGCGGCCAATGCGCACCTGCACGGCCCGGAAGCCGGCACCCGGTGGTGCGCCGCCGCTGATGACGACGCCGCCGAGGGTCCCCGTGACGAACTGCAGGATCGGACGTACCGAGCGCGCCGCGATGGCGACGTGGTCGAAAGCCAGCACGGAGCTCGCTACATCCGCTCGATCATGGCCGACGCGAACTCCGACGTCTTGACCTCCGTGGCGCCTTCGGTGAGACGGGCGAAGTCGTAGGTGACGATGCCCTCCGAGATGGCGCCCTCGAGACCTTGGACGATGAGGTCGGCGGCTTCGGTCCAACCCATGTAGCGGAACATCAGCTCACCGGACAGGATCACCGACCCCGGATTGACCTTGTCCTGGCCTGCATATTTCGGAGCCGTGCCGTGCGTGGCTTCGAACACGGCGACGCCGGTGTCGTAGTTGATGTTCCCGCCCGGAGCGATGCCGATGCCACCGACCTGGGCGGCGAGCGCATCCGACAGGTAGTCGCCGTTGAGGTTCATGGTGGCGATCACGTCGTAGTTGGCAGGGCGGGTCAATACCTGTTGCAACATGGCGTCGGCAATGACGTCCTGGATCAGGATCTTGTCACCCGGATCTCCCCCGCTCTCCTCCCACGAGACCACCTGATCGGCGAACTCGTCACGAGCCACCTCGTAGCCCCACGTGCGGAAGGCTCCTTCCGTGAACTTCATGATGTTGCCCTTGTGGACCAGCGTCACCGACTTCCGGTCGTTGGCGATGGCGTACTTGATGGCGGCTCGCACGAGGCGCTTGGAGCCGGTCACCGACACCGGTTTGATGCCGAGGCCCGAGTCCGGCCGGATCTCCCAGCCGTACTCGGCGCGCAAGAACTCGAGCAGCTTGGCCGCGTCCTCGGTGCCCTCCTGCAGCTCCTTGCCTGCGTACACGTCCTCCGTGTTCTCGCGGAAGATCACCATGTCGACCAGGTTGGGCTCTTTCACGGGGCTCGGTACCCCCGAGAACCACCGCACCGGACGAATGCACACGTAGAGGTCCAGCAACTGACGGAGCGCCACGTTCAGGCTGCGGATGCCGCCGCCCACCGGCGTCGTGAGCGGGCCCTTGATCCCGACGAGGAACTCCTCGAACGCGTCGACGGTGGCTTGCGGCAGCCATTCACCCGTCTCGTTGTAGGCCTTTTCACCCGCCAGGACCTCACGCCATGCGATCGATCGTTCGCCGCCGTATGCCTTCTCGACGGCGGCGTCGAAGACACGCTGAGCGGCCGCCCAGATGTCAGGGCCGATGCCGTCGCCCTCGATGAACGGAATGATCGGATCGTTCGGGACTTCGAGCCCGTCAGAACCCATCGTGATGGGTGTGGCCATGGACAACTCCTCGTGTTTTTTGTGAGGGTAGTCGCCGGTTCGACGCCTCCCCCCAGGGCGGCCGGACCAACGCGAGAAACCGAGGAGCGCCTGTCAGCCGAGGTGACGGGCCGCCTCGAGCGTGTTGGCCATGAGCATGGCCCGAGTCATCGGTCCGACCCCGCCGGGGACCGGCGTGATGGCCCCGGCCACGTCCACCAAGCTCTCGAAATCGACATCACCGACCAGGCCCGCCTCGGTCCGGTTGATCCCGACATCGACCACGGTGGCGCCCGGCCGGACGTGATCGGCACCGATGAGCTGGGCGACACCGACGGCGGCGACGACCACGTCGGCGGCTCGCGTGACCGCAGCCAGCTCGCGCGTGCGTGAGTGGGCCAGCGTGACGGTGGCATCGACGCCCTTCGCCGACAGCATCATGGCGAGCGGCCTGCCCACCAAGAACGACCGCCCGACGATCACCACCGAGGCGCCGCGCACGTCGATGTCGTAGTGCTCCAGAATCCGCAGAACGCCCGACGGGGTACACGGCCGAAGCCCAGGGCGGTTCAGCGTGAGCAGACCGAGATTGTGGGGGTGCAGCCCATCGACGTCCTTGCGCGGGTCGATCCGTTCCGTGATGACTTCCGAGTCGAGACCCGACGGCAACGGGAGCTGCACGAGAATGCCGTCGACGCTCGTGTCCGTGTTCAAGTCGTCGATGAGCCCCTCGACGGCGGCCTGGCTTGCCGTGGCGGGCAACTCGTGATGGATGGAGAGCATGCCGCACTCCTCGGCATCGCGCCGCTTCCCCCGCACGTAGGCGTGGGAGGCAGGATCGTCACCCACGAGCACGGTGGCGAGACCTGGTGCTCGCTCGAACGCCGCCACCTGATCGGCTACTTCGGCTTTGACGGCGGCGGCCACAGCCCTTCCGTCGAGGATCAGTGCACTCATGGCCCCGGAGGGTAGTCAGTGCTTGAAGTGGCGCCGGCCCGTGAAGACCATGGCTATGCCGTGTTCGTCGGCGGCGGCGATGACGTCGGCGTCTCGGACCGACCCGCCCGGTTGCACGATCGCCGTCACGCCGGCTCCCGCCAGGGCGTCGATGCCGTCCCGGAACGGGAAGAAGGCATCCGAGGCCGCCACCCCGCCCGCCGCCCGATCGGCTGCTTGAACGATGGCCCGATTCGATGCGCCGACCCGTGACTGGTCGCCGGCGCCGACCCCGACCGCCTTGCCGTCGTTGCTGATGACGATGGCGTTCGACTTGGTGTGGGCGGCGACGGTCCACGCAAAGGCGAGTTCGCGCCGTTCGG
>JBFKPQ010000175.1:0-5121 GCA_041628225.1 Acidimicrobiia bacterium | reverse complement strand
GGTCGGTGTCGACTCAGTTGGCGTTCACTCTGGGCTTCTTGCCCTCGCGTACGTCCGGTCGATCGATCACGAACGTCGTTGACGTCCAGTGCTCCCAGTGGTCCGGGTTGGCCGGATCGCCGAGCGCCTTGAGGACGGTCACCACCACGTAGTACTCGCCGTCGGCGACGTCCTTGCGCATCTCCTTGGCGACACCCTCGCTGTGCAGACGGGTGCCGTCCCAGGGGAAGGCGAAGAAGCCACCCGACGTGGCGTTGCGCGGCAGGTACTCGTCCACCGAGAACGTGTGGAACACCGGATGGACCGGCTGGCCCGTCTTGGCGTCGTAGACGTCGATCGTCAGCATGCGCGACTGGTGGTGGAGGTGCAACAAGACGTTCGGGACGTCGAAGCCCTCCATCGAGTAGACCCACCCGTCCGGAACGAGCCCGAACAGGTTGCCGTCGGCGGTCACGCCCATCGACGGGAACACCCCGAACGAACCCGGCGTCAGTACCTCGAGGCTCTGGTAGTCGCCGAGGAACCCGCCGTACGGAACGCGGAGGACGTCGCTGCCGTCGTCCGGCATGACCGTGATCCAACCGCCGTACTGCACATTGACGAACGGTCCACCGGTCGGCTCCGGATGGATCGTCACGGTCACGTCGGCGTAGCCGCCCGCCGGAACGGTCACCTCGGTGGCGCTGAACTCGACGACTTCGGCACTCAGCCAGTAGTCGAGTTCCTCCGACATCGTGCCCGTCGTGGCGATCGCCGCCGAGCAGCACCCGAATGCCGACATCGTGCCGAGCGTGTACGTGACATCGCTCGCACCGAAGTTCCACAAGCGGATGTCCTCGGAGTGCGAACCGGCCTCGCTCTCGCCGGTGGCGATCTTGCCAGGCGTGACGATGTTCGTCTGCGTGATCGAATCGTCGATGTCGATCATGCCGGCGCCCTGTCGGTGGACCGGCTCCATCAGGCCAAAGCCAGGAGCGAGGTTCCACAAGGCCGGGTCGGCGCTGTTCTGGAAGATGGCCCGCACCAACGCGGTCGGTGTGTCAGGCCGGGCCTCCAGCAGCAGCGCAGCCGCTCCAGCTACGTGCGGCGCCGCCATCGACGTGCCGCTGATCGTAGCGTAGCCGCCCTGTTCCAGCGGGTAGGTCGACATGATCAGACCGCCTGGTGCGCCGATGTCCGGCTTGAGCGTCAGATCTGGTGCAAGACCGTACGAGCTGAACGACGAGATGAGGCCCGCCGTCGGGTTCTCGAAGATCCCCGTCTCCTCGGTCCACGTCATGTCGACCGGGCCGGAGGCCAGACGGCTGTCGATCAACGCACCCTCGGCGTCGGAGATCGCCACCACCGGGATGGTGATCGGCGGATCGCCTGCCACCGTCGGGCTGAAGCGCCCGCCGACGTTGTTGTACAAGACCACGGCCACGGCACCGGCGTTCATGGCGTTCAACGCCTTCGTGTGGAAGAAACACCCACCACGCCTGATCAGCGCCACATGGCCAGCCAAGCTGTCGGCCGGCAGGGCGCTACACGCGTCGTTGGTTGCCGTGACGTCTCCCGTGCGGGCCATCGGGTAGGTGCCGGACGTCGGAGCCACCGGGGCCGCCGCCGCATTGCCGTAGCCGATCGGGGTGTCGTCGGGCGAGATCGTGAACGTGTTCAGTGCGACGTTCGTGTTGTCGAACGATGCGACGCCGATCACCTTCTCGCCGAGGCCCGGAGCGCCGGCCGAATAGGTGCCGCTCGATCCGGAGTTCCCGATCGAAGCCACGACGACCATGCCCGCGTCGACGAGCAGGTTCGAGGCGACGGCGGTCGGGTACTGAGGCCACGTGAAGGCCGAGCCGATGGACATGTTGAGCACGTCCATGCCGTCGGCGAGCGCCGCTTCCATGGCCGCGATCATGATGTCGGCGGTCGTCGATCCGTCACAGCCGAACACCCGGTAGGCGCCGAGCGTCACGTCCGGGGCCACACCGACGGCCGTGCCGTTGGCGCCGACGATGCCGGCCACGTGCGTGCCGTGACCCTGGCAGTCGTCCGGATCGGGGTCCGGCGAAGGCGTCGGGTTGTACGACGGATCGGTCGGATCCGCGTTGAACGCATCGCCGACGAAGTCGAAGCCGTAGGCGACGCGACAGCCGTCACCGAAACAGCCACCCAGATCGGGATGGTCGTAGTCGATGCCCGTGTCCATCACGGCCACTTTGACGCCTGCGCCCGTGTAGCCCAGCTCGTTCTGCGCGATGTCGGCGCCCGTCATCACGATCGCCGTGGCGAGATCTGGGCTGATCGACGTGACGTCGGGGGCCTGGACCTCGAGGATCGGATAGACCGCTGCGACACCGGACAGTTGCGTGACGCGGCCGAGCTGGCCTGCGTTCATGTTCACGGAGAATCCGTTGAAGAGCGTTTCGAACGAGCGCAACTCTTGGTACTCGATACCGGCTGCCCTGGCTGCCGCCTTGAAGGCGTTGCGCTCGGCGCGCAGCTGAGCCTTGGCGGTGCCGGTGACCGCAGGTGGGCTGGCGAGCTGAATGAACCAGCCGCTCGGTGTCTCGTTGACCCATTCGTCGGGAACGAGCGGTGCCGGCTCGGCTCCCTCTGGTATGACCTGCTCGCCCGCTCCGGCCGGCACGGCGAGTGCCAGCGCAGTGAGGACGGCAGTCAGCATGACTGTAAGGCGTTTCAACCTCTTGCCCCTCCTGGTAGTTCGACGAGGGCTCGCAGCGCGCGACCCTCGGGTCAGGATCCCCGACCATGGGTCGACTCTAGCCCCCTGTGGCGACCGCTGCAGGTGAGCAACGCGCCAATAATTGGCACGCTGAGTGACCAGCTGGAAGGAGCGTTTCGTACGTGCCGGCCGGGGGTACGATGCGTCTATGACGAACAACCTCAAGACCGTCGGGCTCCTGGCCCTCATGTCCGCCCTCGTGTGGTGGGTGGGCATCGCTCTGTTCGGTGAGGGCCAAGGTTTCTACATGGGGCTGATCTTCGCGGCCGGCCTCAACCTGCTCGCCTACTTCTTCTCCGACAAGCTGGCGCTGGCCGCTTCGCGAGCCAAGCCGGTATCCGAAGCCGAGCTGCCTCAGGTGCATGCGATCGTCGGGCGGCTGGCACAGATGTCCGGCATTCCGATGCCGCGTCTCTACCTGATCGAGTCGCCGCAACCGAACGCCTTCGCCACGGGCCGCAACCCGAAGAACGCCGCGGTCGCGGTCACGACAGGCATCCTGGACATGCTGACGTACGACGAGCTGGAGGGCGTACTGGCTCATGAGCTCGCCCACGTCGAGAACCGCGACATCCTCATCTCTTCGATCGCCGCCATGCTGGCAGCCGCCCTGTCGATCTTCGCCCGGTTGGCGTTCTTCGGCGGCGGCCGGCGCCGCAATCAGGACCCGATCACCGCCATCTTGGGCCTGCTGTCCATCTTCCTGGCGCCGCTGGGAGCGATGCTGCTGCGCACCGCCATCTCGCGGACCCGAGAGTACGAAGCCGATGCCTCCGGCGCCGCGCTGACCGGCAATCCTCTGCATCTGGCGTCGGCGCTCGCCAAGATCGGCGGCGCCACTCGGCAGATCCCCATGAACATCAATCCGGCGGTGAGTCAACTGTTCATCGACGACCCGCTCAAGGCCTTCTCGGCTCGACAGGGTCTCGCCAAGATGTTCGCCACCCACCCGCCGATCGAGGATCGCATACAGCGCCTCCAGCGCATGGTCTACGGCACCCGGTGAGCCTCACGGCGTCCGCGGCGGCCGTCACGCTCGTGGTGGTCGTGGTGGGTGTCATGGCGTGGGCGGTCGTCGTCTCGGCGGCGTCGGCGGCCCGAGGACCCGAATGGGCGTCCCGGTTTCTGGCCACCTCCCAGACCCTGTTGTTCGTGCTGCTCGCCGTGAGCGTGGTGGCGCTCTTTGCCGTCGAACCTGCCTGGGTCCCGCTCGGAGCGGCGTACGCCTTCGGCGTGGCGGCATGGATCGCAGGCCGCGTGCGGCACGTCGTGGTGCGTGGTCTGTCGGCCGGCCCGTACGAGATCGATCCGGCGCGTCGCTATCGGATCGTGCAACGGGCCATGGTGGGCTTGGTGGGGACGGCACTGGTGGTCGTGGGCGCCGGTGCGGCTGTTTGGGCGTCCAGCCGGACCGTGGCGGCCGCCGCCGCAGCGGCTGGTTCGATCTTTCTGGTCGGAGCGGGAGCGCTGGCGTGGACGGCGCGAAACGGCGGCGAGACCGCCTAGATCTCGATTAGGCGGGTCAGGGTGATCCGCTAATCTACGGGTCGCCTCGGGGCCCGCCCCGTGACGCCGGGATGCCCGAGCGGCCAAAGGGAGCAGACTGTAAATCTGCCGGCAATGCCTTCGGAGGTTCGAATCCTTCTCCCGGCACTCGTTCGCCGTTGGCCGCGGCGACTTCGGGGTACTACCCCGATTGACAACAGAGTTCGTGGGTTTGTCCCAGAGGTCGGTGCGTACTGGGGCGGAGCCCCGTTTAACAACAGAGTTCGTGGGTTGGTCCCTGATACGGGCAGAAACGCGAATGCGTTTTCTGCCGACGTGTTCGGGGCGCAGCCCCTTTTGACAACAGAGTTCGTGGGTTGGTCCCAGGTCGGTTGCGGCAGAGCGCGGAGCGTTCTGCGGACGGACTTCGGGGCGCAGCCCCGAAGTACGCCTCCTTAGCTCAGTGGCAGAGCACTTCCATGGTAAGGAAGGGGTCCCGGGTTCGAATCCCGGAGGAGGCTCCAGCGGGCGGCTGATGGGTCACCCGTGGCCGAGGCTCGACGACGGTCGGGTCCGCCTCGGCGGCGTAGCTCAGTCGGTAAGAGCGCTCGACTCATAATCGAGAGGTCGGCAGTTCGAGTCTGCCCGCCGCTACGGGGCACAGCCGGTGGCTTTCAGCTATCAGCTGTCAGCGTGAAGGCGCGCTGAGAGCTGACTGCTGACGGTCGCGGGCGGTGCCCAGGAACAACACGGGCACCACAGAGAAGGAGTAGGTCCCATGGGTAAGGCGAAGTTTGAGCGTTCGAAGCCGCATGTGAATGTGGGGACGATGGGTCATATTGATCATGGGAAGACGACGTTGACGGCGGCGATTACGAAGACGTTGTTTGAGCGTGTGGGTGGTT
>JBFKPQ010000174.1:0-5141 GCA_041628225.1 Acidimicrobiia bacterium | reverse complement strand
GGCCACCGCCAAACGGAGGCGCCGAAGCCGCGGCTCCACCCATTCGGCGAACCGCTCGACGATCTCCTCCTGCTCGTCGAGTGCGACCAGATTGAGACGAGGCGAGATCTTGTCGGCGACCACGAGGTTCACCCACAGCACGGCGAAAGCCACGGATGTCGCTCCGACCACCAGCAACGCCTTCGTGACGTTCGTGGTGAGCCACACCGAGCCGAGGTCCACGGACACGAACCAGAGGTAGTCGGTCCACACCACGGCCAACGCGCGGAGCAGCAGGAAGGCGCCGAACAGAACGGCGATGAAGAAGGTCAACCCGCGGCGACGGACCGGCGCGACCCGCGGGGCTTCTGGTTCGTTCGAGAGCATGGCGGCCATTCTATGGTCGGCCGTGGGCTTTCCGGGAGGTCAGGCGGAGGGAACCACCGCGCACGAACAACCGTCGTGGAGCGGCGGGAGCACCCGATCGGGACCGAACCCCTGTCCGGGCGACACCGGGCCTGCCTCGGCGAGCGTCCGGCAGTCGGGGCAACCCCGTCCCGCCACCGACCAGAACAAGGCCGGAACGTTGCCCACCTTGGCCGCCCGCGCCAGACCCTTGTGAAACGCCATCCGGGCGGCCGTCCCGACCCTGCGCTCGGCTTCATCGGTGCGCCACGCCCGATAGGCCCGGCTCAATGCAGCCGCGGCGGCGCGCGGCCCCGACGCTTCGGACGTGACCGTTGCGAGATCTTCGGCGAGCGCCGCGGCGAACGCAGGCGCGTGATCGTCGATGTCGGCCTTCGCCGGCTTGGGCCTCCCGACCGAAGCACCCGTGAGTTCTTCCACGGCTGCGTACCCGGCCGCGAACGACTCCTGCACGACGATCGTCAGGTCGCCGTGCACTCGCTCCCGCAGTTCCTCGGCGTCCGGCTCCCAGTCGCCGTCCGTGACCCGGATCTCCTCCAGAGCGAGGTTCTGGGCTTCCGTCAGCTGCCGTTTGATCGAACGAAGGATCCGATTCGTGATCGGCAACAGCAGGTGATCTCGGTAGTCGGCGGCGTCGCCGTCGAAGGCGACCGGCATCGCTCCGACGCCGGCCCGCTCGGGCGTCGACTCGGTCGAATCGGAAGCCCGGGGAACCTGCACCGGTTCTTCGCGTTCGTCGTCTCCCGATCGCAACGCCGCGAACAGACCACCCAGATCGTCGCCGGAAGCCTGCGGGGCCAGTTCGAGGACTTCGGGCACAGGCTCCGCCTCGGCCTCCATTTCGGTCGACGTTTCCGCCTGTCCAGGTTCTGATCCGGAATCCGGCTGTGGCTCGATGATCGTCACGAGATCCGATTCGTCGTGTGGCTCGGGCTCCGTGGATGCACCGTCGGCCGCAGCCGCCGGATCCGCCGGCGGGTCGGCGACGGGTACTTCGGCGGTCGTCTCCGTCGACGCAGAGTCGCGGAGCCGGCGCACCTCGTCGGCCATGTCGGAGGCGTCGATCGACTCGGAGACCTCGACGTGTTTCGGCTGGGCCGGGATGATGCGGATGTTCTCGGAAGGCCAGCCCTCCCGTTCGCCGGCCTTCGCCGGGGCGTCGGTGGAAGCGGGCTCGGGCTCGACGATGGGCTCTTCGGCGGCGGCCAACAGCTGAGCGCGCTTTTCGTCGATGTCCGATTCGAGCTTGGTCACCGTCGTCCGCACCGATTCGAGTTCGTCCAACAGCTCGGTTCGGCGCACCTCGAGGGCTCTCGCTCGTTCCTGAGCGGCGTCGGCGGTCTTGCGGGCCGAATCGATGATCTCCTCGTGCTGGGCGCGCGCCTCGACGAGCAGCCGCTCGGCCTCCATCTTGGCGAGCCGGAGCTGCTCTTCAGCTTCGCGCCTCGCCGACGACAGCATCCGATGCGCGTCGCGCTCCGCCTGGCCGACGATGGCCAATGCCTCACGCTCGGCCTCGTCCGTGCGGGTCCGAGCGCCCTCCTGGGTTCCCATCCACAGGCTCTCGGCCTCGACCCAGGCGTCACGGCGCAGCGCCTCGGCGTCCGACAGGGCCTGGCTCCGCTGTGCATCGGTTTCGGCCTTCGCTTCGTCGCGCCACACGGCCACCTCTTCGGACGCACGGCGCCGTAGGCCATCGGCGGCGTCCTGGGCGGCCTGCAGGATCTGCCGGATCTCCTCGGCGAACGACCCAAAATCGACATCGCGTTCGCCGACCTGCTCGAGGCGAGCCGTCAGGTGGTCACGGTCTCGGCGAATCTCGATGAGGCTCGCTTCCACCGCCCGCAGATGCTCGTCGACCTCGGCCGGGTCGTAGCCACGAAACCGATGAGAGAAACGCGCGGAGTCGAATGGCCCGGGGTTTGCCATGGCGTCACGATACCGCGATGCCCCCTCCAACCAACGGTTTGTCAGGCCTCCGGGAGGGACTCGAGGAACGCGAGGGCGTCGGCCAGGTTCTCGACTCGGACCAGCTCGATGTCCGCCTCGATGGTCTGGGCGGATTCCCAGTTGTCGGCCGGCACGAGGATGTACTCGGCGCCCGCTGCGGCGGCCGCCGCCACCTTCTGCCGGATACCACCGATCGATCCCACCGTCCCGTCGGTCTGCATCGTGCCGGTACCGGCGATGACGTGGCCCTTGGCGAGATCTGCTTCGGTGAGCATGTCGATGAGCGTCAGGGTGTACATGAGCCCGGCCGAGGGGCCGCCCACGTTGGTGCTGTCGATGTCGACTTCGAAGGGCGGCTCGTAGTTCCAGTTGTACGTGGTGGCCAAGAACCCGATCATCGGACGCTCGGGATCGTTGACGTGCTCCACGAGCGTCACCTCGAACGTGAGGGTCTCCTCGCCCCGGATGACGGTCAGCTCGACCGAATCTCCGATCTTCCGCTCGCCGATGATCCCCGTCAGATCGGACGAAATCATCGTGGCTTGCCCATCGACGTGGGTGATGACGTCGTCGACTTCCAGAATCCCGTCCACCGGGGACCCCTCGGTGAGCCCGGCGACCAGCACGCCTTCGCCCCGGATGATGACCTCGTAACCCAGATGATCGAGCGCCGCGAAGATCGCCGTCGCCTTCGACTCGTCCATCGAACGCCGGTTGTTCTCTCGGTACTGCTCGTCGGACACGCCCACCGGCCGAACCCGCTCTCGGGCGATGAGATCGATCGCCGGATCGAACTGCGCCATGACGAACTCGATGGGTGTCACCTCGGTCAGCGAGACGGTGAGCATGTAGAACTCACCGTCCAGCGGGTCGGGATCGTCGAGCACCACGAAGTCGTCGATCTCGAACACCGGTCCCGGCGAGAACGAGTAGTAAGGCATCTCCACCGTCGCGGCGACTGCCACGAGCACGGACAGTCCGAACAACGCGCCGGCAAGCCAGAACGGCCAGCGGAGAGGCTTCGGCGCACCGGTGTCGGCGCGCTCGAGGGTCTGCGCAGTCATACCCGGCGATGGTACTGGTTCCGGCCGCCAACGACGCTCCGCTTCGCCCAAGGTGCGGTGGGTACTTGGCGTTTCCCAGGGCCCGCCCGGGCCGGGCTTGGTATGGTTGCGCCGTGCTTGCCATCAGCAATCTCGAGGTCGTCTACAACGACGTGATCCTCACGCTGCGCGGCTTGTCGATCGAGGTGCCCAAAGGTTCGATCGTCGCGTTGCTCGGAGCCAATGGAGCCGGCAAGACCACCACGCTCAGAAGCATCAGCGGCCTGCTGGACGTGCACGACGGCGAGATCACCAAAGGCAAGGTCACACTCGACGGCAACCGGATCGACGACCTCGATCCGGCCGAGATCGTCGGCAAAGGCATCGTCCAGGTGCTCGAGGGACGTCGGATCTTCGCCGAGCTCACCGTCGACGAGAACTTGCGGGTAGGCGCCCACACACAGCGGGACAAAACCACGATCGAGGAGAACTACAGCCGGGTCATGTCGCTGTTCCCGGTCCTGGAACACCGCAAGCGCTCGACGGCCGGCTACCTGTCGGGTGGCGAACAGCAGATGCTCGCCATCGGCCGAGCGCTCATGGCCGATCCCGCCGTGTTGTTGCTGGACGAGCCCTCGCTCGGTCTCGCGCCGCTGCTGGTGCAACAGATCCGCGACATCATCGTCGACATCAACAAGCTCGGCACCAGCGTCCTGCTCGTCGAACAGAACGCCTCGATGGCGCTGAGCATCGCCAACTACGGGTACATCCTGGAGACCGGCAAGGTCGTGATGGACGGGCCTGCCAACCGGCTCCTGGCCGACGAGGACGTCCGCGAGTTCTACCTCGGTCTGCACGGCGAAGAAGGCGGCGGACGCAAATCGTTCCGCGACATCAAGCACTACAAACGCCGGAAGCGGTGGCTGTCATGACGCAGACCGACCCGATCCTGACCGTCGAGGACATCCACCTCGACTTCGGTGGCGTCAAGGCGATCGACGGCGTCAGCTTCGAGGTGTACCCCGGCGAACTGTTCGCCATCATCGGGCCCAACGGCGCCGGCAAGACGTCGATCTTCAACTGCCTCAATGGCGTCTACCGCCCCCAGCAGGGTCAAATCCGGTGGAAAGGCGACGACATCATCGGCGCCAAGCCGTACAAGCTCGCCGAAGGCGGCATCGCCCGAACCTTCCAGAACATCGAATTGTTCGGCAACATGACCGTGCTCGACAACCTCATGCTCGGCCGCCACATCCTGACGTCGAGTTCGTGGGCCGCCGGCAGCATGTGGCTTGGCAAGGCCCGCAAGGAGGAAATGACGTCGCGTTCGCGCGTCGAGGACATCATCGACTTCTTGGAGATCGCCGCCTACCGACGCTACCCGGTCGCTCTCCTTCCGTACGGCGTGCAGAAGCGGGTCGAACTGGGCCGGGCCCTGTGCCTCGAGCCCGAGCTCCTTCTGCTCGACGAACCGGTAGCGGGCATGAACCTCGAAGAGACCGAAGACATGGCCCGGTTCATCCTCGACGTCAAGGATGAGTTGGGCATCGCCATGATTCTCGTCGAACACGACATGGGCCTCGTCATGGACATCGCCGACCGCATCATGGTGCTCGACTTCGGCAAGAACATCGCCACCGGAAAGCCCCGAGAGGTCGCCGACGACCCCGAGGTGATCCGCGCCTACCTCGGGCAGGAATTCGAATCCGAAGAACTGGCCGCCGCCGACCACGAAGCGGCCGC
>JBFKPQ010000173.1:0-5176 GCA_041628225.1 Acidimicrobiia bacterium | reverse complement strand
GCCGGCCGCCAAAGCGCTCGACGAACGACACCAGCTCAGAGATCGACGGCCCGAGCACGGCGGCCCTCTCCCCACGAAGCCGAAACGGCTCGCGGTGCGCCGGGAGCACCGACGGAGCGGTGCCCGACCGCCAGCGACGGTGCAGGGCGCCCAATTGGGCAGCCAGCTCGAGGGCAACGTCATCGGAACAGCCGGCCAGAACGTCGCCCTGGGAGCCGCCGACGTCTTCGAGTACGAGCATGCCTCGCTCGCTCCCCAAGTGCGACCCGAGGTACGCAGGTACGGAGATCGGCGACGAGGGCGCCACCTGCTCGTAGAAGCCCACTTCGGGCTCGATCGCCGCCCGGGCGGCGATCTTGGCCACCACCGACGCCTGCTTTCCTGCTCTCGAGATCAGCAGTCGCGCCGTCGACCCGGCCAGGCCGAACTCGCCGCCGATGTCGGTCGAGGAGATGATCTCGACAGGACCGAGGATGGGGCCGAGGTGAGCCTCCCCGACGGCGGAGGCGACGGATGGCGGCTCGATCGACACGCCTGCGTCAGATCGGCCGGCCGGTCATCCGACGGCCTGCGCGACCGCCCGAGCGACCTCGGGCGCCACCTGGTCGTTGAACACCGACGGGATGATGTACGAGGCGTTGCGCTGGTCGTCGGTCACGACCGAGGCGATGGCGCGGGCCGCGGCGATCTTCATACGCTCGGTGATTTCGGTCGCCCGGGCGTCGAGCGCTCCACGGAAAACTCCGGGGAATGCCAGCACGTTGTTGATCTGGTTCGGATAGTCCGACCGACCGGTGGCCACCACGGCGGCGTACTGCCGAGCCTCACGAGGATCGACCTCTGGATCCGGGTTGGCGAGCGCGAATACGATCGCTTTCTCATTCATCCGCTGGATCTCGGACGCCGAGAACAGATTGGCGGCGCTCACACCGATGAACACGTCGGCCCCGTCCAAGGCGTCGAGGACCGAACCCTGCCGGCCCGAACGATTGGTGTGCTCGGCTAGCCATTGCTTCGACGGATCCACCAGTTCGCGGCCTGAGTGGATGATCCCCTTCGAGTCGCAGGCGATGATGTCGGCCGCCTGCTCGTGGAGCAACATCTTGGCGATGGCCACCCCGGCCGCACCCGCTCCCGACATGGCCACCGTGACGTCGGGGAACGACTTTCCGACCACCTTCAACGCGTTGACGAGTGCGGCGATCACGACGATGGCCGTTCCGTGTTGGTCGTCGTGGAACACCGGGATATCGAGCGACTCGCGCAGCCGTTCTTCGATCTCGAAGCACCGCGGTGCCGCGATGTCCTCCAGGTTGACGCCGCCGAACACCGGCGCGATCAGTTCCACGGTGCGAACGATCTCCTCGGTGTCCTTCGTATCGAGGCAGATCGGGAAGGCGTCGACATTGGCGAACCGCTTGAACAGGGCGGCCTTGCCCTCCATGACGGGAAGGGCAGCAACCGGACCGATGTCACCGAGACCCAGCACGGCTGTGCCGTCGGTGACGATCGCAACCATGTTGCCCTTGATGGTGAGGTTCCGGGCGTCCTCGGGGTGTTCGGCGATGGCGGAGGAGACCCGCGCCACACCGGGCGTGTAGGCCATGGAGAGCTGATCGCGATTCCGAAGGGCCACCTTGGATGTCACCTCGATCTTGCCGCCGAGGTGCATGAGGAACGTTCGGTCCGAGACCTTGTAGACGCTCACCCCTTCGACCGCCCCTGCTGCCGCCGCGATCGCTTCGGCGTGTTTGACGCCCCGGGCATTGGCGGTGAGGTCGACAATGAGTCCGCGCTCGTCCGTCTCCACGAAGTCCAGCGCGACGACCGAGCCGTCTGCCTCGCCCACGGCGGTGGTGACCCGGCCGATCGCTGTCGGGTCCTCGGGGTCGGTGATCAGGCGGATCGTGATCGAATACGAAGCGCTCGGGATTGCCATGTCATGCCTCTCGAAGGTTCCAAGGGGTCAGACCCTGCGCCAGGCGCAGAAGTTTCGACAACGAAGCATAGGGTGCCGCGCCCGCGCCAAGACGCCCCGAGAGGCTGCAGGTCGCCTGCGCGGTCACGTAGGATCGGTGACCGGGAAGACGCCCAGCCAAGGGGAGCACTTGTGATTCGTCTCGACGAGACGATCCGCGTACCGGCGCAGATCGACCGCGCCTTCGCGTATCTGGCCAAATGGGAGCACATCGCCGAGTGGGATCCTGGCGTGACCTCAGCCGACAAACAGTTCGACGGGCCGCCCAAGGTCGGCGGTACCTACGCCCTCGATTACTCGTTCAATGGGCGGTCGATGCCCATGACCTACACGATCACCGACCTTCATCATCCCCATCGGCTCGTCCTGACCGGAGAGGCCAAACAGCTCAGTGCCGTCGACACGATCACCCTGAAGTCCGACGGCGATGGCACGGAGATCCGGTACGTCGCGGACCTGACGTTCCGCGGCGTGACCCGTCTCTTCGAGGGTTTCCTGAAATCTCGCCTCAAGCGCATCGGTCGCGAAGCGGTGGAAGGCCTGGCCACGGCGCTCGGAGCAGAGCCCGCCTGACCTTCGGCCCTACGCACCGCCTCCCACCGGGCGCGATGGTGGAGGTCGGTCGACGACTCGTCGGCCGGCTGGCCTGACCAGCTGACAGAAAGGGGTGCACACGTGGTGAACGACCTTTCACCGCCACCGGTCGTGGAGCAACCGACCGAAACCCCACCGCTGCTGCGCAGGAGCACGAGTGACCGAGTCGTCGGCGGCGTCGCCGGTGGTCTCGGCCGTTACCTGGGAATCGACCCCGTCATTCTCCGTATCGCCTTCGTGCTGCTCGCGCTGACCGGCGGGTCGGGGGTTCTGCTCTACATCATCGGTTGGATCGCCATTCCGGAAGAGAAGCCGGGAGACATCATCGGACCCGGCACCGTCGCCGGGCGGCTCGACGCCCGGCTGATCCTCGGAACCGTCATCATCGTCGTCGGATCCATCCTGCTGCTCAGCCAATGGATGCCCTCGATCGACCAGTACTTGTGGCCCGTCGCGATCATCGCGGTTGGCTTCATCGTGATGTTGGGAGGCCGCCGATGACGTTGATCGGTGACCAGACCAGCACCGTTCCTCCGCCACCCGCTCCCGAGCCTCCGCGCCGGACGGGCATTGGCCGGATCATCGCAGGCACGCTCATCGTGCTGTTCGGAGCCGGGTGGCTCGCCGACATCGCCGGCTGGTTCGAGCTGCGGTGGGACCTCGTCCTGCCGACCATCTTGATCATCCTCGGCCTGGGCATCATGTACGGCGCCTCCAAGACAGACGTGGGGGGTTTGGTCGTCGTCGGCGTCATCCTGTCGCTCGTCGTGATCGTCACAGGGACGATCCCGGCTACGCCGTGGAACGGCGTCGGCGAGATACTCGAGGCGCCCGACACCCTCGCCGAGCTCGAACCCGTGTATGAACACGGTGTCGGGGAGGTGACGATCGACCTCAGACAGCTGGATGTCACACAAGACACCGAAGTCGAGATCTCGCTCGGCGTCGGCGCGCTGACAGTGTTCGCTCCCGACAACGCCATCATCGACGTGACGGCGAGCGCGGGAATCGGCGAGGTGACGGTCCTCGATGAGACACGGTCGGGTTTCGGGCCATCGATCGAGCGCGTCGACGGATTCGGATGGCCGACGCTGAAGCTCGACGTTTCGACCGGGATCGGTGATGTGGAGGTGCGGCGATGAAACACCCTGGTGAAATGGTGGCTGGCGCCGTCTTCGCCCTGATCGGACTGGCCTACCTGCTGCAAGGACTGGACGTGTGGACCGTCCGGGGCGGGTACCTCTGGCCCGTACTGATCATCGCCATCGGGCTCGTCGTGCTGTTGGGACAGGACCAACGCGCGGAGGAATGAGGTCCTGAGTAGCCCCGCGCGCGGTGCACGGCTGGAGTACCTCCGCCGCGCGCCGTACACTGGCGCGTGCGATCGCCGAACGGTCGGCGACCGACTCCCAAGGAAATGACATGATTCTCGCTTACCTCGACCCAGGGACCGGAAGCCTCATCCTGCAGGCCATCCTCGGCGGCATCGCCGGGATCGCCGTGGTATTCCGCAGCCTCCGCCAGCGGATGTTCGCCGCCAAGTTGGACGGAACGCCCGCGCCGGACGGTGCACCCGTCGACGCTTCGACGTCCGAGTAGTCCTTGCCGGTGGCCCGCGACCCCGGTTCGTTCCGGGATCCCTCCAGTCAGGTCGTCATCGACGGCAACCGCGTCCTGCGCCTGCTCGACGAGCGCGGGCACGATGCGTGGAAGACGCTCGCCGCCACCGACTTCTTCGAAGACCTCGTCCGGCGGGGTTGGCTGGTCGGCACTCGACCCGCGGAGTTACCCACCGGCCATGGAGACCATTGGGTCGCCGCCCTCGAACACGACCGCATCCCCTTTGTGTCGTATCCCTATGAGTGGTCGTTCTCGATGCTGCGGCAGGCCGCGCTCCTCACGCTGGACATCCTGGAAGCGGCGCTCGCCGAAGACATGATCCTGAAGGACGCCACGCCGTTCAATGTGCAGTGGTTCGGCGGACGGCCGGTGTTCATCGACGTCGGCTCCTTCGAGCCGCTGGAAACCGGTGACGCATGGATCGGCTACCGACAGTTCTGCCGCCAGTTCCTCTACCCGCTGATGCTCACGGCCTACAAGGACATCCCGTTCCGTCCGTGGCTCCGGGGAAGGCTCGACGGTATCTCCGCCGTCGAGTTCCGCAGGATGCTCCGCCCGCGCGATCTCCTGCGCAAGGGTGTGTTGCTGCACGTGAGTCTCCAGGCCCGAGCAGAGCAACGGTACGCGGCGACGGTACGGAACGTGCGGGACGAGATGAAGCAGGCCGGCTTCAGCAAGGACCTGATCATCAACAACGTCCGCGGACTCCGAAAGGTCGTCGAACGCCTCGTATCCCCGGCGCGCGACACCGAATGGACCGACTATGCCGGACAGGACCATGTCGTTCGGCAGCGCTCCCAGAAGGCGGATTTCCTCCGGGACGTCGTCGACGCGTTGCAGCCGGACCTCGTGTGGGATCTCGGTGCCAACGACGGTCACTTCTCCCGAATCGCCGCCGAAGCCGGGGCCTACGTCGTGGCCGCCGACGCCGACGAAGGCACGAGCGACCGCTTGTTCCGAGCCCTCTACGAGGAGGGAAACCGG
>JBFKPQ010000172.1:0-5194 GCA_041628225.1 Acidimicrobiia bacterium | reverse complement strand
GGCCTCGACGAGCTGACCACCACCGCTCCGTCGTACATCTACCGACTTCGCGACGGGGAGATCACCCATGCGGAGTTCACACCGGAGGACTTCGGGGTGGCGCGGGCCGGCTCGGACGATCTCCTGGGCGGCGACGTCGACGAAAACGTCGCCATCCTCCGCAGTGTGCTGAGCGGAGAGCCGGGACCCAAGCGCGACATCGCGCTCGTCAACGCCTCGGCTGCCCTGGTGGCGGCCGGGCTGGCCGGAGGATTCCTCGAGGGCATGGAACTGGCGAGCCGGTCGATCGACTCCGGAGCGGCGTCTGCCGTCCTCGACCGCGTCGTCCAGCGCAGCCGGCAGATGGCGGAAGGCCGGGCGGGCTGATGCACGTCGAGGCCGAGGCGCTGATCGCCGACCTGCGCTCTGCCGGAGTTCGTATCACGGGGGCCCGGCGGGCGATCTGCGACGTTCTGGCGCAATCGCACGGCGATCATCTGTCGGCGGCCGACATCCACGCCCGCGCGCAAACCGAACACGGCGCGACCATCGACCCTTCGACGGTGTACCGAACGCTCGACGTGTTGGAGCGTTCGGGGCTTCTGCATCATGTGCACCTCGGGCACGGACCGGGCGTGGTGCATCTCACCGACGAGACGAACCATCACCACCTGGCTTGCGAGTCGTGCGGATCCACCGTCGACGTGCCACTGTCGGACTTCCGACCGTTGTTCTCTGATATCTACGAACGTCATGGATTCCGCGTCGCGCCGGCTCATTTCGCCATCGTCGGCCGGTGCCGGACGTGTGAACAGTCCGAGAACACGTCAGCCGAATGATGGTGTAGTCGGTCCCTCCGTCATATGCTGACTCGCATGATTCGTACCGTGAGATGGCTCTTGGCGCTCGCCCTGATCGCCGCGGCGTGCGGCGGCGCCGCAACGGACCCGCCCTCCCAGACTGCGGCTCCGCAGGTGACCACGACAGGTCCCGTCGGTTCACCGGACTCGACCGCCGCCGCGTCTCCGACGACGACCTCGGCAGACACCCCGGTCGTCGCGGCGCAGCCGAGCGGTGTCGACGGACCGGCTGCTCCCGACTTCTCGCTGAAGGTGGACGACGGGTCGACCTTCGTGTTGAGCCAGGAGGCCAAACCGGTCTATCTGGTGTTCTGGGCCGAGTGGTGAGGCACCTGTCGACGGGAGTTGCCCGTCGTCGACCAACTGGCGCAAGAATATGGCTCCGATGTCGCGTTCGTGGCGGTGGCCTGGAAGGGCTCGGAGGAGGCCACGGCCAGCCGGGCCGCCGAGATTCTCCCGTCCGGCTCGGTCCGATGGGGGCTCGACGCCGAAGAGGCGATCTTCGACGCCTATGGCGTTCCGTACCAGCCGGTCACGGTGCTGATCACCCACGACAAGATCGTCAAGGCGAGCTGGCCGGGACTTCGGGATGAGTCGGCGATTCGTGCCGAGATCGAAGACCTGATGGCCACGGCTCCCTGAACCAGAGTCTCCGACCGTCACGTATACTTGTTGCGACCAGCTTGCAACAAGAGGATGCATGCACATACCTGACGGGTTCTTCAACAGCGTCACCTCGGCCGGTGCCGGCGTGGCAGCGGCCGGCGGTCTGGGCGTCGCTCTCAAGCAGGCTCAGGCCCAGCTCCGCGAACGACACATCCCCCTCGCCGGACTGGTGGCGGCGTTTGTGTTCGTGCTGCAGATGATCAACTTCCCGGTCCTGCCGGGTGTTTCCGGTCACCTCCTCGGCGGCGCGCTCGCCGCCATCATGATGGGCCCGGCCGTCGGGGTGGTGGTGGTCACGGTCGTCGTGGTCATCCAAGCCTTCCTGTTCGCCGACGGAGGCGTCAGCGCCCTCGGACTCAACGTCATCAACATGGCCGTCGTGACGACGCTCGCCGGCTGGGTGACGTACCGGCTCGTACGCGTCCCGTTGCGCTCGACCCGACGCAGCGTCCTCGCCGCGGCCTTCGTGGCGTCGGTCGTCTCGGTCGTGGCGTCGGCGGCCGCGTTCGTGGCGGAGTATGCGGTGGGCGGCGTGGGCGGGGTGGACCTCACCGCGGTGGGCCTCCTCATGGTGGGGGTGCACGTGTTGATCGGTCTGGGTGAGGCGGCCATCACGGTGGGCGTCGTCGGTGCCGTGCTCTCGACGCGACCGGATCTCGTGTACGGCGCTCGGGATCTCGACTCGGCGTCGGCGGCCGGCCGTCTATCCAACCGCCGGTTCGTGCTCGTCGCAGCAGCTGTGGCTGTGGCTCTGGTCGGGTTGGCGACCGTGGCCTCCTCGAACCCGGACGGTCTCGAATGGGTCGCCCAGCAGACGGGCTTCGCGGCAGACGCGACCGAGAGTGTCACCGCTGAATCGCCGCTCGCCGACTACGGCGCCGGCGGGCTCGGGAGCGGCGCCGGAACCATCGTGGCGGGACTTGCCGGCCTCGTGACGGTGTCCGGTGTGGGCGCCCTCACCTTGGCTGCGACTCGCCGACGCCGTCAGGCACACTGATCGGATGGCCGGCGGTCACGCTCATGCGCTGCACGTCCACGGCCACTCGGTGGTCCATCGGCTTCCGCCGCACCTGAAGGTCGCCGCGCTCGGGTTGTTCGTCGTCGCCGTGGTGGTCACGCCTCCCTCGGCGGTGTGGGCCTTCGGCGTGTACGCCGGCCTGCTCGTGGTCGTGGCGATGGCGGCCGAGATCCCGGCCCCCTTCATCCTCCGCCGCATGGTGATCGAGGTCCCGTTCGTGGTCTTTGCGCTGTTGCTGCCGTTCGTCGGGACCGACCCACAGATCGAGGTGGCCGGCCTCGTCGTGTCGGAGCCGGGCCTGCTCGCCGCCTGGACGATCGTCGCCAAGGGCACCTGCGGTTTGGTGGCATCCATCCTGCTGGCCGCCACGACCGAAGTGCCCGACATCCTCGCCGGCCTCCAGCGCCTGCGCGTCCCCGGCGTCATCGTCGCCATCGCCGGATTCATGGTTCGCTACATCGAGGTCATCGCCGGCGAATTGGCGCGGATGCGGGTGGCCATGGCAGCTCGTGGGTACGAAGCCCGCCACCTCGGCCAGGCCAAGGCGCTGGCGACGTCGGCCGGAGCGCTGTTCATCCGCTCGTACGAGCGCGGCGAACGGGTCTATCTCGCGATGACGTCGCGCGGATATGCCGGCACCATGCCGACGTTCGGCGCCGCCCCCGCGACCGGCCGCCAGATCGCAGCGGCGCTCGTGATCCCGGTGCTGGCGTTTAGTGTGGCGCTCACCGCGCAGGTGATCCGATGACGACCGCCATCTCGGTTCGCGACCTCACCTTCTCCTATCCCGGCGGCCATCGCGCCCTCGACGGCGTCGACCTCGACCTGGCCGCCGGCGAACGGGTGGCGGTCTTCGGTCCGAATGGGGCAGGCAAGACCACCTTCGTTCTGCACCTCAATGGCATCCACCGGCCCGAACGGGGAAGCGTCGAAGTGGCTGGGCTGGCGGTCGCCGACGACACGGTGATGGAGATCCGTCGGCGCGTCGGCCTGGTGTTCCAGGATCCCGACGATCAGTTGTTCATGCCCACGGTCCGGCAGGACGTCGCGTTCGGGCCGGCCAATTTCGGGGTGGCTGGCAGCGAGCTCGACGCCCGGGTCATGGAGGCGCTCGAGATGGTCGGCATGGCCGAAGCCATCGATCGCGCCCCGCACCATCTCAGCCTCGGTGAGCGCCGGCGCGTGGCTGTCGCCACCGTGCTGGCGTCTCGACCCGAGGTGCTCGTGCTGGACGAGCCGTCGTCCAATCTCGACCCGGCGTCGCGGCGCGAGCTCGCCGATATCCTCAAGGGGCTCGACGTGACCATGCTGCTCGTCACGCACGACCTCCCGTACGCGCTCGAGCTGTGCGAACGGGCGGTCATCTTCAACCGCGGCCGGATCGTCGCCGACGGCCCGACGCGTGACCTGCTGTTCGATGATCGACTCATGGCCGCCAACCGGCTCGAGTTGCCCTACGGGTTCGTCGGCTGAATCGGGAGGAACAGCCGCACCGGTGTCTCGATCCGGTTGGTTTCGCCGGTGATGATGTTCACCGAGGTGAGCGCGAGCTGGCGGGGTTCGATGGGAGCGGGGTCCATTTCGCAGGCCACGAGCCACTGGGCGGCGAACTCGAGGCAGCCGATCGGCGCTTCGAGGATCCAGCGCCCGACCTCGGCTCCCGTACGGGTCTCGCGAACGACCAGGACCGGACTCCAGAAATGGTTGAGCGACGCCGGATCACGGTGGTCGACGTAGGCGTAGTAGTGGCCGTCGATCGACAGGACAGCGACTCCGGCGTAGGCATCGCCGAGCAGGTCGACCCCGGCCATCGTCCGCGCTCCGGTGAGGTTGCCTTCGGCATCTCCCGAGCCGGTCACGACGACGTCGGCTCGCTCCAGGTATGACACCCACTCGCCGTCGTCGCCCGGGGTGAGGTCGAGCGCGAGTGCGAGCTCCGTCCCGGTCTCGGCGTCGAAGAGGCGTCCTTCGTCGGCCCAGCACCGGTCGAGGATGGTGACGCGCCCGGCTCGCGACAAGAGGGTCGGGCATGCGTTGTCGATCGACCGTTGCGGATCGTCGACGGAGACCACAACGGATCCGTTCGGGGTCCACGCCGAGGCCCAGCGCCCTTCGACACTGTGGGTGTGGTTGGCGAACCAGTTGGTGACCCACCACGAGCGACCGTCCTCCCATAGCTCGAACGCGTCGAACCGTGCGATCACGATGGAGGCTGGCGGATCCTGTCCGAACAGCTGCTCCACCAAGGTAGGCGTGGGCGCTGACGGCACGAGGGGCGGCAGATCGCTGATGACGAGCTGTCCTTCGAAGGTGCTGATGACGATCGTCGCCGACTCACCCGAGGGGTCATGGGTGACGAGCACCTTGGACGACGCCTGGGCCGTCGCCGGATCGACGAGGCCGGGTCCGAGTGCCTCGACGGTGTACGGGCCGTTGCAGGCTCCGTCGGCGCAGCTGCTCGTGAAGTAGGGGACCGGGGCTTCTTCACCATTGGGGCCTTCGAGGGCGATCCCGTTGTTCTCGAGAGAAAAGGCGGCCTGTTCGTACGCGCCGGCGGCAAGGGCCGCCAGATAGTTCGTGACGTGTCGCTCCGCGTCCGTTTCGCTCCAGGCCACCGTGGACGGGTCGATCGTCGTCGTCGTGGTGGTGGTGGACGCCGGCTGCGAGGTCG
>JBFKPQ010000171.1:0-5196 GCA_041628225.1 Acidimicrobiia bacterium | reverse complement strand
GATGCCACGATCACGTCGGACTACGAGACCGCCGCCGGCATCTCCAAGGGCGACCTCAACACGCAGACGGCCTTCATGACCGGCAAGATCAAGGTGGCAGGCAATCTCGCCGTCCTCATGATGAACCAGAACATCATCCAACAGTGGGGCGCCGCCGGTAGCGCACTCGACATCGATTACACCTGAGGACCAACCGAGAATCGGAGAGGCCGCCCCGATGGGGCGGCCTCCCTCGTGGCGGTATCGGAGACGGTCAGTCGAACTTGATGGCGTGTAGTTCGTCGACCTTGGCTTTCACGGCTTCGGCGGCATCGTGGAGCGCGGCCAGTTCGGTCTCCGTCAGGTCCAGCTCGACGATCTCCTCGACGCCCGCCGCGCCGAGCTTGGCGGGAACGCCCAGGTAGACGTCACGGATACCGTATTCGCCGTCTGTCCAGGCACAAACTGGCATCGAATCCTTCGAGTCGGTCAAGATCGCCTCGACCATGGCAGCGGCCGACGACGATGGGGCGAAGTAGGCGGAGCCGGTCTTCAACAGCCCGACGATCTCGGCGCCGCCATTGCGCGTCCGTTCGACGAGATCAGCGATCGTTTCGGCATCCAGCACCTCGTCGAGCGGCTTGCCCTGCACTCGGCACTGCGAAGGAACCGGAACCATCGTCTCCCCGTGGCTGCCGAGCGTGAGCGCTTCCACCTCCAAGATGTCCACTCCCGTCGCCTCGGCGATGAAGTGCACGAACCGGCTGGAGTCGAGCATGCCGGCTTGGCCCATCACCTTGTGCTTCGGTAGGCCCGACACGTCGGCGGCCAGCGTCGTCATGTGGTCGAGCGGGTTGGTGACCACGACGAGGGTGGCGTCCGGGCTGACCGCGACGAGCTGCTCCGTGACACCCTTGACGATCTTGGCGTTCACCTCCAGCAGATCCATTCGGCTCATCCCGGGTTTGCGGGGCAAACCAGCGGTGATGACCACCACTTCCGAGCCGGCCGTGTCGGCGTAGTCGTTCGTGCCGACCACCTTCGTGGAATAGCGCTCCACCGGCCGCGACTGGTTCATGTCCAGTGCGAGTCCCTGCGGCAGGCCCTCTACGATGTCGGTCATGACGACCTCATCGACGATGCCCGACTCGGCGAGGCGCATCGCAGTCAGCGACCCGTACTTGCCGGCGCCGACCACTGTGACCTTGCGCATGTTGTGTCTCCTCTGGTGAATTCGCCGCTCACCCTAGCCGTCCCCCTGAACCGCCCAACCGGGTTCGGCGACCACCGATGAACAGCCCGAGATACGGGATTTCGACGCTGCTTTGCACCGTCGTACTGGCGGCGTGTTCGTCGCCCACGACACCGACGTCCGAGGAAGTCGGGAGCCCCCCAACGACGGCTCCGACCAGTCTCGTCAGGGTCGATCTGGCCGACCCGGGGGTCGCCACCGCCCTCGGATCTCCGCCGTTCGAACCGGTCGCCTGGCAGCGATTCGTGGGGCCATGGACCGCGGTCGGCGACGGCAACCTTCCCGTGCCCAACGAGGTGGCGATCATGCAGGCGGCGGCCTCCGACCTCCCGCCGCCGCTGCTCGCCATCACGCCTCGCGCCATCGTGAGGACATCGTCGGTCGACGTCCCCGCCGACCATCCGGCCACCGGAGCCGTCGCCGTCTCCAAAGGACCGGACATCTACCTGCTGGACGGTGTGTTCGGGCTCGATGGCGCCACTCGCTTCGAGGTCCTCCGGGCCATGAGCCACGAACTGGTCCACGTCGCCCAGTGGTTCGCGCTCTCGCCGGCGTATGCCGGTGCCGCTCTGGAGGGACGCCTGGCCGCCCTGGATCTCGACGACGGTTCGGAACTGGTGGCCGACTGGGCGGCAGCCACCGGCTGGACCGACCGCGACGCCGACCCGTTCGCCACGTCGTGGGAAGGCGACGGTACGTCCCCCACCCCCTACGGAGCGACCAGCCCTGCCGAAGACATGGCCGAGAGCGTCTCGCTGGCCGCGACCGGCCGCCACGCCGACTTGGACGACACTCGCCGAGCATGGATCGAGGAGTGGCTCGGGGCCGACGTCGAAGCACTGGCGGCCGAACAGCCGTGGATTCCACCCGGATCGGTGGAAGTCATCTCGCCGACACCGCTCTACGACCGCGACGTCGTGGAGCCGCTCGTCGGAGACCGCCGCCACGTCGACCAGCTCGCCTTCGAGCTTTCCCCCGCCTACGACGACCTCGACGTCGCCGCGACCGCCATCTCCACCGGACTGGGCGCCCACGGATTCGAAGGAGCCCTCGCCGGCTCGGGCATGCTCCGCACGGGCACCTACCAGCGGACCGACAGCAGCACCCTCCACGTGGAGCTCCGCGACCTCCGCACCGAGGGCGCCGACGGACTCCTGCTCACCTTCGTCCTGATCTGGTGATTGCGGACCGGGCAAAGCCCGGTCCGTCCGGAGTTTCGGTTCCCAAAACTCCAAGAATGGAAACGGACCGGGCAAAGCCCGGTCCGCCGTCACCGGGATAGCGGCGTCGTCTCGCTCGTCAGTCGCAACCCAGAGTGGCGATCAGGCTGCGTGCGACGTCCAACGGCTCATCGGGCGTGCCCACGGCTGCCTCCAGCCGCCAGCCGAACGCACCGCACTCGAACGCAACGTCGGCCACGCCGAACTGATCGGGTCCAGCTCGCGTCGTCTGCACCTCGATGCCGTCGATCACCATCACAGACCGTTCACCCGACAGGTAGCCGACGAACGGATCGAAAGCGTCGCCGGGCCCAACGGTGGCGATCATCGGATTACCGAGCGTCGTCGTGAACACGATCGCCGCCACCTCGGTGTCGGACGGTTCCGCGATTCCGACGTTCACCATGCCGGCCGCCTCGAGGGCCGCGATGGCGTACCGCTCAGCGGGGATCTCGGGCGGTGCTCCCGGTGGCTCAGGGAAGGCCACGAGGTACGACTTCGCCACCGGACCATGGAAGAAGTCTCTCGCTCCGATGATGACGGTGTCGCCGGAGGAGATCGTCACCGCCCACACGTCCTCGGTGACCCACTCGCCCCACGGCTGCTCGAACAGCAGGTCGAAGCGGATGCTCTCGTCGTAGGCGACCGCCGGTGCGTCCCTTGCCATGACGACAAACGCGATGCGCTCGCCGGTCCAGGCCGCCAGTCCGATCCGTTCGTGATCGGTGCCGACCGCCTGGAAGCCGCGGTAGGAGCACCGGAACCCGAACGATCTCGCGAACGATTCGGGCTCTACGACCGCGTCGGCGTACGCCGAACCGGCCGGGTCGGTGATCCACGTCGCCCCGGTGTCGTCGAGTCGAGCCATCGCGACGCCATCGTCGAGGGCTGCCAACGCCACGGTGTCGTCACAGACGACGTCGGGCGTGGTGATGATCGTCGTCGTCGTCGTGACCACCGTTGTCGACGTGGTCGCCGGGGAGGAACTGGCGGGCGACGTCGCCGCGAGACTCGTTGTGGTCAACCCGTCGCCGCAGGCGCCCACGAACAGAGCGATCACGCTGACTACCAACACATGACGCATCTCGTTCCTATCGCGCCCACGACCCGGCGGAGCGCCTAGGGGCCATACTGCCCATCCGACAGCAGCGGCCGGCCGGACCAGAGGTTCTCTATCGGACCGACGCGGTCAGAAATCGAGGCCGATGTCCAGGTTTGGAGCCGAGTGAGTGAGCCAGCCGAGCGACAGAACGTCCACGCCGGTTTCGGCGGTCGCCCGGGCCGTCTCCAGCGTGATACCACCAGACGCCTCGGTGATCATGCGCCCATCGATCATCCGCACCGCTTCGGCCAGCACCTCGACCGGCATGTTGTCCAGCAGCACGATGTCGACGGGGTCTTCCAGTAGCTCGGCCAGCTGGTCGAGCGAGTCGACCTCGACCTCGATCTTCACGGTGTGGCCAACGCGTCCCCGCACGCGACGTACCGCCTCGGCGACGCCACCGGCCGCGACGATGTGGTTGTCCTTGACCATGACGGCGTCGTCGAGCCGGAACCGGTGATTCATCCCGCCGCCCATCCGCACCGCATGCTTCTCCAGGGCCCGGAGGCCGGCCGTGGTCTTCCGGGTCTCCGCGACGATGACACCGGTCCCGGCTACGGCATGGACCACCCGCCGGGTCGTGGTGGCGATTCCCGACATGCGCCCCAGCAGATTGAGCGCCACGCGCTCGCCCGAGAGGATGGCGCGCGTCGGGCCCGACAAACTGGCGATGGTCTGGCCCGCGGCGACCTCCGATCCATCGAGTAGTGCCATCTCGGTTTCGATGGCCGGGTCGATCACCCCGAACACGTCCAACGCGACGCGGACGCCGGCCACCGTGCCCGGCTCCCGGGCGACGAAGGCCGCCTCGGTCCGTTCGTCGGGACCGACGATCGCGTCGGTCGTGATGTCCCCGCCGAGGCCGAGGTCCTCAAGGAGGGCGGATTCGATCAGCGGCAGGTATTGCACCCGGTGCAGCGCCATCAGGCCACCCACGCCTGAGCTGGGAGCGGAACCCACAGGGCCGACGGTTCGACCGATACCCGTTCGGCCTGCGCCGGATCGGTTTCGGGGAAGTCGGTCCGGAAATGCCCGCCGCGGCTCTCGCTGCGGTCCAGAGCGGCGCGCACGACCACCGAGCCGACGGACACGGCGTTCCTTCCTACGAGACTCCTCGCCAGTTGCGGCTCGAGCGCCTCGATCTCTTCGTTCGCAGTCAACAGGCCGGCCCGGTCGCGCTCGACTCCGGCGCCGTTCCACATCGCGTGCCGCACCGACTCGACGGCGGCAGGACGCTCGAGTGTGACGTCGAAGGCTCCCTGCGGCACCTCGAGGTGGAGCGGCGAAGGAGCCGACGAAGCGTCCGACACGACCTCGGCGACCTTCCCACCGAACACGAGGCCTTCGAGGAGCGAATTCGATGCCAGCCGGTTGGCGCCGTGCACACCGGTCGAGGAGCATTCGCCGACCGCGAACAGACCGTTGAGCGACGTTGCTCCGAACTCGGATACCCATATCCCGCCCATGAAGTAGTGGGCCGCCGGCGACACCGGCAGCACGTCGGTCCGCGGGTCGAGACCTGCTGCCATGGTGGCCGCGAACACCGTCGGAAAGCGCTCGGGGAAATCCGGCCCGATGAGCCGGGCGTCGAGGAACGCATCGCCGCGGCGCCGGTAGTTGGCGCGGGCGACCACGTCGCGCGG
>JBFKPQ010000170.1:0-5207 GCA_041628225.1 Acidimicrobiia bacterium | reverse complement strand
GACGCCGGCCTGACGGTGCCGGCACATCGCGTGTTTCCGACCACGCACCTGAGCGAGGCGGTCGCATACGCGGCTGAGCACGGCCCGTCCGTCGTGAAGCCGGCCGCCGCGACTGGGGCGGGCTCGGGCATCACCGGTTCGGTGATGGCCCCCTCCGAGGCGTGGCGCGCTGTGCTCGGCGCAGTCCGGTTCGACGACAATCGCGTGCTGATCGAACGCCAGTCGGACGGTACCGAGTACCGGATCCTCGTCCTCCGAGGCCAAACGATCGCCGCGATCGAACGGCGGAGGCCAGAAGTGGTCGGTGACGGGATGTCGTCCATCAACATGTTGATCGAGGCCGAGAACGCGCGCCGTCGCGCCGGCGGCTGGGACGAGGGGTATCGGCGCCTGACCCGCGATCTCGACACGGAACTCGTGCTGCGCCGCCACGGATATATCCTCCGCAGCATCCCCGCCGCGGGCGAGCGGGTCACCGTGGCAACCAGCGCCAGCCAAGGGTCCGCCCGGGATGCGTCCGCGGTGCCACTCGCGCTGCTGCCGGACGCGTGCCGATCGGCGGCCGAACGGTCTGCGTCCGCCTTGGGCGCGCAGTTCGTATCGGTCGAGATCATCGTGGACGAATCTGGAGAGCTCACGGTGCTCGAGGTCAACACGTCTCCCGGCATCGCCCACCATTACCTCGTCGACGATCCCGACGCCGCACCGTCCGTCGCCGAACTCGTTCTCGAACACCTCCTGGCCGGTCCACCTTCGACCTCGTCGGCGTAGGCTCCCGCGCATGCGGTTGTTCGATCGGTCGTCGGCGCTGGTCGACGACGTCGTGGCTCTGGACCCCACGCTGGCAACGGCACTCGGGGTGCCCGGCCACGACGACGCCTGGCATGACCCGAGCCCGGATGGCCGGGCCGAGGTGCACGAGCTTCTCGACGATTATCGGAAGGTGTTCGACGCTGCGACCGTGACCGCCGTAGGCATCGAGCAGGTTGCGGCTCGCGTCTTGGCCTCATCGCTGGCCGATCACACCTCAGGCCACGAGCACGGCGACCACTTCCTCGACCTGGCTCACATGGCGAGCGGATTTCAGCGTTTCCGTTCGATCTTCGACGTCATGGACAAGCGGACCGAAGCCGGGTGGGAGTCGATCTGCCGCCGCCTCGAGACCATCGATGAACCTCTCGCCGGCTATCGAGCGCTGCTCGCAGAAGGCGTCGGCCGCAACCTCACCGTGGCCGCCCGTCAAGTCCGTTCGGTGATCGATCAGGCTGCCGCGCTCGCCGGACCCGAATCGGCCTACGACGTGCTCCTGGATGAAGCGACCACCAACCAACCCGCCGCCATCGAACGGCTCGCCGCCGCCATCGGCCACGCCAAGGCATCCGTCGCCAACTTCGCCGGCTTTCTCGAACAGGACTACCTCCCCAACGCGGCCGCCGAAGATGCGGTCGGCATCGAGCGCTACACGCGGGCCGCCGGCCGTCTGGTCGGTCTCGACATCGATGCCCGCGAGACGTACGACTGGGGCTGGCAGGAGTTCCACCGCCTCGTGGCAGCCCTCGATACCGCCGCGCAGGAGATCGACCCGGACGGGGATTTCGACAGCGTCACCGAGTTGCTGGAAAACGACCCGGCCCGAGCCGCCCACAGCCGTGAGGAGTTCGTCCGGTTCATCTCCGACCGCCAGGAGACGGCGCTGGCAGACCTCGACGGCACCCACTTCATCGTGCCTCCTGACGTGCGTACGGTCACGGTCAACATCGCACCTCCGGGCGGAGCGCTCGGCGCGTATTACCTCCGACCGAGTGAGGACTTCAGCCGGCCAGGCGGGATCTGGTACTCGGTTGGCGATCAGACGCGCTTCCCGCTCTATCACCATGTGTCTACCGCCTACCACGAGGGATTCCCCGGCCACCACCTCCAGATCGGCACCGCCATGGTTGGCCGCGACAAGATCAGCCGGGCGCAGCGCGTGATGGTGTGGTACCCGGGATACGGCGAGGGTTGGGCGATGTACACCGAACTCCTCATGCACGAACTCGGGTACTTCGAGAAGCCGGAATACGTGTTCGGGATGCTCGCCAAACACTTGTATCGCGCGGTGCGCGTGGTGGCCGACATCGGCCTCCACGCCGGCTTTTCGATCCCCTCGACGGCGCCAGTAGCTGCTGGAGAACCGTGGACGCCTGATGTCGCCCGGTCGTATCTCGTCAGGTTCGGGACGCGTACCCCTCAGCAGGCCGAGAGCGAGGTGCTTCGCTATCTCGGCTGGCCAGGCCAGGCGATCTCGTACAAGTTGGGCGAACGCGAGCTTCTGTCGATCCGCCAGGAGGCGACCGAACTCCTCGGCGACGGTTTCGACCTGCGGAGCTTCCACGCCGCAGTCCTCGACCACGGGCCGATGCGACTCGACGTTCTTCGCGACGTCGTGATGCAGTCGCTCACCGATCGATGAGACCGAGCCGCTCGGCGATGAGCACTGCTTCCAGCCGGCTGCGGGCGCCCATCTTTCTATAGAGGGTCGCCAGGCGCCGGTACAGCTCGCCTTCATCGACCTGCAGGGCTTTCGCAGACTCAGCGATCGCTTCTCCCGATCCTAGGCGGCGGAGCGCGCCGGCCTCCCACGGCGTCAATTCGACGGCGTCGCCACCGGTCAGCCGGCGAGCCATCGTCGACGGAATCACCGTGCGGTCGGCGGCGGCGGCTTCGATGAGCGACCACAGGGCCGGCCCATCGACGTTCCAGGTGGCAACGCCGGATGCACCACTGCGCATCGCGGCGAGCTGCGCGTCCTCATCGTCGGTGGGTAGCAGGACGACGAGGTGGCTCCGGCCCGCGCGAAGGTCGACGACGAGTTCGGTCGGAGAGTCGACGGCGACCACGGCAACTCGGTCGGCATCTTCCTCGAGCCATCGTACGAGTTCGGCGAAACGGTCGAACGAGCGTACCGAAGGGTCGAGCCGGCCGAGCCCGCGCGCGAGTGCGGCGACCTTGGCGAATACCCCGAGTTGCATGACGGGCCGACCCCTCTCCCCCAGCCCGTCGTTCCAATCTACCCCACGTCGAGGTGGTGCACGGCAACGGCGGTGTGCAGCATCATGCCGGTGAGCATCGCCTCCTCGTCGAAACGCACCCGGTTCGAGTGGTTCGGCGGTGCCTCATCCGGTGACAGCTCCGGTGGGCAGGCCCCGAGGAAGGCCATGACGCCCGGGACCTTCTGCAGCACGTAACTCCAGTCCTCGGCCCCCATGATCGGCGAGGGCATGCGGTTGATGGCATCCGAGCCGACGACGGGTTCGGCGAGGTCGACGACGAGGTCGACCACCTCGGGTGCGTTGTGGGTGACCGGGTATCCGATTTCGAACTCCACATCGACGTGGACGCCATGTGCCGCGGCGACGCCCTCGGCCACCCGTTCGATCATTTCGTGGACGTGGCGGTGGCGTTCTGCCGTGAACGTCCTGACGGTTCCCTGCAGGAGGGCGGTCTCCGGGATCACGTTGTAGGCGGATCCCGCACCGAACTGACCAAACGTCACCACCGCCGGGTCCCAGACGTTCACCTGGCGCGTCAACGCCACTTCGATGGCCAGTACGATCTCGGCCGCCACCGGAATGGGATCGCGGGCGAAGTGTGGTGCCGATGCATGGCCGCCACGGCCGGTCACCGTGACCTTCACCTTGTCGGCGGCCGCCATCATCGGTCCGGGTCGGAGGTTGACGGTGCCCGAGGGATACACGCTGCTGACGTGCAATGCGAACGCGAGACTCGGCGGTTCGGCGACGGTGGACAGGAGCCCTTCGTCGAGCATGTGCCGAGCTCCGAAGTGTCCCTCCTCGCCGGGTTGGAACATGAACAAGACGCGCCCGGCCAAGGCGTCGCGGCGTTGGGCGAGAAGCCGTACCGCGCCGGCCAGCATGGCGGTATGCAGATCGTGGCCGCAGGCGTGCATGGCACCTTCGTGGGTACTGGCGAAGTCGAGCCCCGTGTCCTCGGGCATCGCCAGGGCGTCCATGTCACCACGGAGCAGGACCGTAGGCCCGGGTTGGGCACCCTCGAGGACGACCACCACGCCGCTCGTGGTCTCGTGGAGGATCACGTCGACCGGCAGCCCGTCGAGCGCGTCCACGACGACCTGGCGTGTGGCGGGTAGGTGGTTGCCGATCTCGGGTACTTGGTGGAGGCGACGTCGCAGCGCCACGATCTCCGGATAGACGTGCTGGGCATCGGATCGAAGCTGTTCGATGGACATGTCGCGATCCTAGGTTGCGCCCACGGGTTGCCCGCCGCGACACTGGCCCGATGTCGAGCCATGACATCCGGCCGGGTTGGACTCCCATCCGAGTGCTCAGTCGGTCGTGGATAGCCGCGGTGGCATCTGCGGCCCTGCTCGGAGCCGTTGCGGCGGTGTTGATCGCAGTAGCGAACGGCGCGACGTCCGGTATCGCGGACCTCGTCGCCGCGGCGATCGTCGGCGTCGTGCTCATGGTCGGGGTCGGGATCTTCGCCGGGCTGGCCGGCGGGATCGCCTTGCTCACCTACCTGACCCGGTCATCCGGTCCCGAGTTGGGAACGGCCAGGCCGCTGGCCACCGGGGCCGGTTCCGTCACCGCCGGGCTCGCGTACCTCTGGCTGTTCTTTGATCTGGGGGCAGGCTGGGCCGCCTTGACGGCGATCGTTCCCGCCGCGGCGGTCGGCGGTGCTCTGTACCGCGCTGTGCCGTGGATCGTGCGGCCGAAGGTCCTCGATCAGAACTGAACGGCGGCCGCCGCCCAGTGGAACCCTGCTCCGAAAGCGGTCAGCACCACGAGGTCACCTGGCTGGATACGGCCCACCGAGCGAGCCTCCCACAGCGCCAGTGGCACCGAAGCCGAACCCGTGTTGCCATACCGATCGAGATTGACGTACACGAGTTCACGGTCGATGCCGAGCCGCTTTCCGACCGCATCGATGATCCGCACGTTGGCCTGGTGAGGGATGACGAGCGCCACGTCGTCCAGCGGGCGGTCGATGCGCTCAAGCACCTCCAGCACGGCGGCCGACATGCGTTTCACGGCTTCGCGGAACACCTCCGACCCGACCATCTCCAAGTGTTGATGAGCACCGCTCGCCAACGCCTCCTCGTTGAACGGGTTGCGGGTCCCGCCGGTCGAGAGCGTCAGGATGGCGGCCTTCGATCCATCGGTACCGGCGACCACGTCGAGGACCGT
>JBFKPQ010000169.1:0-5220 GCA_041628225.1 Acidimicrobiia bacterium | reverse complement strand
GCGGTAGCTGCTCTTGCGGACGGGACCATCGTCGGGATGCCCACCGACACGGTGTACGGACTGGCCGTCGATCCGCAGCTGCCCGACGCGGTCGCCGAGTTGTACGACCTGAAGGGTCGACCGGCGGGCAAGCCGGTCGGGATCCTCGTGGCATCGGTCGACCAGGCGCGGTCGATGGTCGATCTCCCGCGCTGGGCGGTGGCGCTCGCCGACCGACATTGGCCAGGAGCGCTGACGTTGGTGGCCCGTCCGCTCGTCGTGCTGCCCGATTGGGTTGGCAACGCGCAGACCGGCACCGTGGGAGTCAGGGTGCCCGATCACCCCGTGGCGCAGGAACTGCTCGCGACGGCGGGACCCTTGGCGGTCACGTCCGCCAATCTGAGCGGCGGCGACGAGTGCCAGGATGACGTTTCGGCCCGCGCGGTTTTCGGCGACGCCGTTGCCGTCTACCTCGCCGGACGCTGCCCAGGAGGCCAGGCGTCGACGGTGGTCGATGCAACGGGCGCAACGCCGGTCGTGTTGCGGCCCGGGCCGGTGGCGGTCGCAGGGTAGCCTTCGGCCAGTGCCCGATCTGACCGTCGACGCGGCCCGACTGGTCGACGACGCCGAGCGCGTCGTCGTCCTCACCGGTGCCGGCATCTCCACCGATTCCGGCATTCCCGACTTCCGGGGACCGCAAGGAGTCTGGACCAAGAACCCTGCCGCGGAGCGCATGTCGACCATCCACCACTACCTCTCCGACGCCGAGGTGCGCAAGCAGTCGTGGCAGGTGAAACTCGCCGCCTCCCAGCACCCGCGCGTTCCGAATGCGGGCCACACCGCGCTCGTTCATCTCGAACGGCGGGGCAAGCTGGACCTGTTGGTGACGCAGAACGTCGACGGACTGCATCGAGATGCGGGCACCGACCCCGACCGGATCGTCGAGATCCACGGAACGGCCAGGCGCTTCCGGTGCATGTCGTGCCCGGACGAAGGACCGATCGAGGTCGTGCTCGAACGGGTTCGGACGGGCGACGAGGATCCGGCGTGCCGGTCGTGCGGCGGGATCCTCAAGAGCGCCACCATCTCCTTTGGTCAAGGCCTGGTGGCCGCCGACCTGCTGCGGGCCGAAGAAGCGGCCCTGGAGGCCGACCTCCTGCTGGCGGTCGGAACGACGCTCTCGGTCTACCCGATCGCCGGCATCGTGCCGCTCGCCAAGCAAACCGGCGCAGCGGTCGTCATCGTGAACGCCGAGCCGACCGAGATGGATCCCATCGCCGACGTCGTGATCAGAGGCTCGATCAGCGAGGTGCTGCCGACGATCGTCGGTGTGGCCTGACAGGTACGCTCGTGGTCATGTGGCAGCCGTTCTCGCCCGAGGACCGCGAACCGTTCCTCGACGATGTCGTCGAAGAGCGAGCGCGGCGGCGGGACCAACTGGCCCAGTGCTACCGGCTGTTCGGTGCGCTCCGATACGGTGATATGGGTGACGGGCACATCTCGTTCCGCGACCCGGAGCGGCGCGACCACTTCTGGATGCTGCGGTTCGGCGTTTCGTTCCACGCCGCGGTTGCCTCCGACACGGTGCTGGTTGCCCCCGACGGCTCCACCGTGCACGACCCATCGATCGGAGCGGTGGCCGCGCCGATCAACCTGACCGGCTACTTCATCCACCACCCGATTCACGAGGCGCGACCTGACGTCGAGGCGGCCTGCCACGTGCACTCGCCGTACGGAACGGCCTACTCGACCGAGCGACGCCTGCTCGAGCCCATCAATCAGGAGTCCACGCAATTCTTCGAACGCCACACGCTGTTCGACGACGAGGAAGTGCAGGTGCTGTCGACCGAAGGCGGCAAGCGAATCGCGGTGGCGCTCGGTGACCACGCCCACGTGATCCTCGCCAACCATGGCTTGCTGACCACCGGACGCAGCGCCGCCGAAGCGGTCGCCTGGCACGTCGAGATGGAGCGGGCCGCCGAGGTGGCTCTGAAAGCCCGCCAACCGGTCGCCCTGTCGGCCGAGGCGAGCCGGATCGCTCGGGATGACCTCCTCCGACCGTCGGCCGGTTGGATCATCTACCAATACCTCGTGCGGAGGCACCTGCGGGAATAGAGAACTTCTGTTTCGCGCCAGGGTCTGACTCGCGTCACTCCAAGAGAAGGATCTCATGTTCCGCACCATTCGGTCGGTCGCCTCGATGAGCGCGTTGGTCCTCGTCCTCGTCGCCTGCGGCGGCGATTCCACGGCTACCACCGCCCCGCCGACGACGGTGGCGCCGACCGCGAGCACCACGGCGTCCGCGCCGACCACGACGCAGCCCGCGCCGACGACTACGACGTCGAGCACCTCGACGACCTCAACGACGCTTGCCGGCGATGCCGCCGACGGTCCCACCGATGGCGCCCGGCTCATGGTGGTCGCCGTACCGTACGACGAAGGGTTGAACCTCCGATCGGCCCCGGGGACCGACCAGCAGATCCTCGACCGCATCCCTCCCACATACACCGATCTGGTGGCGTCAGGGGAGGCTCGGCAGCTGGCGGGCTCGCGTTGGTACCAAGTCGATTACGACGGAACCATCGGATGGGTCAACGCGTCGTACCTGGCGTATCAAGGCACCACGGCAGAGATCGGCAGCAGGATCGCCGACGAGATGGGCGGGACACCGAGTGCGACCGGTCTCCTCGAACTTGCCGCGATGGTGGCAGGCCACGTCGCTCAAGAGGCCACGTCTGCCGAGCTGACGGTCGTGTTTGCTCCGACCGACGGGCGGGAAGGGGAGGCGATGATCGACATCACCGGTCTCGAAGACGACTCCATCGGCGGAGTGCGCCTCCACATCGTCGCCCAACTGGAGGGCGGTGTGTGGGTGCTCCAGTCGGTGCAACAGACGCTGCTCTGTTCGCGCGGCATCGGTGCCGAGGAGAGCTGTCTCTGACCTCGCGGCCCAACCCGGCAGCGCCGGGTAGCTTCGGAGCATGGACGACGTAGCTCGCCACGTCCGCCACGTCATCTACGAGACCTTCGCAGATGAGAGCCGGGCGCCCTCGCTCGCTGAGTGCGCCGCAGCAGTGGATATCAGCGAGGCCGAGGCCGCGGCGGCTTGGGGTCGACTGGCGAGCGCCCACGAGATCGTCCTCGACGGCGACGCCGTCTCCATGGCCCACCCCTTCGCTGGACGCTTCACTGCCCACGTAGTGGAGGTGGGTCTCCGTCGTTGGTATGCCAATTGCGCCTGGGATGCCATGGGCATCCTCGGACTGTTCGGCGACGGCGCGTATCGCACGGCCGATCCGGTGACCGGCGTAGAAGTTGCGTGGAACGTCGAGGAAGGGAACGTCAGTCCCAAGGGCGTCGTGCACTTCCTGGTCCCGGCTGCCCACTTCTGGGACGATATCGGCTTCACATGACGGAACATCCTGGCCTTCCGGTCGGAAGGTGACGTGGCCGACTGGGCTCATGCAGTCGGCGAGGTGATCGGTGCTGTCGTGCCGCTCGAGCGGGTGTATGAGCTCGGGGTCCGCTGGTATGGCCGCCGCCTGCGTCTGGACTGGGAGCGGCCCGATGCGGCTGCGATCGACGCCATCTTCCGAGCGGTGGGACTCACCGGTGACTTTTGGAGCTCGAGCTGACGTCAGGCGCGTGCTGGCTCGGTTGACGGGACAACCCAGAACGCGACAGCCAGCAATGCGGCCGCGGCCAGGTACGGGAACGAAATCCCGGCCGCGTAGAGGGCTCCTCCGGCTGCGGGGCCGGCGACACGGGCGAGCCCACTGGCCGATTGCTGAGCACCCAATGCCACACCGGCCTGGTCGGGAGGCACTGCGCCCGCGATCATCGAGGACAGGGTGGGGGTGAGGAGCCCCTGCCCGACCGCCAGCAAGACCAAGCCTCCGCCGACGGATCCGATCGAGGTGCCGACACCGAGCAGCACCATTCCGGCTGCGTTGGAGGCGATGCCAACCCGGACGATCGAAACTTCGCCGACGTGTCGCGTGAGCGGGCCAACGAGCATTGCCTGGGAAATGACGATGAGGATGCCGAGGCCGGCAAAGACGAACCCGATCCGGGTGGCGCCGACGGCGAGCCGGTCGTCGGCAAAGAGCGAGAACGTGGCTTCGAACGCCGCGAAGGCTGATATGGCCACGAAGCTGAGGGCTACGAGGCGTGGGAGGGCGCCGCCGATCGGCCGGTCGCTGCGAGGAGGCGTGACCTGCCCGACCGCTCTGGTTTCGGGGACACGCCGCCAGGCCGACGCCAAGTTGATGACCGACACCGCGGCGGCCAGGAAGAAAGGCACTCTCGGGCCCCACAGCACCGCCAGCGATCCGATCGCCGGTCCGATGACGAATCCGACGCCGAACGCTGCCCCGAGCAAACCCATCAGTCGCGGCCGCTCCACGGCGGTTGCCTGATCGGCGACGGTGGCGCGTGCCACAGCCACGCTCGCTCCGGACACGCCGTCGACGACCCGACCCGCGAACAGCATGCCGACCGACCCGGCAAGTCCGACGATGAGCGACCCGATCGCGGAACCTCCGATCGTGACGAGGAGCACGGGTTTCCGACCGATCCGGTCCGAGAGCCGGCCCCATATGGGGGCGAACACGAATTGTGCGAATGAGTACGAAGCGAAGAGGAATCCGATCGTGATGGGCGACGCCCCGAAAGTCTCGGCGTACAGCGGGAGGAGCGGGATGATGATCCCGAATCCGAGCAAATCTACGGCAACCGACGTCCACACGGCCCAGAACCCATCGGGTGTGCTACGCATTGGTCACCTCGCGAGCTGCGCGTCGCGCCGAAGCGACGACGCTCGCCACCCCGATACCACTCACGCCCCAGCCGACCACCGCCAGCGGGCTCAGCGATCGGATGGCACTGTGCATGTCGGCCCGTCGGGCCGCAAATCCCGGCGGGTATTGCGGAATGCGCCGGCGGATGACGCGGATCCACGATGGCTCGCAGGGCTGGGCGGCGATCCGACCTGCTTCGTCCACAACCGTCTCGAGAACCGACTTGTCGTCCATCTCGGCGATGTCGCGGCGAGCCGTCCCGCCGGCGATGACCCGTATCAGTGAAGCGCCGGCCGGCGCCCGATTCGGCGCATATGACGATTCGAACAAGAGCCCGGCGGATAGCCATTTGGCATCGGGGGAGCGGAGCGCACCGAATCCCTGGACCTGTGGCACGTGGTCGCCGCCGAGGCCGACGACGGCCACGTCGGCGTGGTCCGGG
>JBFKPQ010000168.1:0-5255 GCA_041628225.1 Acidimicrobiia bacterium | reverse complement strand
GGCGACCTCGACGACCGCTCCAACCGACTGCAGCAACTCGGTTGCCGTCAGAAGATGGTGCGCCTCCGCATGGCGGCCCGCCGCCACCGCCGTGATGCCTGCGCCGACCAGAGCCGGCGTGTTGGGCATGGCCCGGATCACGGCTACGCCGCCCACGGCTGCTTCGAAGGCGCCGAGAGGAATCCCCGCCGCCACGGAAAGGACCAAGCCCCGGAAGTCGGTCGCTGCCAGAGGCGCGACGGCAGCCACCGCGTCGGGCGGCTTCGTCGCCACCACGATGACGTCGGCATCCGTGGCATCGGTCACCGACGTGACCACCCGGAAGCCGACTCCCTCCAAGGGCGCCGCGTCCGTGCCCGGTCTGACGACCGCGACGAGATCGGAGTGTCCGGCACGGACGAGGCCCGCGGCCAAGGCGCCTCCCATCGAACCGACTCCGACGATGGCGACCTTCACGATCTGGCCCGCGCCGTGATGTCCCGGATCATCCGGATCACCATGCCGACGGCCGACGTGTTGTACCCCTCGGGAATGATCACGTCGGCGTAGCGTTTCGACGGCTCCACGAACTGGAGGTGCATCGGCCGGACGGTCTCCATGTACTGGTTGATGACCGACTCGACCGACCGTCCCCGTTCGGCGACGTCTCGCTGCAGCCGGCGGGCCAGCCGCAGATCGCCGTCGGTGTCGATGTAGATCTTCATGTCCATGAGCCCACGCAGGTCGGGCTCCGCCAGTACCAGGATGCCTTCGACGAGCACTACCCGTCGCGGGTGCACCGTGACGGTGTCGGCGCGGCGCAAGTGTTCGGAGAAATCATATGCCGGACGCTCGACGCTGCGACCCTCCCGCAGGGTTTCGAGGTGCTTGACCAGGAGTTCGGTCTCCAGGGAATCCGGGTGGTCGTAGTTGACGGCCGACCGTTCGGCGAACGACAGGTGTGGCGTGTGGCGGTAGTAGGCATCGTGTTGGACGAGTACGGCCGTCTCCTCCCCGACGACGGACACGACCGAGTCGGCGATGGTGGTCTTACCCGAGCCCGACCCTCCGGCGATGCCGATCACGAGCGGTCGGGACTCGATGCCGGTCGGCCAGGTGGCATGGGGCATCACAGCGCTCCTCTGAACGAGCTTCCACGGTAGCGGGCGTACCATACGCCGATGGAACCGAACGCCCTCCAGGTCTTCACGACGGTCCTGGTGGCATTCACGATGGCGCTGGCCCTGCTCGGTACCGTCATCCCAGCCTTTCCGGGTCCGATTCTGGCGTGGATCGCCGCATTGATCTTCGGATTCGTGGCCGGATTCGACGGCGCCGGGATCGCCTTCTTCGGCGTCATCACCATCCTCACGATCATCAGTTACGTCGCCGTACTGAGAATCCCGATGCGCACGACGGAGTCGCGCGGCGCCTCGCGCGCCGCGTTGGTCACTGGCGCCGTCGGTGCCGTGGTTGGATTCGTCGTGATACCGGTGATCGGATTCGTCGTCGGTGGCGCGGCAGGGGTCTACGCCACCGAGCGCCGAACGCAACCACACGACCAGGCATGGTCGGCGACCAAGGGTGTGATCATCGGTTTCGGGATCAGCGCGCTCGTACAGCTGGTCATCGGTGTGGTCGTGGCGATCGTGTGGCTGATCTGGGTCGTGACGCGATTCGAGATCGGCTGATCAGCCGAGCGCGCGGTGCAAGAAGGCAGCCATCTGCTCGCGCGTCACGCGATCGAGCGGACAGAAGCGGTCGTTGACGGGCGGGTTGCAGCCGACGGTCACGCCGGCGGCGGCGAGACGTTCGATGTCGGCTTCGAAGATCGATCCGTCGTCGTCGACGAACTTGTCGACAGCTCGATCGGTGTAGCCCATGGCCCTCACGAGGAAGGCGGCCATCTCCTGGCGTGTCACACCCCGATCCGGACAGAATCGATCGTTGTCAGGAGGGTTGCATCCGCGCGTGATGCCGGCCTCGGCGAGCCGGTTGATGTCGCCCTCGAACAAGTGACCGTCATCGTCGGTGAAGTAATCCTGCGAAGGAGCGGCTAGCCCGAGGGCGCGCACCAGGAACGCGGCCATCTGACCGCGCGTCACCGTCCCTTTCGGACAGAACTTGTCGTTGGTCGGAGGGTTGCAGCCGCGGGTGATGCCCCGCGTGCCGAGCCAGTCGATGTCGGCTTCGAAGATCGATCCCTCGTCGTCCCAGAACAGCCCTTCGTAGACGAGCGGCGTCCATTCGTCCGGGCATTCGAAGCCCGGGTCGCGGTACCAGCCACTGCCGAACGTGCCGGTCCCACCCATCCACGCCCGGAACTGTGACCCATCGCCATTGGTCCAGATGTCGTCACGTCCGTCTCCGTCGTAGTCGGCCACCACCAGGTCACCGCCGACCGGAAGCTCGATACCGGTGGCCCGGTTCTCGTAGACACCGGTGTTGGGGTGGTAGATCGACAGGTCGACGCCGGCCGCGCCGGGATCGTAGCCGTAGACGTCGGGCCGCCCATCGAGATCGCGGTCGCCGATACCGAACCGCCAACCGCTCGTGTCGCCCCAGACGCTCGGGTAGACGGCCAGCAGCGACGCGAACTCGTCGGCCCCGTCCCAGACTTCGATGTTCGTGTTCGATCCGACCGGCACCATCACGTACAGGTCGGCGGTTCCGTCCCAGTCGTGGTCTCCCACCAGGTAGCTGGCGTTCGGACTGGAGGGGATGCCCGTGGCGATCTTCGTGACCTCCTCCCAACCGGTGGCGAGCGGGTACAGGTCCAAAACCACCGAGGGACCGGACGCGTCCACGAACGCGACATCGGGCCGGCGCTGTGAGAAGAAGTCACCGATGATGACCGTGTCCGACAACGAGGCCCCCTCCGCCAGGCCTCGGCCGCCTGAGCATTCGGCGAACCCGGATCGTGAGCTCACGAATTGGATGAGCACACCGTTGTCTTCCTGGACGAACCGCATCGGGTCCGGCGCTCCGTCGCCGCTCACGTCGGCCAGCCGGTGGGTGCCCGCCAGGCCGGCGAAGAACGTCGATTGTGCGGGCGTAGGTGTCGTGAACGAGGCGAGACCCGTCGAGACCGGGTAGTCGGCAGGCGGCTGACCGTAGCCCGGCGTGTAGGCGGGACCCATCCAGGCGAAGTGCATGGGATCTTTGAACTCCAACCAGTCGCCGCCCCAGCAGAACCCGGCGTCCTGCCACGCCTGCACGTACCAGGCGGGCAGATCCGTGATGAACGGGTCTCCCGGTTCGAACGGCCCCTCCTGGAACGGGTTGCGCGCGGAGTTGATGTCGAGCGAGATGCCGAAGGTGTGTCGAGATATGCCGTACTTGCCGCCCACGGTGCGCGCCGCGTAGCCCCAGGTCTGCCATCCCTCGGCGTAATACGGGTCCTCGCCGGCCGCCACGGCCGCATGGAGGTTGGCGGCCACCTGCTGGAAGGCAGGAAGGGCCCGCTCGTGGACGTCGACGACGACCAAGCCCCCCGAAACACCACGGCTATACGGGAGAGTCCATTTGACGGTGTCGCTGCGAATGGCTCCCACCGACCGCCCGAACAGGTCCCCGTAAGGGCCTCCGATCCGCTCGGACGACGGCAGGAATCCGGTCTGCGAGGCGATGGGCGTCGAGGTGCTCAGCGGACCGCAGCCCGATGACTCGTTGGACGACGGCCAGGTGACGCCGGTGGCCTGGGCGTGATCGGTGGGGGCGACCGACACCGCGATCAGCATGCCGAGTGCCACGATCAGACGCGTTGGCGTTCGCATCGGCGGCAGGGTACTGCGATCGAGACCTCTACCGCGACTCGGCTCCCCGTACAATCGCTCCATGGGTGAGACGTCCCGCCGCGAGATGGTCCTCGACGCCGCGGTGCAGCTCTTTCGCACGAAAGGGTTTCATGGCGCGGGCATCGACGACATCGGCGCGGCGGCGGGGATTTCGGGCCCGGGCGTGTACCGGCACTTCCCGAACAAACTCGCCCTCCTCGTCGCCATGTCCCATCGCGTGATCGACCGGCTGCTGGCCCACAACAGCCGCGTGCTGGCAGAGGAGTCCGATCCGACCGTGGCGCTCCGCAGACTCGTGCACACCCACGTGTCGTTCGTGCTCAGTTCTCGCGAGCTGATCTCGGTCTACGTCCAGGAGGAGCGCAACCTGCCCGCGCCCGATCAGGCGGCCATCCAGACCAAGCAGACCGCCTACGTGGCCGGATGGGTCGATTGGGTGGCTCGTCTGGCTCCGGGCGCCGACGGTTCCGATCTTCGCGATGTCGTGCACACCGTGATCGGCATGATCAACTCGGTGTCCCAGCCTCAGGACCGGCTGGCGGCGGGTCGGGCCACGCTCGAGGCGATGGCCCTGGCCGCGCTCATGGCCGGCGCCTCGGCCGTCAGCCCAGCCGATGGAGGAAGACCCCGGACCGCGGCTTCGGGCTGAAGTACGTCGACTTGGGCGGCATCGTCGCTCCCATGTCCGACACCAAGAGGAAGTCGTCCATGGCCACCGGGCTCAAGAAGAAGGCAGCACCGGCCCGCGCCCGCTCCATGACCGTCTCGATCGGAACGGTCCCGGGAACCGGCTCGAGCCGAGGGTCCCGAGCCGGGTCATCCACGCCGAGCAGCGGGGCCAAAACGGCGTCCTGGAGCCGGTTCGGGTCGAGCCGGCCCGGCAGGTCCTCCTCGCCGTCGGGGAGGCGGAACCGGTAGCTCTGATCGCCTAGGACCACGCCGCACCAGCCTGGTTCGGTGGGGACGACCTTCCCGGTGGGGACGTGCCCCAAGCCGAACCTCGACAGACCCTCCAGCAACGGGGCGACGTCGATCACGGGCGTGACCACTCGATGGAAGGCGTGGAGGTGGAGTTCGTCAGCGGGGAAGGCGACGACGAGCAGGTGATCCGCTCCCGGATAGCCCTCTCGGTGCCGCTCGGCCGCCGCGGCTACCCGATGATGACCATCGGTGATGTAGAGCGCGGACACATCAACCAGGGCGCGTCCGAGGGCGTCTCCGTCGCTGACGTGCCAGACCTCTTGAACGAGCCCGTCGAAGCTCTCAAACGACAGGTCCGGCGACCCGGTAGTTACGGCGGCGATCGCTTCGGATACCGCCTGGCCTGCCCGAAACGTCATCGCCACAGGGCTCGACACCGTCTCCACGCGCTCCTGGTACCGCCGCAGCGCGGCAACCCGGGCTGGGCGAATGTCCTCGTGCGGCAGCACTCGGCCATCGAGCACGTCCTCCATCGACAACCCACCGACAACGCCCGTC
>JBFKPQ010000167.1:0-5263 GCA_041628225.1 Acidimicrobiia bacterium | reverse complement strand
TTCGTCGAAGATCCGATCGGCGGAATGCGCAGCCAGGACGATCCGTTTCAACCTCCGGTTGCCGACCTCTCCTTGGTGGATGATCGGACCGAGGTGTCGTCGACGACGGCCCAGGAGACGGTGCGGGCGATCATGGATGCGGAGGGCCACTTCGCCGGCACCTCGTCCGGGGCGATCATTCACGCAGCACTGGAAGGTCTGTCCCGCCGAGGAGGAACGGCGGTGGCGCTGTTGCCGGATGCGGGTTGGAAATATCTGTCGGGCCCGCCCTGGGCGGTCTGAGGTCAGAGCCCTGCCATGGGGTGCGGTTCGGGGTTGTCGTAGCCACAGAACTGACAACTCGGGGCGCCCGCCGACATTCGAGCTCCGCACTTCGGGCAGGGCACGGGCGGAGGCGTCGCCTTGCCGTCCTGCACTCCGTCGCTCCCGTCGAGCTCGGCGATCCTCTCGGCGAGTTGCTCACGGGTGTATCCGGACTCCTCGAGCAAGGCCCACATCGCTTCCACGACCAGCAGCACACGATCGATACGGTCGTTGAGGTCGTACAGCTGGCCTGCGCCGGTGTTGCTCCCGAAGCTGGCAGCGGAGGCGGCCATGCCGGACGCCTTTCCGCGCATCCTGGAACCGAGGACATAGCCGGTGATGAAGTCCATGTCAGTTCTCGAACACCGGCTTGCGCTTCTCGACGAACGCCGACATGTTCTCTCGGGCGTCGGCCGTCTGTGAGGCGGAGGCCATGACCTCTGTGGCGTAGTCGTACGCGGCCCGCACATCCATGTCCATCTGTCGGTAGAACGCCCGTTTCCCCGTCGCTTTGGAGGCGGCGCTCCCCCGCGTGGCGCGGTCCAGCAGGTCACGGGTTGCCGCGGCAACGTCGGCGTCGGGTACCACCCGATTCACGAGACCCCAGACCAAGGCGGTATCGGCGTCGATGGGATCACCCGTCAGCAGCATCTCCAGCGCATGCTTACGGCCGACGGCCCGACCGAGCGCCACGCCGGGCGTCGTGCAGAACCACCCTCCGCGTCCGCCGGGCACTTGGAAACGGCTGGAGGCGCCCGCAACGGCCAGGTCACACGTCGCCACCAGTTGGCACCCGGCCGCCGTGGCGAGCCCTTCGACCTGCGCGATCACGACCTGGTCGAGATCCTGGATGGTGATCATGAGCTCGGAACAGAGTGCGAGCATCTGCCGCATGGACGATATGTCGCGGCCCTGCATGTCGGCGAAATCGTGGCCGGCCGAGAACACCGGGCCCTCCCCCGCCAGGATGATGCCGCGCGCCTTCGACCGGCCGACCTCCCGAAAGGCCTCGAGCAGCTCGCCGAGGTGGGCTTCTGACAATGCGTTGCGCCGTTCGGGCCGAGCCATGGTGACCAGGACGCGTGGACCGTCATCTGCGACTCGGATGTGTTGATAGGCCATGTCCGACGAGATTACCCCTCGAGTGCGGCATGCGCCGCGGCCAGGCGAGCCACCGGAACGCGATAGGGAGAGCAGCTGACGTAGTCGAGGCCCGCCGTGTGGCAGAAGGCGATCGAATCGGGATCGCCGCCGTGTTCGCCACAGACGCCCAGTTTCAGATCGGGCCGGGTCGTTCGCCCACGTTGGATCCCCAGCTGCACCAGTTCGCCAACGCCCGCCTGGTCGAGGGTCTGGAACGGATCGGCGGGGATGACGCCCCGCTGGACGTAGCCGGGGAGGAACCTGGGCGAGTCGTCACGACTCATTCCCAAGGTCATCTGGGTCAGATCGTTGGTCCCGAACGAGAAGAACTCGGCGACTTCGGCCAGCTCTCCGGCGCGAAGCGCGGCGCGCGGCAGCTCGATCATGGTGCCGATGTGATAGTCGATCCGCAGTCCCGTGGCCGCGAACACCTGATCGGCGACCCGCCGGATCAAGGCTGCCTGGGCAGCGAGCTCGGTGGCGAACCCGACCAGCGGCACCATCACCTCCGGCTTGACCACGATGCCGCGTTCCGTGCAGCGGATCGCCGCCGTGAAGATGGCTCGCGCCTGCATCTCGGTCACCTCGGGGAAGGTCTGACCAAGCCGGCATCCCCGATGCCCGAGCATCGGGTTGGCTTCGGCGAGCCGCTCCACCTGGGCGAGCACCTCTTGGCGATCGTTGATCTCTTCCAACAACACGTCGATGGCGTCGAGGTGCTTGGCCCTCCGCAACCGGATCTTCAGGTCTGTCAGCTCTGCCGTCAATTGCTGACGGCTCGGCAAGAACTCGTGCAGCGGCGGATCGAGGAGGCGAATGGTGACCGGATACCCGTCCATCGCCTCGAAGATCCCTTCGAAGTCGGCCGTCTGGTGGGGCTCGAGTTTGGCGAGTGCCTCTCGGCGCGCCACCTCGTTCGGGGCCATGATCATGGCCCGCATCTGGGCGATCCGCTCTTCGCCGAAGAACATGTGCTCGGTGCGGCACAGTCCGATACCGCGCGCCCCCAGCCGCCGCGCTTCGGCGGCGTCGTGGGGAGTGTCCGCGTTGGCTCGGATTCCCAACGTCCGGGCTTCATCGGCCCACGCCATCAACGTGTCGAAGTACTCGTCGGGTTCAGGCTCGATCGTGGCGACCGCGCCGGACAGGATCCGTCCCGTATTCCCGTCGACCGTCACCCAATCCCCGGCGCCGAGTACCACGCCATCGAGCCGAACGACGTTGCGTTCGACGTCGACCTCCAAGATGTCACAGCCGACGACGCACGGTTTGTTCATGCCGCGCGCCACGACCGCGGCGTGGGACGTCACTCCCCCGCGAGCTGTCACCGTGCCGACCGCAGCCACCATCCCATGGAAATCGTCGGGGTTGGTTTCTGTGCGCATCAAGACGACGGGTTCGCCCGATTCGGCGAGTTCGACGGCTGCGTCGGCGGTGAGGACGATTCGACCGGCCACCGCCCCGGGAGATGCCGGCAGGCCTTCGCCCAGCACCGCCACGTCGGCGTCGGGATCGACCACGGGATGGAGCAGTTGCTCCAACTGATCCGCCGTGACCCGGCGCAGAGCCTCGGTCCGGTCGATGACACCTTCCCGTTCCAGGTCGACCGCCACGGTGATGGCTGCCCGACCGGTTCGTTTCCCGGACCGGGTCTGCAACATCCAGAGCTTGCCGTCTTCGACGGTGAACTCGATGTCCTGCATGTCGCGGTACTGAGCCTCCAGCCGACCGGCGATGTCCTCGAGCTGGGCGAACGCCTCCGGCAACACCTCGGCCATCTGAGAGATCGGCAGCGGCGTCCGAATGCCGGCCACGACATCCTCCCCCTGGGCATTCGGTAGGAACTCGCCATACAAGCGGCGTTCACCGCTCGTCGGGTTCCGGGTGAAGGCGACGCCGGTTCCCGAGCTCGGCCCGGTGTTCCCGAACACCATCGACTGCACGCACACGGCCGTCCCCAGATCATCGGGGATGCCGTTGACCGCGCGGTAGTGACGGGCACGGTCGTTCGACCAGGAGTTGAAGACGGCGCCGATGGCCATCCGCAGCTGTTCATGCGGATCATCAGGAACATTGCGAGACGTCTGACCGAAAACGATGTCACCCAGGCGTCCGACCAGCTCGGCGATCGAGTCGATCTCCATCTCGCCGAGCGACGACGCGCCCGTTCGTCGCAAGTAGGCCTCGGCCGCCTCGTCGAGCCGCTCCGAATCGACACCCATGACGACGTCGGCGAACATCCGGACGAACCGGCGCTGCGCATCCCATGCGAACGCCGGGTCCCCCGTCAGGTCTTCGAGCGCCTGACGGGTTTCTGCGTTCATGCCGAGGTTCAGGACGGTGTCCATCATGCCGGGCATCGACACGGCGGCACCCGAGCGCACGGACAAGAACAGCGGGTTCTCCTCGGCGCCCATGGTCTTGCCGGTCTGGAGACCGAGGGCCTCGACGCCTGCCACGACCTCATCTGCAAGCCCTTCCGGGAACACGTGTTCGCGCTGGAACGCGCGGCACGCCTCCGTCGTGATGATGAAGCCGGGCGGTACGGGCAACCCGGCTTGGGTCATACCCGCCAACGCCGATCCCTTGCCGCCCAGCAGTTCACGATCGCTCGGATCGCCCTCGTCGAAACGGTACACCCAGGTCATGTCACCTCTTCAGTTCCAGGTTGGCTCGTCGGTGAAATGTGCGAAGAACCCCGACTCGTCGCGCTGTCTCATGAGCACCCTCGCTCGCAGTCCGTCCGGATCACCGGTGAAGACGTCGACGTCGGCGGCTTCCAGGACCCACCAACTCATCTCCGACACCTCTTCCTCCAGCTGACCGGGTCCCCACCCGGCGTACCCAGAGTAGATGCGGAGCCGATTCGGTGGACCGGCTAGGTCGTCCAGGATCGTGAGACCGGCGTTCAGCCCGGCGATCGGGTCCTGCGAGTGTTCGGCATCGGCCAGCGAAACCGCCACTTCCGGTTTGACGGGACCACCGAAGAAGACGACTCGAGGAGCCGCGACGACCGCGTCCCATTGCGGCAGCGCATCGGCCAGGGCCAGATCACTGGGACGGTTGAGCACGACGCCCAGCGCACCGTCGTCGCTGTGATGACAGAGCAGGACGACCGTTCCCACGAACCGCGGGTCTTGCAGGCGAGGCGTCGCAACGAGGAGGTGGCCGCTCCAACTCACGGCATCTCGAAGAGCCGTCCCTGCGGATCGGGCCTCTCGAAGCGACGAAGCCCGTTCCACGGAAGATGATCCATGAACACCCAACTACGCCGATGGATGGTCGTCGGGCCCCAGGCCGCCAGCGCCGCCTTGTGTCGCGGGCACGGGTACCCCTTGTTGTCGTCGAAGGCGAACGCCGGATAGTGCCGGGCTTCGGCGCGCATGAGCCGGTCTCTGCTGACCTTGGCAAGGATCGACGCGGCGGCGATCGACAGCGAGTTGGCGTCGCCTCTGATCATCGTTTCCGTGGTGCCTCTCCCCACGAAGTCCCAGTTGCCGTCGACGAGCACGACGTCGGGTTCGACACCGAGCTGTTCGAGGGCACGATCGGCCGCAAGCCGCTGGGCATCCGACATCCCGAGCGCGTCGCATTCCGCGAACGTGGCGTGGCCGACCGCCCACGCTTCGCACCATTCGGCGACCCGCTCGAACAAGGCTTCGCGCTCCGGCTCCGTGAGCATCTTGGAATCGCGGATTTTGTAGATCCTGCGGTCGGGTGGGATGATCGCCGCACCGACCGTGAGAGGTCCCGCCCATGCGCCCCTGCCTACCTCATCGATCCCGACCACCACATGGCGACCCTCCTCCCAGTGAGA
>JBFKPQ010000166.1:0-5271 GCA_041628225.1 Acidimicrobiia bacterium | reverse complement strand
TGTCCGCGTTGACCCACGCGGTCAGCAGCATGCCGACATCGGCACTCCCCGAAACCGTGTCCGTGGGTTCGTTGGCGACCACGTTGGTCAGACGCGCCACGGTGTGTGTCTCCGTGTGCCCGCCCGCGGTGGCCGTCACGACGAAATCGGGCTCCACGGCGGAGATTTCGAAGCCGAAGAAGCCATCGGGGCCCGTGGACCCGTTCTGGGTCTCGTCGACGCCAGGCCCGGTCACCCGTACCGATACGGCGAGATTCGGCGTCCAGTGCCAGCCGATGACACTGGGAGTGTCCAAGTGGGCCGCGATCCGCTCGGTGTCCGTAGTCGCCGCTATGGCGAACGTAGCCGACGTATCGGCGACGGCATAGGTGCCAGACACCGTGAAGAGGGCTGCCGCAGTGAGAAAGGCGACGAATGCAGTGGGATAAGCTGATGGCTTCGAGGTCCTCATGGCGACCTACCTCCGGGTAGCGCAACGCGAGCGGGATCACGACGTCGAGTCACCTGCCTGCAACGTGGATGACTCGGCGCGGGTGGGGGCGCGAAGAAGAAAGGCTCGGCGTGCCTCCCTCGTAAACCCATACCGCCTCCTCCAACCAGGGTCGACCACGTTCCGCGCGCAGCACCAGGGGCAAAGGTCCCCTGATCGCAAACTCCTGGAGTGAGGCCAACGGCCCTGGTTGCGAACTCCGCCACGTCCGACGCTCGCGCGGACAAGGAGAACCGCGATGATCCGACGGCTTTCGATCGCGGCGGCGTGTCTGGCCCTCGCCGTCTCAGGCTGCAGAACCGGGCAGGTCGCGCCCACCGCCACGGCGCTCCCCGCCACGACGACTTCCGAAACGTCGACACCCGCGCCGACGACGATCGCTTCCCCAACGATCGCCGCCATGCCGTTGCGCGCCTTCTCGTCGGCGCGCCTCGGTGCGAGTGTCATTCCACCGCTCGATGACCGCAGTGACATGCTCGGCTCGGGCTGCGCTCCCGGGCCCGGCGTCCTCCCGGACGGCGCATGGTTCGGATGGATCGATTCCATCTCCGACGAGACCCTGCAGTTCGACCTGGCCTGCCTGGCGCCCGGGGTCATCGCCACCAACACGAACCCCACCCTGCGCACCGTGCCCATCGACGCCGGCTTCACGATCATGCTGCCCAACGGTGCCACCGCCATGCTCGAGACGTGGACACACGAGCATCCGGTCTGGCTGTTCGTGAACGGCGGACAGGCAACCGAAGCCGCCGAAGTGACGGTGACGATCGTGCTCGGGTCCGGCTGGACAGTCGCCGAGGTGGCATTGCCCGTCGGCGGGGGCTGCTGCGGAGAGAACTACCACGGACCCGCCTCACCACCCGGCCCGTACTCCGCCGACCTCCCCGACGGGGTGTACGCCGTCTGGATCGAGAGCCATGCGCCGCACCAACTCACCTTGTCGGTGATGCCGTTCGTGACGTGCGAGGACGATCCGGATCTGTGCAACCCCGATGCCCTCGCAGGAGACGTGGGCGTGGACCCGGACCAGAGGATGATCCGGACCGTGGCCCTCGATACGACCACCGAGGTGCGGATGCGCGGCATCACCCCCCCGGAAGGCGACGCCAACACCGTCACCGGCATCGCCGGGACGGGTGCGGAGTTGGACGCACTTCTCATCGACCTGCAGGCAGAGTGGGACACGTGGGTCATGCCGTCCGTCGAGGGTTCCACCGTGGCGTCGGGCATCGAGCAGCAGCTCCTCGAATTCGGATCCACCGACCTGGCGTTCCCGTTCGGATCGTTCGACGGGTACGGCGCTGATGCCGGACCATTGGCATACCGAGGACCTCTCGGCATCAACCTCGTGACCTGGCTCGGGCCCGAACCTCCGCTGCTCTCGTGGTCGACCCAGCTCGAGATCCGCGACGGGACTGTCGTTCTGATCATCGACGCCGGGCAGATCGCCGGCTAGGGATCGAGGCGCCTGCCGCTGATGTCCTGGAGGGCGTCATAGGCGGCGTACTTGTATGCCTCCGAACGCGTGGGGGTATTGAAGGTCGTGTGGATGAACCGATCGAGCTTGTCGCCGACATGGATCGCCGCCTGACCGATGTGGACCAGCTCGGCGGCGTCCTCACCGATGATGTGGACTCCCAGAAGGTCATGCGTGTCTCGGTCGACCACCAGCTTCACGAACCCGGTCGTGGTTCCGGCGATGCGACTCCGGCCGTTGTCGGCAAACCGAGCCTTGCCCACGGCGTAAGCGATGCCGGCGTCGCGGGCTGCTTGCTCCGTGAGACCGACCATGCCGACCTCGGGCAGCGAATACACGCCGAAGGTGGGGAGCGAATCGAGCTCCTCGACCACCCCCAGGCCGAAGGCATGCGACGCCGCGATACGGCCCTGTTCCGCCGACACCGAGGCCAGTGCGGGCGGCCCGACGATGTCACCGGCCGCGTAGAACCCGGGTCGGCTCGTCTGGAAGTGCTCATCGACGAGGATGTGCTGCCGGTCGTCGGTGTCGATACCGGCTTCGGCCAAACCCAAGCCCTCCGTGTTTCCCGACCGGCCCGCCGCGAACAGCACCTTGTCGGCGAGGATGGCCTCGCCAGACGGCAACCCGACCTCGAGTCCCCGGGCCGTGCGCGCGATCGTGGAACCGGGCGCATCGAACACGATGCGGGCACCGTCCTTGCGGAGCGCGTCGGCGAGCGCCTCTGACACTTCTTCGTCGGCGAACGGTATGAGCCGCGAACCCGAGTCGACGAGCGTCACGTCGACGCCGAGCGCCGTCGTGATCGAGGCGTACTCGGTGCCGACCGGACCCCCACCGATGACGACCAGCGTCCGAGGAATCGACTCCAGAGCCAGGATAGAGTCCGAATCGTCGACGCCCGGGTCGGCGAACGGTACCGAGTCCGGCCGAAACGGCCGCGACCCGGTCGAGATCAGCACCTTCTCGGCATCGAGCACCTTGACCGAACCGGACCGGTCGGTCACCTCGACCCGGCCTTCCGGCGTGATCGCGGCCGTCCCGTGCAGGCGATCGACCCGATGACGCTCCATGTTGTGGGTGACGCCGTCGGCCATCATCGCCGACACCTCGGCGGCCCGGGTTCGGAGGCGCTCGAGCAGGTCGTCCTGATCGAGATCGATGCCAACGCCGTAGATCTCCCGCCGGTGGAACCCCGACAAGTAGATGGCCGCTTCTCGGAGGGTCTTCGTCGGAATGCCACCGCGCGAGACGACCGTCCCGCCGAGACGGGCGTCGCGTTCGACCATCGCCACACGCTTGCCGAAGTAGGCCGCCATGGCAGCAGCCTTCTCTCCGGCCGGGCCAGAGCCGATCACCACGAAGTCGTAGTCAGCCTCCACGGATCTGAGCGTACCGAACCGACGCTCCGTGGCGGCGGGACATTCCGGCGTACTGTTCGTAGGTGCTCGAACCGAGAAGCGTCCTCTCGCGGGAACTCCTGCCCGCCTCGACCGCGATCTACACGATGGTGGCGCTCGCCGCATTCGAATCCTTGGCCGTGGCCGCCGCACTGCCCGATCTGGCCGCCGATCTCGGCGCGCTCGAACTCCTTCCGTGGGTCATCACGGCGTACCTGCTGTTGTCGGGGATCGGAGCCGTCGTGGCCGGGCCGCTCATCGACGCGGTCGGCGTTCGCCGCATGTTCGGCCTGGCGGTCATCGTGTTCATGGCCGGGTCCGCCGCCGCCGCCTTCGCTCCTTCGATGCCGGTGCTGATCGCAGCGCGCGTCGTGCAAGGCGCCGGTTCGGGGGTGCTGCTCGCGGTCGGACTGGCGGCCGTCAATCTCATCTACCCGCCCCACCTGACGGGCCGGGCGTTCGCCGCCAACTCGACCGTCTGGGGGGTCATGGGCGTGGCGGGGCCGGGCATCGCCGCCGTCATTCTCTCCATCGCCTCCTGGCCGTGGATCTTCCTCGTCAATCTCCCGCTGGGGACCATCGCCCTGGCGACCGGCTGGCGGGTCATGCCGGGTCCGCTCGACGGCGCCGAGCGGCCCTCCGTCGACTACCTCGGCATCGGCATGGTGTTCGCCTTCAACGCCATGTTGCTGCTCGCGGTCGACGAGCTCGGACCGATGTCGGCTGCCTGGCTCTTGATCGCCTCCATCGTGGCGACGCTGTATCTCCGTCGCGCCCGACGCATCGCACACCCCGTCATGCGGATGCGCCACCTGATCGGCGCCCCGTTCGGTCTGCTCGCCGGCTCGGTGGCACTCGTCGTCGGAGGCGGGATATCGGTCCACTCGTTCTTCACCGTTTATGTGCGCGGCGCCCGGGGCGCGGGCGCCTCCTTGACGGCGTGGTCGGTGATGTTCTTCGTGGTGGGGTGGACCGCGGGAGCCAACCTCTCGAGCAGGCTGCTGGACCGGATGGCCGACACGGCCGTGATGCGTATCGGCATGGGGGTGGCGACCGCATCACTGGCGCTCGTCGCCACGCTCGCGTCGTCGGGGAGCTCGCTGCCGGCGCTCTTCGCGGTCATGGTCACCACGGGTGCGGGCGTCGGCCTCGCCACCAATGCCGGGCTGACGTTGCTGCGGTCGTTGGCATCTGACACCGAGATGGGACGAGCGACGGCCGCCCAGCAGTTCTATCGAAACCTCGGCTTCTCCCTCGGTGCCGCCATGGGCGGCGCCGTCATGTTGCTCGTGGCCGGCCGCGCCCCCGGTGGGCTGGATGGCGTGCGCCAGCTGCTGGCCGGCTCCGACGTGGGAGCCGACCCGGTGCTGGCCGATGCCATCGGTCGGGGGTTCGCAACGACTGCCGTCGCAGGGACCGCGGTCGCTGCGGCAGCCATCGTCCCGTTCATCCGGCTCCGGCGGCATCTCGCCCCGGCACGCCGGGAGGCCGACCAGCAGCGCAGCTGATCAAAACCCTGGGTCGCCCTTGCAGGCGACGATGCGTTCGAGTGCGTACCGATGACCCGCCGGGTCGATTTCGATGGTCTCCTCGTAGAAGATGATGCGTAGCGCCGCGAACGACTCCAGCAGTTCTTGCGGCTCGAGCCGGAAGTCGGGCGTCGAGGGACCTTCCACGTCGGCTGCCGTGACGAGATGATGCTCGATGATGAGCCAACCGTCCGCAGTCAACGCATCCGCCAGCCGCGGCCACAACAGTCGGTTTACGTAGCGGAACACCGTGACGAGGTCGTACGCGTCGGCGTCCAGGGCGGCATCGTCGAGGTCCGCCACACGCCACTCGACGTCGAGACCTCGCCGCTCCCCCTCGGCCCTCCCCATGGCGATCGCCGACTCGGCGATATC
>JBFKPQ010000165.1:0-5325 GCA_041628225.1 Acidimicrobiia bacterium | reverse complement strand
GCGACGCTTCGGCGGCGAGGTCGGACGTGGTGGTGGTCCCGTCCACCCACCGGCGTTCGTTGATGCCCGACCGTTCCTCGATCCAGTCGGCCGTCACCCCCAGCTGAGCGGCGAGTTCGGCATTGGTGACCACGCGGTCGGGCAGGTAGGACCCCGTCGCGATGATTCGGCTGCGTCGCACCATGCATTGATCGTATGCCATGACGGGCCCTACGGTCACTGATGCCAGGGCGTTTGTCGCCACCCCGGGCCGGGTAGAGAACGGTTTCCCACGCACGAGGAGAACCATGGACGCCATCGCCGTACTCAAAGCCGACCACGACAAAGCTCGCGATCTCTTCATGAGGTTCCGCCAAGCCGCCGAAGCGGAGGATCGCGAGATGCTGGCGGAAACCACCGCAAAGATCTTCGAGGAGCTGGCGACGCACACGACCATCGAAGAGCGGGTGTTCTATCCGGAGGTCGAGAAGGCCGGGGGCAAGGAACTCGTCGATCTCACGGCCGAAAGCCACGAAGAGCATCATGTCGTCGATGTCCTCATGGCAGAGGTGAAGAACCTCACGCCGTCGGACGACGCCTACGTCCCCAAGATGACGGTGCTCATCGAGAACGTGGAGCACCACGCCGGAGAGGAAGAGAAGGAGATGTTCCCCAAGGTCAGGGACCTCCTCTCCCAGGAGAAGCTCGATGAGATCGGTGCTGCGCTCGAGCGCGAGAAGCACGTCGTGCGTGTCGAGAAGATGACCGTCGAGGATCTCCAGGAGGCCGCCGCGCAGTTGGAGATCGGAGGCCGCTCGGCCATGAACCGCAGCGAGCTGGCTTCGGCCGTTCTTGGCACGCTCACGGGCGGCTGAGCACCCCACCACGATCGGACCATCGGCCGCGGCTCCTGCAGACATTGGGCGTCGCGGCCGCCTCGCGCCAGTCCCACATGTGCGTGGCCTCGACACCGAAGCGCACGTGAGGATTAACCCGTATCGGGCTCTGCGGTGTGTGATTGGATGTGATGGTGACCGCATCCTCTCCGAAGGTCATATCGTTCGAGGCCTTCTACCGGACCGAGTACCGGGCCATGGTCGCGTTGGCGGCCGCGGTGTCGGGAAACGGGTCGGTGGCCGAAGACATCGCCCAGGAGGGACTGGCCCGAGCGCATCGTGAATGGCAGAAGATCTGCGACTACGACAAGCCCGGAGCCTGGTTGCGCAGGGTCGTGATCCGTCTCGCCTCCAACGTTCGTCGGTCGGGGCGCCGTCAGGCGACCGCCCTCAAGCTCATCCGTCCCCACCAGACGGTCGAGCTGGAGCTCCCCGACCCCGACGTGTGGAAGGCGGTGCGGTCACTGCCGGCACAGCAGCGGGCCGCCATCGCACTGTTCTATCTGGAAGACCGGTCGCTGGCGGAGATCGCCGAGATTCTCGGATGCGCCGAGAACACGGCGAAAGCCCACCTGCACCACGGACGGCGGGCCCTGGCGGCCCGCTTGGAGAATCACCATGCCTGACGATCGTATCTCTCGCGCCTTCGCCGACCTCCAGTCGAACGCTGCCCAAGCCGATCCCGAGCCGTCACTCGCGCGGCTCGTCGCACCTCGAGGGAGGTTCGTCATGCGTTTCGCCTACGCCGCCGTCATCGCCGCCGTCGTGTTGGGAGTCTGGGTGTTCAGTGGCACTCCGTCGGAGCCGCCTGTCATCACCGGCGCCCCCGCCTCGACCGTGACCACCGCTGCTACCGATCCACAGACGACCACGACACTTGGTTCGCCGTCGACCACGCTGCCGTCGAGTTCGACCACCGTCCCGTCGGCCGAGGTCAGTGGCTGGCATGTGGTCGGCGTAGCCTCCGACGATGTGCTCAACGTCCGGTCGGGCCCCGGCACCGAATACGACATCGTGGGGTCGCTCGCCCACGACGCGAGCGACGTCCAGATCACCCGACAGGGATTCGCCGTTCCGTATGGCACGGCCTGGGTCGGCGTCCAGCTGGCAGACGGAACCACCGGCTACGCCAGTCGGGCGTTCCTGGCCCCTCCGGGCATCGAAGAGGTCACCGACGTCCCGTGCACGGCCGGCCAGAGCGACGGCTCCGTGACGACCGGCACCACGTCGGGCGACGCCACGGCGATCATGGCGATCGACGCTGTCCAAGGCGCCGACTGCACCCGTTACGTCATCACCCTCGGGACGGGTGGCGAGGTGCTGGCCGAGGCCGCCGGGCTGGACGGTGCCGTGACCGTGACGAGCGGCGGGACGCGCGTCGCCGTGGAGCTGCCGTCCTCCATCACAGACGTCGCCGAGCACGCCACCACCGCCACCTTCGAGCGTGGCGAGGTGCTGGCGTTGTCGGTTGTGCCGCTCGACCTCGAAGGCCTGGAGGTCCGCTTCCTCCACGCGGCCTCTCGGATCGCCGGGGTGACGGTGTTGCAGAACCCGGCGCGGATCGTCGTCGACGTCGCGTCGGCGCCCACCGGCACCGGCCTCGACTACGGACCGATCGGCGACGGCACGACGATCCTCGAACATCGCATCGACCCGACCGTCGACCAGTTCGGCGTCACCTCGCCCATCACGATCGTCGGCTACGGCCGCTGGTTCGAAGCGCAGGGAACGGCCGTGGTGACCGACCATCTCGGCAATTCGGTGTCCGACGTGTTGTGGGGCGGCCCGTCGATGAACCTCGGTGCGCCAACCGACCAGCAGATCGGTGTGTTTGCTCCGTGGTCGCCCACCTGGGGCGAGTTCGAGATCGAACTGTCGCTGCCGGCCGGTTCCTACAAAGTGCTGATCGGGTCGGAGTGCTACCTCGACGGAGGCGAAACGGTGACGACCTGTGGTGCCACCGACACGTTCGACGTCGCTCCGTGATCGGTAGCGTTTGACGGGTGTTGTGGAAGACGGGCGTCGGCTCGATGACGGTCTATGCCATCGAAGATGGCTGGACGGTTCGTGATCCTCACGAATGGTTCATCGGGTCGACGCCCGCCGCATGGGTGGGCCACGAGCAGTATCTGACCAACGACGGCCAACTGCCGGTGAGCTTCGGCTGTTTCCTCGTCGACACCGGCACGCGGCTCGTGATGGTCGACACCGGGTTTGGTGTGAGCGCTCCGGAGATGGCCGTCGGCGAGGCGGGACTCATGCCGGCCGCGCTGGCGGGGTTGGGCGTGGCACCCGAAGGCGTGACCGATGTCGTGCACACGCATCTCCACCCGGACCATATCCTCGGTGACCTCGACGGGGATCGGGCGCCGTTCTTTCCGAATGCCACGGTGTGGACCCACACCCAGGAACTCGCCTACTGGCGGTCAGGAGTCGACCAACGGAGCCGGATCGTGATGAGCGTGGTCGGCCCGCTCGACGCGGCCGGAATCGTGGCGATGTTGGACGGCGGCGAGGTGCTCCCGGGTATCGCGATGGTGGAGACGTTCGGCCACACGCCCGGGCACACGTCGATTCTCGTTTCGTCGGGTGACGATGCGGTGATGATCGCCGGAGACATCTGTCACTCGCCGATGCAGGTGATCCACACGGACTGGAACATCGGCCCGGATGTCGACAAAGCGGCGGCCGCCGCCACCCGACGGCGGTTCTTCGCCGACCTCGCGGAGTCGGGCACGCCGGTGGCGGGTGGCCACCTGTACCGCCCCGGCTTCGGACGGATCGCCTCCCGCAACGATCACCTCGTATTCGAGGCGCTCGAGGTGACAGCCGTCGAATTCGAATAGCGGAGCGTTGGCTGGCCGATTCACCGCCAACGCCGTTGCGTTGATCGTCCCTTGAAATCGAACGGATCCGGGAACTCGCGAGCGCTCGACGACGTCAATGGGTGCATGCGGCCACTCGCCCTCGCCGCCCTGCTGGTGATTGCCGGCTGCCACGCAGTGCCGGCGAGTCCCGACACGACCGATCGACCGTCGGCCAGCACGAGCCCTCCCCACACGACGACCATCGCCGAGCCTACGGCGACCACCCAGGAATCCCGGCCTCACGGAGGGCAGTTCGTCAGGCTCGACCCGGTCACCCTCGAAACATTGTCGGAATTCGACCCGATCCCATTCCCAGCCGACTCGTGGAGTGTGCTGTTCGCGAACGAATCTCTGGCCCTGAACTTCGAGTGGAATCCCGTCGCAGAGCGGATCGCCGCAGCATGGCTGATCGATCTCGAGAACTGGCGGCCCTTGCGTGAGCTCGACCTGGATGGCTACACGGCCGGCGTGTTCCACGACGGCCAGCTCTTCACGCTCGACAACAGCGGTGCACTGTCGGTCACCGACCTCGCGACCGGAGAGACCGAGAAGGTGGAGGCCTGGACAGGCCGCCGTTGGGCCTGGAACGATCTCCGTGTCGTCTCCGGCGGCCGTATCGCGGCGCTCTTGACCGACGAGGGTGGTTCGGACGATTCAGTTCGCATCTATGACTCGACGACCGGAACCGCCACCGACATCCCCGTCGGGATGGTCGTCCGAGCCAACGCCGAAAGCGGCGTTTTCGACGGGGGCTATCAGATCCCCGAGACGAATCTGCCCGGGGTGGTTTGGTCGAACGAACGGGTCTTCATGGTGTACGCCGGTGAGATGGAGATCGTGGAGGTCGACCTGCTCGACGGCACCGTCAACAGACGCTCCCTCGATACGGCCTCATGGTGGGAGCGGTTCGTCGGTAACTGGGTTCCGGCTGCCACCGCCAAGGGGCCGACGCTCGGTGTGCACAGCAGCGCCGCTCTGTCGGCAGACGATCGTTACCTGTTCATCAGCGGCAATCGAACGACGGTCGAGACCGGCGCTGACGGCATGCTCATCGAAACCAGCGAACATCTCGGTCTGACCGTCGTCGACCTCGAGACCTGGTCAGCCCTCGACGTGCCGGACTTGGCCGTACAGTACGTTCGCAGCGACGGCGGGAGGGTGCTCGCCGTTGACACCGTCTCGCTGGAGCCCTGGCGGGACGAGCTGTACGTGCTCGACGTGGGACCAGATCGCGCCTTGGTGGTTCTCGGCCCCTTCGGCATACGTAGTGGTGGTTGCCAGTTGACCGGCGGCGGCGACCACCTGATCTGTACCGAACACGGGCATGACTCGACGCACCTGCGGACCATCGCCGTGGAAACCGGCCAGACCGTGGCAGAGCGCACCGTGAGCTCGGCCGACTACATCCACCCAAATGGCGTGCTCGAGGACTGGCCGCCCTTCGACGATTGATTTCGTTCACGGAGCGGTCACCAGGCCGACGTCGAGGGTCTGGCTGTTCGATACCATCGGATGGTGCGGCAACGAATCTCGGTCTATGGCGTGGCGCTTGCGGACGATGCGATTCTCTTGGCGCGGGTCTC
>JBFKPQ010000164.1:0-5390 GCA_041628225.1 Acidimicrobiia bacterium | reverse complement strand
TCCAAGACCGCCACGGCTCGGCTCAGCTGACCCGCTCCACCGTCCACGAGCAGCAACGAGGGCGGATAGGCGAATTTGCCCCGTTCTTCGAGGGGACGATCTCGTTCCGCGAGATATGCCGTGAAGCGCCGTTCGAGCACCTCCTCCATCGCCGCGAAATCATCCTGTCCGTCGACCCGTTTGACCTTGAACCGGCGATAGTCCCCCCTCCTGGGCAGGCCATCTTCGAGCACGACCATCGACGCCACGGTGTGGCGGCCCTGCAATGTCGAGACATCGAAGCATTCGATCCGGAGCGGAGGTATGGGCAACCCGAGCGCGTCCTGCAACGAACGCAGCGCCTGGGCGCGAGCGTTCGGATCGGACTGCCTGCGCAGCCGGTGGCGACCCAATTGCTCACGGGCATTGACGGTCGCAGTCTCGAGCAGCCGCCGCTTACCGCCACGCTGGGGCACCCGCACCTCGACCGGTCCGCCGCGTCGTTCGGCCAGCCAGGCTTCCCACACATCGACGTCTGGCGGCTGGACATCGACCACGACGAGACGGGGCGGGGTCTCGGCTCCGTACCGTTCCGAGAGGATACGGCCGACGAGTTCATCGCTCGTCACGTCTTCGACCTTGTCGATGATCTGCGCGAAGCGGCCGACGACGCGGCCGCGACGGACGATCAACAGCGCCAGCGACGCTTCGAGATCCTCGTCGACGACCGCGAGCACGTCGAAGTCCTCCGGGCGCGCCGAGGCGATCTCTTGCCGGGCGATGGCCTTCTCCAGGTCCCGGAGCTGGTCGCGGAACCGGGCGGCTTGCTCGTAGGCCTGCGCGTCGGAGGCTTCCTGCATGCGGGCGGCAACCGACGCCTGAATCGGGTCGGTGTCGCCCGACAGGAAATCGGCCAGTCCGTCGACGAGCCGGTCGTATTCCACCTGATCGATGGCGCCGACACACGGTGCCGCGCACTTTTCGATGTCGGCGAGGAGGCATGGGCGCCCCTTGGCGGCGTGGACCTTGAATTTGCCGTCGCTGCAGGTCCGGACGGGGAAGGTCTTGAGCAGCAGGTCCAGCGTGTTGCGGATCGCGTAGGCATGGGCGAAAGGACCGAAGTGCTGATCCCCCTTTCGCTTCCGCCCGCGGGTCACCTTGGCGGCCGGCCATTCGTCGCGTCGGGTGAGCGTGAGGTGCGGGAACGACTTGTCGTCGCGCAAGCGGATGTTGTAGCGCGGCTGATGACGCTGAACGAGATTGAACTCCAGCATCAGCGCTTCGACCTCGTTCTCGGTCACGATGAACTCGAGGGTGTCCGCTTCTTGCACCATCATGCGGGTCCGCACCGCGAGGTCGCGCCCGAAGTAGTTGGACACGCGTTTTCGGATCGACTTGGCCTTGCCGACGTAGAGGACGCGGCCGTGCTGGTCGCGAAAGAGGTACACCCCGGGCGCGTCGGGGATCTCCGCAGCGGCCGGTCGTCGCATCAACGAGAGTCTATCGAGGGGTCCGCGATACGTTTCGGAACCGCAATCCCAACAGCGTGGGCAAACCGGTGGTGGATGAGGCTCCGGAGTGTTCCGACGCGTCGACCTCCAACATGTGTTCGAGCGACCAGCCGGCTCGAGCGGCCGCGTTGAGGAGCTGGGACAGGGAACGGTGATGAAAGGCCACGGTATGGTCGCCGGCCGGTTCGTGACTCACACCACGGACCAAGTACTCCCCCGGCCTCCAGAACGCTTCCCCATCGGTCGGGTCGATCACCGTCGCCGAACCTGGCGCCGTGACGAGTGGATGATTGGCGACCACCACGAGGGCGCCGTCTGCAGCTACCACGCGGGCCAGGCCTTCGAAGGTCGCGTCGAGATCATCGAGATGCTCGAATACGAGCACCGCACAGGCCGCGTCGACCGCTCCATCTCGAAAACAGGCAACATTCGGCAAGTCGACCCGCACGACGGGCGCCACGACGGAACTGGATCGAAGCAGGTGAGCGTTGAGATCGCATCCGAAGATGCTCGACACGTCGGCCCGGAGCGCCTCCATCACGTGGCCGTCTCCGCACCCGACGTCGAGGACACGATCTGCGGGCAGCAGGAGCCGGCGCACCATGGGCACCACCACCTGCCCGTAGGTGGGATCGTCGGCGAGTTCGCCACGCCACCAGTCGGCCAGTTCGTCCCACGGCATCAGAGGACGTCGCGCAGGAACTTCCCGGTGTAGGACTCCGAGACGGCGGCCACGTCTTCGGGCGGTCCCGCCGCCACGAGCCTTCCGCCACCGTCCCCGCCTTCCGGTCCGAGGTCGATGACCCAGTCGACCGTTTTGATCACATCGAGGTTGTGCTCGATCACGACGACGGTGTTGCCACTCGAGACCAGCCGTTGGAGCACTCCGAGCAGCTTGCGGATGTCTTCGAAGTGCAGGCCGGTGGTCGGTTCGTCGAGAATGTAGAACGTCCGCCCGGTCGACCGTTTTCCGAGCTCGGACGCGAGCTTGACCCGTTGCGCCTCGCCGCCCGACAAAGTCGGGGCAGGTTGGCCGAGCCGAACGTAGCCGAGCCCGACGTCATAGAGCGTCTGGAGGATGCGAGCAATCTTGGGTTGGTTTTCGAAGAAGGCGAGCGCTTCTTCGACCGACATCTCCAGCACGTCGGCGATCGATCGGCTCTTCCACGTCACCTCGAGTGTCTCACGGTTGTACCGATGGCCCTTGCATGTCTCACACGGCACGTAGACGTCGGGCAGGAAATGCATCTCGATTTTGATCGTGCCGTCGCCTTTGCACGTCTCGCATCGCCCGCCAGAGACATTGAACGAGAAACGCCCCGGCTTGTAGCCGCGCATCTTCGCCTCGGGCGTCGCCGCGAACAGCTGGCGGATGTGGTCGAAGACGCCCGTATAGGTGGCGGGATTCGACCGTGGCGTTCGCCCGATGGGCGACTGGTCGATGTTGATGATCTTGTCGAGCAGGTCGACGCCTTCGATCCGCTTGTGCCTGCCCGGCACCACCCGAGAGCCGTAGATGCGGTGGTGCAACGACTTCGAGAGGATCTCTTGTACGAGAGAGGACTTCCCCGATCCGCTCACGCCGGTGACGGCGGTGAAGCAACCCAGTGGGAAGCCGACGTCGATTCCCTGCAAGTTGTTCTCGGAGGCGCCGATCACCTGGATGTGTCGACCGTCGGGTTGGCGGCGTTCGTCGGGCACCTCGATGGCGCGGCGCCGAGCCAGATAGTCGCCGGTGATCGACGCAGGCGCCGCCATGATGTCCGTCAAAGGCCCTTCCGCGACGATCTCGCCGCCGTGCTCCCCCGCGCCCGGGCCGATGTCGACGATGTGGTCGGCGACACGCATGGTGTCCTCGTCGTGCTCGACGACGATGAGCGTGTTCCCCAAGTCCCGCAGTCTCAGCAGCGTTTCGATGAGGCGTTGGTTGTCGCGTTGGTGCAAGCCGATCGACGGCTCGTCGAGGATGTAGAGCACGCCCACGAGCCCGGATCCGATCTGGGTGGCCAGCCGGATACGTTGCGCCTCGCCGCCCGCCAACGTGGCGGCACTACGTGCGAGGGTGAGGTAGTCGAGCCCCACGTCGAGCAGGAACTTCAGACGTTCTCGGATCTCCTTGAGAACCCGGTCCCCGATGGTGGCTTCTCGTTCCGTGAGCTGGAGCGCGTCGAGGAAGACGTGCGAACGGCCGAGCGACATCTCCGAGAGCTCGGCGATGTTCTTGCCGCCGACGAGGACGGCACGAGAAACGTCGTTGAGCCGGGCCCCACCGCAGTCATCGCATGGCACCTCTCGCATGAACTCCTGGTAGTACTCGCGCGCTCCGTCGGACTCTGATTCTTCGTGTTTACGGGACACGAACGGCAGCACACCTTCGTAGGTGGTGTAGTACTCCCGGCGACGTCCGAACCGGTTGGTGTAAGACACTTTGATCTTGTCTGACCCCGTGCCGTAGAGGACCTTCTTCTGCTGGGCGTTCGTGAGGGTCGCAAAGGGACTGTCGATGTCGAATCCGACGTGGGTGGCGACGCCTTCGAGCAGACGCTGGAAGTACTTGCCGCGATGCCCGGACCACGGCGTGATGGCGCCTTCGGCGATCGACACTTCATCGTTCGGTACCACGAGGTCGGCGTCGACCTGGAACCGGGTGCCGATGCCGGAACAGGCGCCGCACGCCCCGTAGGGACTGTTGAACGAGAAGTTGCGCGGTTGGAGCTCGTCGAACGACAGGCCGCACTCGGGACAGGCGAGCGCCTGCGAGTACGTGAGAACCGGCCCATCCGTCACCGCGATGAGTGCCACGCCATCGGCGAGGCCGAGTGCGGTTTCGATCGAGGCGGCGAGCCGGCGCTCGATACCGTCCTTCTTGACCAGGCGGTCGACGATCACCTCGATCGTGTGCGTGTAGTACCGGTCGAGTTTGATGTCTTCGGTGAGATCGATGACGTCACCGTCGACGACGGCCCTGGCGAAGCCCTGCCGGCTCAGGTCGGCGATCAGTCCTTCGTACTCGCCCTTCCGGCCTCGCACGACGGGGGCCAGTACCTGGAACCTGGTGCCCTCCTCGAGTTCGAGGATCTGGTCGACGATCTGCTCGGCGGTCTGCCGCTGCACAGGGAGACCGTCGTTCGGGCAATGCGGCGTGCCGATGCGGGCGTACAACAGACGCAGATAGTCGTGGATCTCGGTAACGGTGCCGACCGTCGATCGCGGGTTGCGGCTGGCGGTCTTCTGGTCGATCGAGATGGCAGGAGACAGCCCCTCGATGAAGTCGACATCCGGCTTGTCCATCTGGCCCAGGAACTGGCGGGCGTAGGCCGACAGGCTCTCGACGTAACGTCGCTGGCCCTCGGCGTAGATCGTGTCGAATGCGAGCGAAGACTTGCCGGAACCGCTGATGCCGGTGAACACGATGAGCGCATCACGTGGAAGCTCGAGTGAGAGGTTCTTCAGGTTGTGTTCGCGGGCGCCGCGAACGACGAGGGCGTCGGTACTCATGGACCTCAGCGAGTGTACTTCACCTCTGTGACAGAGTTTCTGTAGGCCGGACCCGGGTCACGGCTGGGCGCGGACGAATCGGCTGACCGAGATGCCGCGGAACGATGGTGTCTCTACCGCCTCATACCCGTCGCCGTGGAGCAGCACCTCGACCGGCGCGGCATAGGCGGCGCTCTGGAAGCTGATCACGATGATTTCGTCATGACCCAGCATTTCGGGACGTACCTCGAGTAGATGTCCGGCAATGCGTTGTGGTCCGACACTCGGAGGAGGTAGCAGCCGGACTTCTTGAGGGATCTCGTAGTAGGCCACCGGAGCGAACACGAAGTCGGACCGTTCGACCAATTCGCCCGTCGCTCGGGCTCGACTCTCCACGAACCCGGAGTTCACGAGCACCAACGC
>JBFKPQ010000163.1:0-5435 GCA_041628225.1 Acidimicrobiia bacterium | reverse complement strand
CGAGTAGCGTCGGCTGCCATGGCACACCAGGCTCACGTCACGGTCCGTTGGTCGGAGCTCGATCCATACGAGCACGTCAACCACGCCGTCTACCTCACCTACTTCGAACAGGCGCGCATCGAAGCGCTGGCCGCCCTGGGATTCTCGATGGCGCGTCTGAAGGACGCCGGGTGCCAGATCGTCGTCACGGCGGTCGACGTGCGTTTCCTCGCCTCGGCGATGGAAGGAGACCACCTCGTGATCGAGACCGAGGTCCTGGAGGTCCGGCGAGCCAGCACTCGCTGGCATCAGCGCATCGTCCGCTCCGGCGCGACGCTCGTGACGCTGGAGATGACCGGTGCGATCACGGACTTGGAGGGCCGTCCGCGTCGCCTGCCCGACGGATTCGCGGAAGCATTGGCATCGCTCGACGGCTGATGTCAGCCTTCGAGCGGGACGATGCCTTGTGCGTCGATCGTCAACATGACCCGTTGGCCCAAGGTCGGCCGCCGCTCGGTTCGGAACCTGAGGTCGTCGCCTTCGTCGGTGCGGACCCCGACGACGTAACCACCCTCGTTGAACGCGACCGAACCCACCACTGCGGGGATCTCACCGTCCGGGTCGATCCGGATCGCTCCGGGCCGGATCAGGCTCTGCCCATCCTGTCCCGTGACGATGTTCGTCATGCCCAAGAAGCGTGCCATCCACTCGTCGTGCGGTGCATGCCACAACTCCTCAGGTGAGCCGGTCCCGACGATTCGTCCGTCCCGGACGACGACGACTTGGTCGGCGAGTGCGAACGCCTCGTCCTGGTCGTGCGTCACGAAGAGGGTGGTGATGCCTTCGCGCCGCAGGATCTCTCCGAGTTCGGCCAGGAGGCGGGCCCGAAGCGACCGGTCCAGTGATCCGACTGGTTCATCGAGCATGAGCAGCTTCGGAGCCGGGGCAAGAGTGCGCGCCAACGCGACTCGCTGTTGCTCGCCGCCCGACAGGCTCGTCACCCGCCGGCGAGCCGCATCGGCCAGGCCGACCCAACCCAACACTTCGGCCACGCGCTCTGCGATCGCAGCCGGGTCGTCGCCACGCATCTCCAGGCCGAACGCCACGTTGTCGGCGACGCTCCGATGAGGGAAGAGGGCGTAATCCTGGAACATGAGGCCGAAGCCGCGCAGGTGCGGCGGCACACCGGTCAGGTCGACTCCGGACCACTCCACCCGGCCCGTGGCGGGCTGGAGCCCTGCGATGACTCGCAGCAGGGTCGTCTTGCCCGACCCGGACGGACCGAGGACCGCCACCACCGTGCCGTCGACGACGTCGAGGTCGACCGACTCGAGGATGTGGTTGTCGCCGATGACCACGTCGATGTCGGACAGCCGAAGGCTCACCAGTCACCTCCCTCGGAGCGGAACCGGTCGATGATGCTCACCACGACCGCCGTGACGACCATGAGGATGGTGCTCATGGCCATGGCCTGTCCGAAGTTGGCTTCTCCGGGACGACCCAAGAATCGGAAGATGGCAATGGGGAGCGTCGGGGCATCGGGCCGGGCGATGAACGTCGTGGCGCCGAACTCCCCGAGCGACACTGCGAAGGCGAGTCCGGCCGCGGCGAGGAGCGAGCGGGCCACCAGTGGCAGGTCGACGTGGCGGAAGACAGCGGCGGGAGCGGCTCCGAGTACCGCGGCTGCCTCACGGAGGCGATGGCGGATGGAGCGCAGCACCGGGACCACGGTGCGAACCACGAACGGAACGGCCACGAGCGCGTGAGCGATCGGCACCAACCAGATCGACGTCCGAAGGTCGACGGGCTCGTCGAGCGCGACGAGGAATCCGAACCCGATCGTCACGGCCGACGTACCGAGCGGCAACATCAGGACCGCGTCGAACCAGGCGGCGGCTCCGCGATCGGATCGGCCGATGACGATGGCCGCCAACCCTCCGACGATGACCGCAATGAGCATGGCAACGACGCCGAACCACAGCGAGTTGGCGACGGCTTCGGTGGGTGGAACGAAGAACGCCGAGTCGAGTTCGGCGAGCGTCTGGTACCAGCGAACGCCCCACCCGTCGGCCGTCCGGAGTGAACGGACCACCAGAACGCCCAAGGGGATGCCTTCCACGATGAGCGCCCCGGCCACGATGCCGAGTACAACCCCCCATTGGCGCGCTCCTACGGGCCGACGGGCGGCGTCGACCACGAGTTGCTGGCGTGTTGCCCGCCGCGCCTGGTAGCGGGAGTAGGCGAGCAGGATCGCGGTCACGCCGATGAGTTGGACGATTGCAAGCAACGCAGCACCCCGCAGGTCGAGGGCGGTCTGGACGCGCTGCCAGATCGCCACCTCGATCGTGCGTAAGCGAAAGCCTCCGAGCAGCAACACCACACCGAACGACGTGAACGAGAACAGGAACACGATCGAAGAAGCCGCCGCGATGGCCGGTCGCAAGAGGGGAAGGGTGACCGTGCGGAAGGCGGTCCAGCGTGACGCCCCGAGGACCCTGGCCGCGTCTTCGAGGCTGGGGTCCAGGCTGCCCCACAGTCCCCCCACCACGCGAACCACGACGGCGATGTTGTAGAAGACGTGGGCGGCCAGGATCAGCCACACCGATCCCGACAGGTCCACGATTCCGCGCGGGCCGGCGAGCGCCAGGAAGGCGGCTCCTACGACGACGGTCGGCATCACGAACGGAATCGTCAGTCCCGCGCGCAGCGCGGCGCGGCCCGGGAACCGGAACCGGGCGATCACCCACGCGACCGGCAAGCCGACGATCAGGGTCAGCACGGTGGAGGCCGCCGCCTGCCACACCGTGAACCAGGCGACGTCGGTGAGCCCGGACCTGCTGAGCACGTCAGCCCAGCCGCGGTCGTCGGCGCCGAGCCCGACGATCAGGATAGAGACGACGGGATAGACGAAGAAGTAGGCGAGAAAGACGAGCGGAAGGACGGCCGCCCACCCGAACCCGCGGTTCGTCACGGAAGTACGAGCCGGGTCCACTCGTCGATCCATCGGTCGCGGTTCGCTTCGATGACGGCCGGGTCGAGGGTCTTCGGGTCCGAGGGAACGGTGGTGTGTTCCACGAACTCGGGCGGCAGGGGCGTGCCGGTGCGGGCCGGGAACACGAACATGTTGAGCGGGATGTCGGCCTGGAAGGTCTCGCTGAGCATGAAGTCGATGAGTTCGCGGGCGGAGCCCGAGTCACGCAGGATGGCGGCGAACTCGATCTGTCGGAAACACCCGTCGGTTACCACGGCGGTCGGCGCTTCGCCGAGGGGCTCCTCGGCGAAGATCACCGCCGCAGGTGGCGACGAGGCGTAGCTCACGACGATTGGCTGCCCCGAACCGCCACCGCCGGTGAAGTTCCCGAAATAGGCGGTTTCCCAGTCGGGAGCGATCGCGACGTCGTTGGCGACGAGGTCGGCCCAATACCGCTGCCAGCCCTCTTCGCCGTATATGGCGATGGTCGCCAACAGAAACGCGAGTCCCGGCGACGACGTGGCGGGGTTCTGGACCACGAGCTGGCCGGCGTAGGCGGGATCGAGGAGGTCGTCGAGCGTTGCGGGTGGAGGGGTCGTCTCGAAGGCGGCCTTGTCGTAGTTGAGGCACACGTCGCCGAAGTCGATCGGGGTCACCCGATGCTCCGGATCGACGATGAGCGTGGGGTCGACGCCCGCCAGCTCCGGCGATTCGTAGGCGACGAACAGTCCGGCATCGAGCGCCCGCGAGAGGAATGTGTTGTCGATGCCGAAGAGGACGTCGGCTGTCGGGTTGTCTTTGGTGAGTACGGCTTGGTTGACGAGACTTCCGGCGTCGCCCGCCGTGAGCAGCCGGACCGTGATGCCCGTTTCGGCTGTGAACGCCTCGAGTACTCCGTCGGACACGGCGAACGAGTCGTGGGTCATGAGCACGATCTCCGTCGGTTCGGCGTCGACTGGTTCGGCCTCTGTGCACGCTGCCAGGAACAGAGCGGCGGCGAGGAGCCAGATCAAGATCGAACGTTGTCGCATCGCATCCTCCTCGCAGGAGGGCGATGCCGGTGTCTGAGCCGATCCACTCACTCCCTCCGCTGGTATGAGCCAGTTCAGGTTCCACGGGTCGAAGCCTTTCGCTCCCTCTCAGCTCTCGAAGAGCTCCCCGGGGTGGTGTCCTACCCGGCCATTCTATCGCCAACACACGGGCAGGTTGGTTGGCGTCACCACGCAGACCACATCGGCTATCGGCCGCGTCCGGAGTCAGCCCGCGGATCCCCGGAGTTCTCCCCGACGCTCGTCGCTACGCTGGCGGCCCGGAGGGATCGATGGACGACCAATCGACCGCGCGGCCGACCGGGCCGCGCTTCGTGTACATCCCGGCGCGTGACCTGGCGGCGATGCGAGCGTTCTACTCAGGAACGCTGCAGCTGGACGAGCTGTACTTCAGCGAGGAGGAGGGGCTCTTGAGCTACGACTCCGCCGGGTTCCAGTTCACGATCTTCGCGGCCTCCGACGCACCGCGGCCGCCCGACGGGTGGGCAACGCAGCCGGGCTGGAAGGGGGACACGGTTCCAGCCATCAGTTGGTCGGTGGAACTCGATGAAGGCCGGTTCCGGGAGGCGGTCGAGCTTCTCTCAGCCGGTACTGCGGTGACACTGCACAGCGCTCCGGTGTGGCGAGGTTATTGGAGCTTTCCGTGCCGCGACCCGATGGGCTACACGGTGGAACTGAGCTGGCCCGCCCCCGGACCTCGGTCGCTCGTCTGGTCGTGACAGCTCCGTGTCCTGTCCGTCGACCTTCATCTCACCTCGATGACGAACGCTCCGACGTGGTCCTTGGAGAGGAACTCCTGTTGGGCCTGGGGTAGGTCCGTCAGTGGAAAAGTCGCCGCCACGACTGGACGGATCTCGCCCTGCTCGATGTAGCTGACGAGGTTGGAGAACACTCGTGGGGGGAGCACGGTGGCGCCGTGCATGGTCAGATCGTTGAGGTACAAGGTGCGAAGGTCGAGTGGGACGATCGGGCCGGCGATCGCCCCCGCCGTCGTGTAGTGACCCCCGCGCTTCACCGTCTCGAGGAGCGGCGGGAACAACTCCCCTCCGACCACGTCGGCGAACACGTCGACGCCTCCGGTGGCATCCCGCACCGCATCGGCGAGGTCCGGCATGGCCCGGTCGAGAACCACGTCCGCGCCGAGCCGGCCAACCGCCTCGAGCTTGCCGGCGCTCGTCAGCGCCGCGAGCCGTGCCCCGCGCCGCTTCGCGAGCTGGATCAGCGCTCCTCCGACTCCACCCGATGCGCCGGACACGAGCACCCACTGATCCTCTTGGACCCCGGCTCGCTCGAGCATGTGTTCGGCGGTCGGGTACGAGCACGGAAAGCTCGCCAGTTCGATGTCGGAGAGCTCCGTGTCGACGCGGTGGGCATTGGTGGAGGGCACCACGACGTATTCTGCGTAGCCACCGTCGACCTCGGAACCGAGATAGCGG
>JBFKPQ010000162.1:0-5439 GCA_041628225.1 Acidimicrobiia bacterium | reverse complement strand
GATCGACACCGGGAACGCCGGCGATGTCGACTCGGTCGAAGCCGGCATCGTGGCGCTGGGGTTGGGATGGGATGACGTGGCATGGGTGGTCGTGACGCACCGGCATCCCGATCACGTCGGCAGTCTCGACGCCGTGTTGTCTTCGGCGCCCCGGGCGCTGGCCATGGCCGGCATCCAGGAGGTCGATTCGATCACGTCGGACCATCGAATCATCGGTCTCGGCAACGGTGAGGAGTTCTTCGGGCTCGAGACCGTCAGCTCGCCGGGCCATACGGCAGGCCACATCTGCCTGTACGACGTCGTGGACGGAGCCTTGTTCGCCGGCGACGCGCTCACCAGCTCCGACGGCCGCCTCAACGGACCAAACGCTCGGTTCACGGCAGACATGGACCGCGCCATCGAATCGATCCGTCGGCTGGCCACGTTCGACGTTTCGGCCGTCTACGTCGGGCACGGCGATCCGATCACCGAAGACGCGGCCGCCCAGCTGACGGAACTCGCCGAATCGCTCTGAGTCCATCGCCGTCTCATCCAAAACCTGGCTGAGGTCCGTAGGAACGATGGATACGCAGAGGAGTGATTGTGTCGTTTCCATCACTGACAAAACAGAATCCCCAGGCGCTGCGGCACGCGCTGACGTCCTTCCACAGGACGAAGCTTGTGTTCCTGGCGGCGGCCTTCCTGTCGTTCTTGCTGTCCGTTGCGTTGTGGTTCCTCGTCGATCGCCAGATGGGCATCTTCGTGGGACTGTGGGTGCCGGCCATCCATTCGCTCGGGACGCTCGTACTGACTGGAGAGCGATCATGACCGATCTGGTGTTGTTTGCCCTTGGCAGCCTGGTGTTTCTGGCGGTGACGTGGGCCACCGTGGCCTTCGGTGTCGCCCGGGTGCACGAGATGCAGTACGACGACATGGAAGAGTCGGAACGGATCGCGTGGATCGAGGATCGCACCCTCACCGAGGTCTACAAGACCCGTCCCGTCGCTGGTGGGCGGCCGTGACAGATTCCCTCTCCGGGCGCCGCGTTCTGGTGCTGGGCGGGTCGGGACAACTCGGCCGCCGCGTGGCGAGTGAACTGGCTCAACGCGGTGGACGGGTGGCCCTCACAGGGCGCGATTCGGCACGGCTGCAACACGCCTCAGCAGCGGTCGGCGCCGAGGTCCCGGCCCTCGCCTTCGATCTGCGGACGGGCGACCCGACTTCGCTGGTCGAGTGGGCCCGGAGTGCGCTGGGTGGCCTTGACGGCATCGTCGTAGCTTCGGGTGTGGTGGCGTTCGGATCGGTCGCCGACACCGACGAGGCGATCGTGCACGAACTGCTGGCGGTCAACCTCACCGGCCCGTTGGGAGTCATTCGCGCCGCCTTGCCCGAGCTCTCGGGTGGTTTCGTGGTCGGCATCACGGGCGTCGTGGCCGAAATGGCACCGGCGGGTCTGGCCGCGTATTCGGCCAGCAAGGCGGGGTTCGCCAGCGCCTTGATGGCGCTGCGGCGTGAGGTGCGTAGGCAGAAGATCCAAGTTCTCGAGGCGCGTCCCCCGCACACGGAGACGGGCCTGGCTACCCGGTCCATCGCCGGTTCGGCGCCGCCGTTGCCCACCGGTCTGGATCCTGACGCCGTCGCCAAGATCATCGTCGAAGGATTGGTGGCCGGTCTCACCGAACTACCGAGCACCGCCTTTCGGTGACGACCCTCCATCTGGCGGCAACCCTGTTCATGGGTGGGCTCATCTGGACGATCCAACTGGTGCACTACCCGCTGTTCGTCCGCGTCGGCGAAGAGCAGTTCGTCGCCTACGAAGCGTCCCACACTCGCCGGATGGGCGCGCTCCTCGTCGTCCCTGCGCTGGTGGAGATCGCTTCCGCCGCGCTACTGACCCGAACCGGCGGGCCGCTTGCTCTCGCCGGCGCGGTGTTGCTCGTGGTGATCTGGACGCTGACGGCGGTCGTGTTCGTGCCGCTGCACGGTCGGTTGTCGAAGGGCAGGTCGGTGGCAGCGACGGTGGCGCGCCTCGTTCGACTCAACTGGGTCCGGACCGCGCTGTGGTCGGTGCGTGGTGTGATCGCCGTCGCGCTGCTGTAGACACAGACCATGCGGACTGTCTGGGTGCTCGGCGACCAACTCAATCGGCGGATCGGTGCCCTCGCTGACGCCTCTCCATCGGAGACCCGGATCTTGATGGTCGAGAGCGAAGCCATGATCGGCGACCGGCCTTTCCACCGTCAGCGATTGCATCTGGTGATCACGGCGATGCGTCGGTTCGCCGACGAGTTGCGGTCGTCGGGATTCGACGTCGATTTGCGCCGATCGCCCAGCCTTCGAGCCGGGTTCCGGGAGCATGTCGCCGAATACTCGCCGAGCAACGTCGTCGTCACGGAACCCAACTCGCGACCCGTCGGCGATCTGCTGACGGGACTCGGTGTCGGTTCGGTCAGGTCCAACCAGTTCCTGTGTCACCGGGAGGAGTTCGCCGCCTGGGCAGGGGACCGCACGCGGCTTCGTCTCGAGGACTTCTACCGATGGCAGCGAACCCGACTCGACTATCTCATGGACGGAGACGAGCCGGCGGGCGGGGCATGGAACTTCGATCATGACAACCGGGAGCCACCACCCCGGGATGTCAGCTGGCCGGAGCCGGTCCGTAGCCGTCTCGATGATGTGGACCGTGCGGTCTTGGCCGACCTGCCCGACACCGCTTCCGACTCAGATCCGGACGGGTGGTGGGCGACGTCGCGGCGCGCCGCACTGGCCCGCCTCCGACACTTCGTGGAGAACGTTTTGCCGCAATTCGGTCCGTACGAAGACGCCATGGTTTCGGACAATTGGCACCTAGCGCACTCGCTGCTGAGTCCCTACCTGAACCTCGGCCTGATCCTGCCGCACGAGGTGTGCGACGCGGTCGAGGACGCCTACCGGGCGGGACACGTGCCCATCAACTCGGCGGAGGGCATGATTCGTCAGGTGATCGGCTGGCGAGAGTTCGTGTGGGGCATCTACTGGCTATGGCCCGAGCAGTGGGACGCCAACGTACTCGGCAACGACCGACCGATCCCGCCGGCATGGATCGGCGAAACGAGCACCGACATGCACTGTGTGCGCCGGACGCTCGACGGATTGGCCGAGCGGGGTTGGGTGCACCACATCCAGCGGCTCATGGTGCTCTCCAACTTCGCCAACCTCGTCGGTGTCGATCCGCGGCTGGTCCGCGATTGGATGCGAGAACGCTACGTCGACGGCGGTGAGTGGGTCATGGGCCCGAACGTCATGGGCATGGCAATGTGGGCCGACGGGGGAAGGATGGCGACCAAGCCCTATGTATCGGGCGGCGCATACGTCAACCGGATGAGCGACTACTGCGCGAGCTGCCGGTTCGATCCGACTCGCCGTATCGGCGAGGACGCCTGCCCGTTCACCACCCTGTACTGGGACTTCCTCGATCGTCATCGAGAGCACCTCGCGGGCAACGCCCGGATGGCCCGCCAGTACGCCACCCTCGACCGGCTGTCCGACTTGCCCGAAGTGCGCCGCCGCGCGCGCGACGTCATCGCGGCGGTGCTGGACGGAGAGCTCTGACCACGGACCACGTGCCTTCGGTATCTTGGGTAGCGGCGGCCGCGAAGGAGGAGCGATGCCGAACTACATGCTCGTCTACAAGGGTGAGGCGACCGACATGGGCGACATGACGCCGGACCAACAGCAGGAGGTCATGGCGAAGTGGGGCGCCTGGATGGGTCGCGTCGGTGGGGCCTTGGTGGACATCGGCACGCCGCTCGGTGCGGGTGTCTCCGTGGTCGACGACGGTTCCGCCGGCACCGCCACACCGCTGAGCGGATACTCGATCGTGCAGGCGGCCAGCCTCGACGAGGCCGAGTCCCTCGTCGACGGTCATCCGTACTTGAGTGACGGCAGCGGCGACTACGCGGTCGACATCTACGAGATGTTGCCGACCCCCGAGATGTAGGTCAGCCCGCCACCGCCGGGGCGACGACCTGTTCGAGTCGACCGGAGGTGACGTCGTACACGTGTCCGGAAACGGTCAACCCGGCGGGTGTGTGAGGCGAGGACAGCACCTGCCTGACGTCGTCCGCAACGCTGGAAGCCGGATCTGTGATGGAGTACGTGTCAACTACGTCCGACGATCCGAACACGTCGGTGATGGCGGCCGCGACCGGCGGCTGAGCGAATTTCTCCATTCCGCATCCGGTGTGGTGGATGACCGCCAGGCCGAGCGTCGGGTCGACGCCGCCCGCACCTAGTTTCATCAGTTGCCAGAGCACGGCCACCTCGAGAATGGCTGTTTCGGTGGCGCGGGCACCGACGGTGCGCATGACGAGCGCGTCGCCGAGTTCGAGTCCGGCGAAATAGGCGGGGTCGACCCGGGGGTCGACGCAGGTGAGAACGATCGTGCCGAAGTTCGGCTTGATGACCAAGTCTCCCTTGTCGAAAGTCTCTGCGAACGCCGCGTTGCGCGCCGCGTAGACGTCGAGATCGGACATGACTGCTCCCTCCCAGGTTGTTCCGGGTTGAACCTAGCGATGTCGTTCGATCGCCCGGCTGCAGTACCAGAACAGCCCGACGGCGGGAAGCGTGAAGACGGCCATGGCCGACCCGATCGAAAGACCAATCCCGGCCAGGCCGCCGATGACCAGGGGCGACAGGAGAACGGCCGCCCGAACGCCGGCCGTGAGGGCGCCGAGTCCGGCTCCGGGCCGGCCGGGCCACTTGGCGGCCCGGTCGTAGAGTTGTGGCAGCATCGTCGATCCTCCGAGTCCGGTGAGGAGCAGGCCGAGATAGGCCACCGGCGGTGACGGGACCAGGGTGGCCAGCGTGAGGCCGAGACCGGCCGTCCCCAGGGCCACGTTGAGGAGGCGCGCACTCCCGAGCCGGTGCAGGAGGTGGTCTCCGGCCAGGCGTCCGGTGGTCATGCCGCCCGCCATTGCCGCGTAGCCGAGGGCGCCGAACGCCGCCGAAGCTCCGAAGTCGTCGGTGAATCGGAACGCCGCCCAGTCCATCGCCGTCGACTCGATGACGACCGCCGCGAAGCCGACGAGCGCCAGCAGACCGAAGCCGGTCATCGTGTGTCGGCGGGTCGAAGCCGCCTGGTCGACGGGATGCTCATCGGTACGGAGCAATCCGGAGCCGACGTAGACGAGTACCCCTGCCAGCACGACGGCCGCTCCGATCAGGTGCGCGGTCACCGACACGCCGAGCGCGGCCATCTGGGCCGCCCCCAGACCACCGACCAGGGTGCCGACGCTCCACGCCCCATGGAGCCGGTTCATCACGGGCCGGTGGCGGCGAGCGCTCAGCCAGGACCCTTGGAGATTCATGGCGACGTCGACCATGACGTCGAACGTCGTCATCATCAACAACCCGATCACCAGCACCTCGACGCGTTCGGCGACGCCGATCACCACGAGCCCCGACGACAGCATCACCCCG
>JBFKPQ010000161.1:0-5441 GCA_041628225.1 Acidimicrobiia bacterium | reverse complement strand
TTCGTTTCGGCCTATCTGCAGGAACACCCCGTGGTGGCCAATCGGCTCATCGACGACGAGGAGTTCGAGGAGATCGCCACGTCGGTCGAGATCGAGAGCCGCGTGGCTGCCGCGGCCGAAGCGGAGCCAGATCCCGAATCTGACGAGATCAGCTGACCCTCAAGAAGTCGTACATCTGCTGGCGCACTCGGGCGGCGCTCTCGATGTCGAAGTAGTCGAACGCGTGGACGGCGCCAGGAACGATCTCCAGCCGGGTCTCGTTGCCTGCCGCAGCCCAGCGCATCGCCATGAACAACGAGTCGTCGAGTAGTGGGTCGGCCGTTCCCACGGTGAACATCGCCCGCGGCATGTCGTGCAGCGGCGCGTACAGCGGGGACACGTCGGGATGGCGAGGGTCGACGTCGTTCGGCAAGTAGTGACCCATGAACCAGGACATCGTGTCGCGGCGCAAGATGTTGTCGTGGGGAGACAGCTGTCGAACGCTCGGTGTGTCCGAGAGGTCGTAGGCGCCGTAGACGAGATTGGCGCCGAACCAATCGGTGTACTCGTGTCGGTCACGAGTGCGGAGGAGAGTGACCGCGGACAGGTTGGCGCCGGCCGACTCGCCGCCGATCAACAGCCGATCGGTTCCCCACTCGGCCCCGGCCCGTTCGATGAGCCAGAGCGCCGCCGCCTCGCAGTCGTCGGATCCGGCCGGATACGGATGCTCCGGCGCCAGTCGGTAGTCGACCGACACGACGGTGACGTTGCAGGCGTCGGCGAGCGGAACGGTCAGGTCGTCGGATTGATCGGCGGCGCCCAGCACCCATCCGCCACCGTGGATGTGGAGGAACACCCCGCGGGGTTCGGCATTCGGTTCCACGATCCGGATGGTGAGATCGCCGCCCGGTCCGGAGATCACGCGATTCGAAGCCCGATCGGAACGTCGCACGGGACCGAACACCGATTGGCCCGCCTCGCGCGCCGCCCGCACCTCGTCGGCCTCGAATTCGGTCACCGGGGGGCGACCTTCGAACCACTCGGCTACCCGGCGGCGTAGGTGTGCCAGGTCGTCGGGTACCGGCGATTCGAATGGTGTGCGGTCGATCACAGCGTCAGTCCTCCGTCGGCAACGAGGACGCTTCCGGTCGTATACGGCGCGCGGACCAGCGCGAGACACGCCTGCGCGATGTCGTCGGGCTTGCCGCTTCGCTCGAGAGCAGCCGACTGGCGAACCTGGGCGCGAATCTCGTCCCAGCCGGCCGTCCACGGCGTATCGATCAGCCCCGGGGCCACGGCGTTGACGCGGATGTCGGGACCGAGCGCCTTGGCGAGCAGAACGGTCAAGTGATTGACGGCGGCTTTCGACACGGCGTACGGGATGGAGCTTCCGATGGCGCGCAGGCCGGCGATCGAGGTGATGTTCACGATGGACCCCCCGCCGTCGCGACGGAGCCATGGTGCGGCCACACGGCTCACGTGCCAGGTACCCATGAGGTTCGTGTCGAGAATCCTCCGCCACACATCGTCGCTGGCCGATTCGAGATCCCGGTGCGGGATGACCTTGGTCCACCCGGCGTTGTTGATGACGACGTCGAGCCGGCCGTGCGTGCGGGTGGCGACGTCGACGAGTTTGGCGGCCGCGTCCGGGTCTGCCACGTCGGCCTGGACGTAGGTGCCGTCGAGGTCCGCCGCCAGTTGCCGGCCCGCATCGACCGATCGCGCCGAGTTGACGACCACGGTGGCACCGTGCTGTGCCAGGAGCCGAGCGCACGCCTCGCCGATTCCCGACGTCGAACCGGTCACCAATGCCACGTGCCCATCCATCATCGTCATCACCCTATCCGTCGGTAAGGTCACGGCGAGGAGGAACGATGTTCGAAGATCGAGTGGTCGTGGTCACCGGCGGAGCCAGCGGCATCGGCCTGGCACTCGCCCATGCCTTCGCCGAGCGAGGTGCTCATCTGATGCTCGCCGACGTGGACGAAGGCGCACTGGCGGCAGCTCGTGACGTCGTCGGGCGACATGGCACCCGCGTCTGGTCCAGCCGCACCGACGTGACCGACCGCGCAGCAGTCGAAGCTCTCGCTCAGGAGACACTCCGGCAAGCCGGCGGTGTGGACATCGTGTGCAACAACGCCGGCGTTGCCCTGTTCGGGCCCCTCGCCGACGCAACGCCGGTCGACTGGGACTTCGTGATGGGCGTCAACTTCTGGGGTGTCGTCCACGGCGTCGATGCCTTCTTGCCGATCATGCTCGAGCAGGGTCGTGGCCATTTCGTCAATACCGCATCGATGAGCGGCCTGATCGGGATGGAGGGGCTGGGCGTCTACTGCGCTTCGAAGTTCGCGGTCGTCGGCCTGTCGGAGTCGATGCGTCGCGAGCTGGCTCCTCGGGGCATCGGCGTCTCCGTGCTCTGCCCGATGATCGTCGACACCCCGATCAACGAGAATTCGAAGCGACTCCGGCCCGGTGACGACCATGTGGAGCCGGACGGGCCCCTGGTGGGCGGGGTGATACCGCCCGAGGCAGTGGCCGAGCGCGTCGTCGACGCCGTGGCTGCCGACGAACTGTATGTGATCACGCATCCGGAACAGCGCGACATCCTGGCGCGTCGAGCGGCCCGGCTCGACCATGCGGCGGCGCAGGTGGGCGTCTGATGCCCGGTCCGCTCGACGGGCTCAAGGTCATCGAGTTGGCCGGCCTGGGGCCGGCGCCGTTCTGCGGCATGGTGCTCGCCGATCTCGGCGCCGAAGTGATCCGGATCGAGCGACCGAACGCCCCATCCGTGCCGGGGGCGTTGGCTCGCGGTCGCCGATCGGTCGCCATCGACCTCAAGCACCCCGGTGGGGCTTCGGTCGTATTGAGGTTGGCAGAAGAAGCGGATGCGCTCATCGAGGGGTTCCGGCCGGGTGTCGTCGAACGGTTGGGCGTCGGACCGGACGAGTGCCTCGCCAGGAACCCACGGTTGGTCTACGGACGGATGACCGGCTGGGGTCAAGAGGGCCCGTGCGCGCTCGATGCAGGGCACGACATCGACTACATCGCCGTCTCGGGGGTCCTCCACGCCATCGGCGACGAGAATCGGCCGGTTCCGCCGCTCAACCTGGTCGGCGACTTCGGCGGCGGTGGCATGCTCCTGGCCGTCGGAGTCTTGGCAGGGGTCTGGGAGGCGACTCGTTCGGGCCAGGGTCAGGTCATCGACGCAGCCATGGTGGACGGTTCCGCACTGCTCGCCACCATGATGTACGAGATGCTCGGATCAGGACTGTGGGATCCGACCGCACGGCACGCCAATCCTCTCGACGGCGGCGCGCCCTGGTACACGACGTACGCCACCTCGGACAACCGGCACATGGCGGTCGGGGCCATCGAGCCGCAGTTCTACGCGGAGCTGCTCACGGCTCTCGACTTGGACGATCGCCGCCTCCCGGCGCAGCACGATCGGTCGGGCTGGCCGACCCTGCGCGCCGCGATCGCGCAGCGGTTTTCCGAGTGCACACAGGAGCATTGGACTGCCCATTTCGCCGGAACCGACGCCTGTGTGGCTCCCGTCGTTTCGTTTGCGGAAGCGCCGGATCACCCTCACAACCGGGCCCGGAACACGTTCGTGGATGTCGCAGGTGTTCCCCAGCCAGGACCGGCGCCACGCTTCAGCCGGACGGTCTCGCAGGAGCCTCAGCCCGCACCGGCGATCGGCCGTGACACGCGGCAGGTGCTCGCCGAGGCGGGCTTTCCGACCGCGGTCATCGATGACCTCTTCGAACAGGGAGCGGTGGCCTGATGCGAGCTTCACCTCTCGCCGCCGAACGCCAGGCACTCGATGAGCTGATCGACGGCGTCACCCTGGTCGACGTGCTGGCTCGCAACGTCGCCGAGGCGCCCGACGACGTCGCCATCAGTTGGAGGGCAGGAGGGGAGAGCCGTGACCTGACGTGGCAGCAGTTCTCCGAGTCGGTCTGGCGTGTCGCCGCCGGGATGATCGCCGCCGGCATCGAACCGGGCGACACCGTGGCGGTCATGATGGGCAACCGACCCGAGCATGTGATCGCCGACCTGGCGGCGGTGCACGCGGGAGCCATTCCGATTTCCGTGTATGAGACGTTGGCGCCTGCCCAGGTCGCCTATGTCTCCGGCAACGCGCAGGTGAAGGCGGCCATCTTCGAAGCGGACCGGACCGCCGTCTGGCGCGACACGCCGGTACCGATCAAGTTGACCTTGGAGGACGACTGGGACGCTCTCGTGGCGCACGACCGCAGTCCGGCCGTTGCCGACCGCGCCGCGGCGGTCGACGCCGACTCGATCGCAACGCTGATCTATACCTCCGGCACGACCGGCGATCCGAAAGGCGTCGTCATCACGCAGCGCAACGTGCTGTGGACGCTGGCGGCGATGGGTCAGGCCCTGGATCTTCCGGCACGGCCCCGGTTGGTGTCCTACCTGCCGCTGGCTCACATCGCCGAGCGCATCGCCAGTCACTATCTCGGCTTGTGGTTGCTGGGTCATGTCACGTACTGCGCCACACCGGCGGCCATCATGAACGTGGTACGCGGCGCCCGACCGCACCTGTTCGTCGGTGTACCCCGCATCTGGGAGACGCTCCATCAGCGGGTCGAAACCCGCTTGGCGGGCCTCGATGATCGGCGGCGGCAACAGGCGATCGCCGCCGCACGGGCGGCCCAGGCTGCATTGCTCGACCATCCGAACCCGGCAACGGCGGTTCTGGCTCGCACGGCCGACCGGCTCGTGCTTCGCAAGGTGCGCGCCGAACTCGGGCTCGACGAGGCGCGGTTGGCGATCACCACGGCCGGTCCCATCCAGCCAGAGGTGATCAGGTCGCTGCGAACGTTGGGCCTTCCTCTGCACGAGTTGTTCGGTATGACCGAGTGCACCGGCCCCGCGACGACCAATCTGCCTGGAAACGATCGGATCGGGTCCGTGGGTCGATCGCTCGCCGGCGTCGAGGTGGCCACCGCTCCCGATGGAGAGCTCCTCATCCGCGGCGGCAACGTTGCCGCCGGCTATCACCGAGCCGACGAGGCGACGGCTGCGACGTTCGATGCCGACGGCTGGCTCCGCACGGGAGATCTCGCCGAGATCGACGACGAGGGTTATGTCACGATCACCGGACGCAAGAAGGACCTCATCGTCACCGCATCCGGCAAGAACGTCGCCCCGGCGTCTCTGGAGCTGGCCTTGTCCGCGCATCCGACGGTGGCGCATGCCTGCGTGGTGGGGGACCGGCGTCCGTTTCTCGTGGCCGTGCTGGCCCTCGACCGGGAGAACACCGAAGGCCTTGCATCGGACGAGGTGGTGGCCGAGATCGAGCAGCATGTGGCCCGGGTCAACGAGTCCGTGTCCCACGTCGAACAGATCCGCAAGCACGTCGTGGTCGACGAGCAATGGAGCCCGGAGTCGGGCGAGGTGACCCCTTCACTGAAGCTGCGGCGGCGGATCGTCAT
>JBFKPQ010000160.1:0-5456 GCA_041628225.1 Acidimicrobiia bacterium | reverse complement strand
TGGGCGATGTCGTGCTGCGGGTGGCGCGGCTGTTCGGTGAACGAGCGGTCGAACTCATGGCTGGAGCCGCTCAGCGGGTGCTCGTATGGTGCTTCCGCCTGTCGGGCATGAAGCTCCGCATCGAACGCGACCCCGCCATCGAGCCGGAGCGAGGCTACATCTTCGTGTCGAACCATCAGAGCTTGTTCGACGTCCCCATCTTCGGTGGGGTGCTGTTCTCGAACTTCCCCAAGTACATCGCCAAGGCCGAACTTGGCCGGTGGATTCCGCTCGTTTCGTTCAACCTCCGCCGAGGCGGTAACGCCTTGATCGACCGGACCAACCGGTCGCAGGCGGTCGAGACGATCCGAGCGTTCGGAAGACGGTGTCAGGAGCGTGGGGTGTCGCCGGTGATCTTCCCCGAGGGGACGCGCTCGCGCGACGGAAAGCTCAAGCAGTTTCGCACGAGCGGCACCGAAGCCTTGTTCGAAGCAGCACCGGACCTGGCGATCGTTCCCACGACCATCGACGGCAGCTGGCAGTTGCTCAAGCACAAGCTCATGCCGATTCCGTTCGGTACCGAGGTTCGGATCCGTTTTGGAGCGCCCGTGCCACGCGTGTCCGGGGAGAAGGTCGGCGAGGTACTCGACCAGGTTCGAGATTCGATCGCCGACACGCTCGACCAGTGGCGAGCCGAGCCGGCGGTCTGAGACTCAGAAATTGTCGGGCACCCACCGCTGCGAGTCGATCGGAGGTCGCTCGATGGAGTGTTGGGCCCGCACCCGCTCGGGTAGCTCTACGGCGGGGGAATCGAGCTCCTCGTAGGGCACGAGTGACAGAAGGTGCGCGATGCAGTTGAGCCGGGCGCGGCGCTTCGAATCGGCGTTGACGACGAACCAGGGCGAGTCGGCGATGTCCGTGTACTGGAACATGATGTCCTTCGCCTTGGAGTACTCCTCCCACCGCAGCCTCGATTCGAGATCCATCGGTGAGAGTTTCCATCGCTTCGTCGGGTCGTCGAGTCGAGCCTGAAAGCGACGCTCCTGTTCGTGGTCGGACACGGAAAACCAGTACTTGACGAGTTGAATGCCTGACCGAATCAGCATCCGTTCGAACTCGGGCGCGGTCCGCAGGAACTCCCAGTATTCGGCCTCCGTGCAGAACCCCATCACGCGCTCGACGCCGGCCCGGTTGTACCACGAGCGGTCGAAGAGCACGATCTCGCCCGCCGCCGGGAGGTGAGGTACGTAGCGCTGGAAATACCATTGTGTCGATTCGCGGTCGCTGGGAGCGCCGAGGGCGACCACACGGCAGACCCGTGGGTTGAGGGGTTCCATGATCCGCTTGATGACGCCGCCCTTGCCGGCCGCGTCGCGCCCCTCGAACAGCACGACGAGCCGGTGTCCGGTGCGGACGACCCAACGCTGGAGATGCACGAGCTCGACGTGCAGTCGGGCGAGTTCGTCTTCGTACTCGGCCTTGCGCAGTTTCTCCATCGTTGGCGAGCCTACCGTCCTAGCCGTCGCCGCCGTCGCCTACGGATGCCGCCGTTCGCCACACGTACAAGACGGCGGCCACCGACGCGGCCAGGTTGATGCTCGAGACGCCCGGCGTCATGGGTAGCGCGACGCGACGGTCGGCGCGATCGAGCAGCTCGGCCGATACGCCCGACCGCTCCGAGCCGAACACGAGGTCCACCGAGTCCGGGATCGTGTCGGCCAGTTGGTCTCCGTCGGGGTCGAGGGCCCACACGGGTCCGCTGAGGTCGGGGAGATGTCGATAGATCGGTACGGCGAACTGCAGCCCGGCCGCGCCTCGGACGGCGGCCGGTGACCACGGGTCGATGTCGCCGCGCACGGCCACCGCGGCAGCACCGGCAGCCGCCGCGATACGAATGGCGGCCCCGACGTTCCCTGGACGCCGGGGCCCGTCGAGGATGACCCGCGGCTTGGAAGGCAGCTCACGCCACGGCGGGGAGGTGGGGCGGACGGCCACGGCGGCGAGACCCGTCGGATGCGGGTGCGGCACGGCGCGCTCGAACACTGCTCGATCGACCGTCCGGACATGGGACGCAAGCCATGCGGCTAGGTCGGGAGCGAGGTCCGTCGGAGCGTCCTTGCCCTGCGCCCGGATCGCCGTGACGATCTCGGCTCCGAAACGGACTGCATGCTTGATGGCATGAAACCCTTCGAGGACCACTCGGTGGTCATCGGTGCGTGCGGCGGCGAAGTCGGCGGCTACGTCCACGGCATGATCTTAAAGCCCGCATCGCCAGGCGCACCGGATCGTCCCGCCGCCACTGCCAGTTCCGGCAGGATGAGTCGGGCCGGCCGACGAAACCCGGCTACCCTGCTGCCATGGACCGAATCGACATCTTTTTCTGCCGGGCTTGAAACTACACGGACCGTGCCGTGGGCATGGCTGACAAGATCTTCGAGGAGTTCGGGCAGCGCTTCGAAGTGCTCCTGGTTCCTGGCAAAGGTGGAGTGTTCGAGGTGTCGCTCAACGGCGATCTCATCTACTCCAAACTCGAGACCGACCGACACGCCGAATACGAGACAGACGTCGCGCCCCACCTGCGCGCCTGACATCGTCGGCAATTCGTCGCCGCAGGCGAACAGCCCAAAGCGAGGTTGCTCGCCCTTCCGCGCGCCCACGCTCCGTGGTAGGTTGAGCGCTGGGACAGCTGTGGGAGGCACCCGAATTGCGGCCATTGCGCAGAGACGATGGCGCCACCGTCGTGGAGATGGCGCTGATTCTGCCACTGCTCCTCCTGGTGATCCTGGGGGTGGTGGAATTCGGCCGCGCCATCGCCATCGAGAACGAACTGGAATCTGCCAGCCGTGACGGCGTCCGCTTCGCCACGTCGGCGGGCGGCACGCCCGATCCCCACTATGTCGATTGTGCTGCGATCCGCGACGCGACCCGCGCTCGCCTGACGTTCGTGACGCTGGCTGATTCCGACATCGACATCACGTACGACGACGGCGCCGGCAACCCGCTGGTGGACAGTTTCGGCAACGTCGTCGACTGCCAGACAGGTACCACGCCCTATCCCGACATCATCACCAGTTCGACGCGGATCATCGTCACCGTCCGCACGAGCTACACCGGCATCACACCGCTCGTCACTCAATTCATCGGCACGATCAACGCCGACTCGGTGTCGCGCCGGACCATCTTCCGGGGTGAGCTATGAGGCTGAACGAACGCGGCGCGGCCTTGGTCGAGACGGCCTTCCTCCTGCCGTTCTTGATCATCCTCGTGCTGGGCATGGTCGACCTCGGCCGGGCGATCGTGGCGCACGTCGAGATCCGCGATGCCGCCCAGGAAGGCGCCATGTTCGCCTCGTTCGATCCGGACGATCACACGGATACTCGAGCCCGGGTGGTGGGAGCGACCGACAGCCCCGCCATCGTTCCCGGCAACGTCGCCGTGACGTGCAACCTGGGCGCCGGGCCCGGAGGAGAGGATTTCGTGACCGTCACCGTGACGCACGACGTCACCCTGATCACACCGATCGTCGGCCAGTGGTTCGGAGGGACGATCACGGTAAGAGGAGAGGAGACCGGAACCGTGTTCACCGGCTTGACCTGCGACCCGACACCATGATGCGCCGTCTCCACTCCGACGATCGAGGTGCGGCCGCCGTCACCATCGCCGCCATCATGCTCCTCCTCATGGGCATGATGGCCATTGCTCTCGACGGAGGTCGCGGTTTCGACGAACGGCGGTACGCACAAAACGCCGCCGACCACGCGTCCCTCGCCGCGGCGTGGGCGTCGTGTCAGGCCACCGCCGACCCCATCGTGGCCGGGCGTGCGTCAGCCACCCAGAACGGGTTCGACAACACCGATCCCGAGATCACCGTGACGATCACCGACCTCGGGTCCGGCCAGTGGGAGGCCGTGATCGAATCGGACATCGACGCCACCTTCGGCAGCTTCGTCGGCGACGACGAGATCGATACCCGGGCCAGGGCGGTGGCGTACTGCGACCACATCTCCGGGCTCGGCGGGCACGCCATCTTCGCCGACGGCAGCGTGTGCGGCCCCTTCGAGCTGCAGCTCGACGGCGCCAACCTCGTGATCGACGGCGACGTACATTCGAATGGCCGGCTGAAGGTGACCGCTCCCGCCGCCACACCGGGAACGATCAACGGTGATGTGACCTACGTGGAATCGTTCAACAAGACCAATGTGGTCGTGACCGGCTCCGAGACGCAGGTACCCATCCAGCCGATCCCCGGCGGGTGGATCATCGACGACTATGCCCCCGGAGGCTCGATTGCCACCGTTGCCAGCGCCGCCGGTGAGTACTTCTACTCCGCCGCAGATGTCAGCTATTCGGGCATCATCGCCGACGGCCTCTACTTCTCCGAAGGCGATCTCGATCTCGGCGGTATCTCGGGCACGGGCGTGGGCGGCGAGCTGTATGCCACGTTCGTGGCTCGCGGCCAGATCCACGTGACCGGTCCGGCCAACACGTTGACTGGCCCGTGGGACACGACCGGACTGTCGCTCTTCAGCATCTATAACGAGGCACAGGGCCCGAAGTGCAACGTCAACTCGATCATCTGGAGCGGCTCGAGCCATTCTTGGAACGGCGTGCAGTTCGCGCCCCTGGGCGGGATCAGCATGTCGTCGGCGAGCAACACCACCTTCAACGGGAGCATCATCGGCTACACGGTGAACCTGCCGGGAGCCGATACCCAGATCAGCTACGACAACTCGTTCCCCGGGGTCCCGAGAACCTACCTCCAACTCGAGGAGTGACGGTCACGGGCACAGCCCTTCGCCGGTGGAGCCGCGGGCGCACAACGTCGTCTGCTCGACGCTCTTGAGGGCGAAGCCGCCGTCGCTCGGTGTACCGAACACGACCAGTCGGACGCCGTACACGGCGTCGTCGCCCAATCCGATGACGTCGATCGTGACCTCACCGAGATCGCCGACGGTCGGAGCTTTGACCACGGCGAGGCGCGAAGGCGGATCCTCCGAGGCTGACGCTTCGGCGACGATCATGCCGAGTTCGAGCATCGTGTCGGCTTCGGGCGTCGTGCCGAGTTGGGCGATGAGGGCCGATGTCACGTCGTCGGTGACGCCCAGATAGGCGAGGAACGACAAGTTCACCCAGCCGGTCACGCCGTTGGCCGTCACCTTCACCCAAATCGAACGGCTCAGCTGCCAGGCCTCGCCTTCGGCCACCACGTCGTCGAACAACGGCGGCAGGGTGGTGACGATCGCCTGATTCGTCCCCGGGAGCTCTCGAACGTTCAGAACGTCGTCGTACTCCACCCCGACGACGGCCAGCACATCGCCTTCCACGGGGCCGATCTCGATCGGCTCGCCGCCGAGCGGTGGTTTGGTGGTCGTGGTGCTCACGGCCGTGCTGGTGGTCGTCGTGACGGGCGTCGTGGTCGTAGTCGTGGTCGAGGCGACGGTGACCGTGGTCGTGGTCGCCGGTGTGAGCGAGGTCGT
>JBFKPQ010000159.1:0-5514 GCA_041628225.1 Acidimicrobiia bacterium | reverse complement strand
CGACCATGATCGAACATATGTTCGATGTTGCTCAAGCGAAAGAACCCGACTGGTTCGACGACCCGTACGAGGTGGCGCTCACGGCTCTGGCGTGGGCTGAGACGGAGTCGGTCGAAGCGTTCGACAACGACGCGCTCACGCTGTCGTATGAGCACCTGCGCCGGATCGGTGACCTCTTTCACGCTCAGGCGCAACGCCGCCTGGCCGCTGTCGACGAACGACAGACGTTCGCCCGTGATGGCTACACCTCTACGACCGCCTACCTGACCCACCGGTTCCGGGCAACGGGCGGGCGGGCCAAACGGCTCGTCGCCGAAGCCCGCGCCCTACAGGCGATGCCTACCACCCGCCATCTCGCCGAAGTCGGACGTCTCTCCCCCGATCAGGTGTCGGCCCTCGTCGCCGCGCAACAGGCTGCCCCCGATGCGTTCGACGATGCTGAAACTTACCTCTGTGAGCTGGCCGAGACGCTCGAGTGGGTCACCGACCTCCGCAAGGCGACCGCCTACTGGCAGCAGGCGGTCGCGCCAGATCCCGACGTGACCTCCCAACGGTCCCTCACCTACCTCTTCGCGTCGCGCACGTTCGAGAACATGGTGAAGCTCGACGGACTGTTCGACGCCGAACGCGGCGCCCAACTCATCGAAGCCATCACGGCCGCCACCCCGCTACCCGACCCCGACGACCCTACGACACCCGCCCACCGCCGCGCCGACGCCCTGTTCGACCTCGTTGTGTCGTCGGGTGACCAGCCGGCCACGCCGACGCTGCTCGTGCACGTCGACGCCTCGACGTTGGCGGGAGACACGCCGACGCTCGCCGAGATTGGCGACACCGTTCTCCACCGGCCGGCCATCGAACGGCTGGCCTGCGACGCAGGTGTCCGACGGATCGTGTTCGGACCTGGCTCCGAACTGCTGGACGTCGGTCGAGCCCGCCGGCTCGTGACCCGGCCGATGCGCGAAGCGGTCATCGCCCGGGACCGGCATTGCACGTTCCCGGTTTGCCGCCGGCCAGCCGAGTGGTGCGACGTGCACCACATCGAACCCTGGTGGGCGGGCGGCACGACCTCCGTCGCCAACGGGCTGCTCCTGTGCCGGCGCCACCACACGCTCATTCACGAAGCACGGTTCACGGTCAGCGGCCTAGGGCACCAACCGGTGTTCCGCCGACCGGACGGCCAACCGCTCGAACGGATCGAATACCTCGACACCGGATAGATCTGAGCGTCCTTCCGATATCCCGTCGGTAGGGTCACCCGAAGGTCGACCCATGCCACCAGCCGCTCCCGACAACCCGCTCTACGTCCCCGACCTTTCGGCTGCCGTTTCGACGCGGGTCGATCCCGCCGAATACACACCGCTCCTCGTCGACTGGCTCCTGCGAATGCGGCGCGACATCGTCGAACCGATCCTGACGACGCCACCTGCCGTTCTGAAGCCGCCCAGCATCGTTGTCACACCCCCGGACGAGTTCCCGTTCAGCATGCTGGTACGCCCCCTCGACGAGAAGGGCTGGCACTGGGCAACCGGCCGCATGCGCCTCATGGCTTCGCAGCCACACGTCATGCTCACGGCCGACACGCTCGACCCCGGCTGGCAGCCCTCACGGTCGCAGTACCTGAGCATCGTCACCACACCTTGGCGCGTCGAATGCCCCGACAGCTCCAACCTGATCGAAATCATGATCAGCGCGGCGTGTTTCGCCGAAGCCCTCGACCTCGACGCCACCGCCGCCAAGCTCAAGCAGTCGTTCCGCAACCTCGCCTCGCTGATTCGCCTCGACACCGGCTTCATCACCTTCGACCACACCGGCCGCAGCGCCTCACCGTACGAAGCCGCCTTCGTTCCCCTGCACATCGAGAATGGCCGCCTCTACACGACCCATCTGCGGGGCTACTACTGGGGCAATCTGCTCACCGAGCACCACATCGACCAACTCGGCGGCGTCGACCGCATCCGGTCGGAGGCGCCCGTCGGGTCGGTCGAGGACTGGTCGACCGAGGATTGGCCGGCGTTGTGGCTCGAAATGGCCGGACCGATCAGTCAGGTCACCGACCAACAGATCCGCGAGTTGCACGACTACTTCGAACCCCTACTCATCCCACCGCGCACCGACATCCGGAGCGAAACACCCGAGTGGCCGCCGTACCGGATCTTCGTCGGCGAGGACTCGGTGCAACCTTGACTCAGCCGCGCTCGAGTGTCCCATCGACGCGGACGTTGGTTGTTACCGCGCCATCCGGAGGGTCAAAACATCGTCCAGGCTCCGAGCCGCCGGACACCCACTCAGGCGGCAGCCACGTTCCGTCTACATCGAACGAGAAGCCATGACACGCCGACCGATCGCCGTCCGCCACGGTGATCGAGAGCCAGCACACGTCGGTGCCGCCCTCCCAATTGTGGGCAGCCTGAAACCCGACCGCCGCCGACACCGCGCCAGCGGGAGCGGCCACATCTCCCGCGGCCACGGCCGAGTTCCACCGGTCCAGGCAATCCACCGCGTCGGCCGAGGGACCACACGCCGCGACCACCAGCAACAGAACGACAACCTTCTCCACACCGACACGAACGAGATGTGCCGGCGGCGCGTTCCCCCACCATTCCCGACACGGACCGCAAGGACCTGGTTCAATCAGAAGGCATGAAGACTCGGAAGCACACCGAACTCGCGGCAGAAATCGCCCACCGGCGCGTCACCGTCACGCTCACGGACGCCGCCCAAGCCGCTCTCGCCGACCGCACCAAGCCGCTCGTGGCCGAAGCCGAGGTGTTGTTCAGTTGCCTCATCCGCAAGCGGCTCACGTTCCGCGATCACGACGCCGACCAGCTGTCCTGGCCGGTGAGCGACGTCCTCCACGTCGCGGTCCGGCCCGTCCTCTACGAACTGTGCAAGCCCGAACCGGGCGCCACTGAACCGCCGATCGTCGACTTCGTCGTCGACGACATCACCGCCCTGCTGCCCGGCTCCATCACCATCGACCATGTCGACGGCGCCTGGACCGGCTCCTTCCACTACTGACGACCCTCAGTCGCTCCCCAGTCGGTACGCCTGACCAGCCAGACCGCGCCGGCGATCATCGCCACCGCCAGGCCGAGACCCAGCATGACCCGAGCCGGATCCAACGGAGTCGTCGCCGAATCGGGCACGGGCAGCGCCTCCGACGCCACTCCCACCCAGGGCGGAAGCAACAGCCCGGACAGCACCACCGTTGCGGCCGCCACAAACATCGCGAACCAGCCCTCCCACCCGAGCCGCTCGTCTCCGTCACCAGCTTGGATCACCCGCCGACCGAACACCCCTTCCTCGACCTCAGGCATCCATGCCCTCCTGGGCGTTACGGGCATCCAGCCTTCGATTCAGCGAGAACAGCCGGCCCAACACGGGCATCAACACGATGTTGGCGCCGTGCAGAATCCCGATGATCAGCAGGATCCCGCCGATACGGGCCAGCTCCCATTGCACCTGGTTCGGCCCCACGTTCGGTGACCAGTTGCCTTCCCGCTGGAACCGCACCGTGAACAGGATGTAGGCGCCAAAGATCAGGTAATACACGATGTCGGCGAGCACGATGTAGCTCTTGCCGGTCGCCGGGTTGGCCTTGAAAACATCGGCGGCATACGCCCGGCCGAAGCGCTTGATGAAAGGCCCCAACCACACCGCCAACCCGAACAGGACGACCGTGGTGATCGCCTCCAACACCCACCAAGCCATGAGCAATCTCCCCTCTTCATAGGTAGACGTTCCCACCACCACCGACGCCAACGCCCCCAGCAGCAGCGCCACCACCGCCACGCCACGCCGCAGCCTGAGCCTCCGAAGCCGGTCGTCTTCGATCGACACCTGCACCCGGGCGAACAGGTCCGGCGCCGGAGTCGTCCGCGCCGCCCCGGCGTGGAGAGCATCGTGCAAGCGCCGTTCGAGGGTGGTCATGCCCTACCCCCCGACTCCAACATCTCCTCGAGCGCCGCCAGGCCCCGTCGCTGCTGTGTCTTCACCGTGTTGGCGGACACCCCCAACGTCGCGGCCGTCTCTTCCACCGACAGTTCGAGGTAGAACCGAAGGACGAGCACGTTGCGCTGGCCGGGCGCCAACTGCCGTAGCGCGGCGATCACGTGCCATCGGTCGTCGTCTATTTCCATCAGCTCGTCGAACGTCGGTGGATCGGGGTCAGCGGGCGGACGGTGCCGAAGCGACATCAAGCCGCGCCGGTTGTGATCCCGTGCCAGGTTCAAGACGATCGACCTCAGATACGGCTTTACCTTGTCGGGATCGTGAAGGCGGTGCAGCGACCGGGCGAGTCTGATGAACGCCTCTTGGACCAGATCTTCGGCGGCTGTCCGGTCATCGACGAAGAACCTGGCCAGCCGCACCAGATTGGCTACCTCCTCATGGAACAAGGTGGTTACCAAGCCATCGAGCTCACTGTGGGCGGGCGCTGCCCGGGGCGGATCGACGGCGGTCGCAGGCGAGATCTGGAGCGCCAGAAGATCGAGAACCATCACTGAGACAGACGAACGAACCATCCCGACCGGGTGACGCGGCTGAAAGGAACGACCCCGTGTCACCCGCGCCACACCGGCTGCACGTCTGTTCATCAGACGACGGACAAACGGCACCCCGCACCGGGGATCCCAGCCACACCACAACGTCCGTACGAAAGGAAGCGTCATGCGAAAGCGCACATGGTTGATGATTCTCGCATCAACACTGGTCGGCGTGTTGGCCGTTTCGACAACGGCCGTCGCCGGAAATCCGATTCTCTCGCGAGCTCATCTCAGCGATTTGAGCGGTCTCTCCGACCCCACCGATGGCGGCTGGGCGATCGCCTCGGCCACAGTCGGCAACGGCCAAACCGTCGTGGTCATGAACGTCAAGGACCTCGATCGATCCAACGCCGGACGCACGCTTGGCGCCCACGTCCACGTCGGTCCCTGCGTAGCAGGCAACGGCGGCGCCGCGCTCGGGCACTACAACGCCGGCGGCGGCATCTCACCCGAGACCGAGGTCTGGCTCGACTTCGAGATCACCAACGGTGGGACCGGCCACGCCACCGCAGTGGTGCCATTTGAGATCGCGGCCGGTACGGCGCACTCGATCGTCATCCACCGCGATGCGACTGCCCCCGGCACCGGTGCCGCCGGGCCGCGCCTCGCCTGTCTGCCGCTGGAGTTCTGATGCGGGCCTTCGCTCGGAGCCACCCGATCCTCGCTGGTGCGGGGATCGGGTTCGGGTGGGGAATCGCGATGCGGCTCTGGATGCGTTTCATTTCGACGAGTCCCGAGTTCAGTTGGGGCGGCACGTTGATGATCCTGGGTGTATCGGCGGCGGTTGGAGCACTCCTCGGATTCGCGCGGCTCCGCCGAGCACGCCACGGCGTCGGCTGGTGGCGCTTCACCGCGCTGTCCCTGCTGTTGCTCGGCGCGGCCGGCGCGGCAATGTGGCCAGCCGTGATCCTCGGCAGCATCGCCATCGGGAGACGCCGTCCGGTCTGGCTGGTCTCGTTGCTCGGGG
>JBFKPQ010000158.1:0-5569 GCA_041628225.1 Acidimicrobiia bacterium | reverse complement strand
GCCGCCGAGGAGACCCCTTCGGCCACGTTCGTCGAGGCCGACCTCACCGACTGGAGCCCTCCAGCGGCCGTGGACGTCGTCTTCGCCAATGCGGTCCTCCATTGGGTGTCGGGCCACGACAGACTCGTGCCGCGCCTCATGGACTGGCTGCAACCGGGTGGAGCTCTGGCCATCCAGGTTCCCCGCAATTTCGCCGAACCGTCCCACACCCTGGCGAACGATCTGGCCCTTCGGGACCCTTTCTCCGAGCGGCTCGGCTCACTGGTCGGCCTGGCCGGTGCAGCCGAGCCGGCCACCTACCTGGACTGGCTCACGCCTCTGTCGGCAACGGTCGATGTATGGGAAACCATCTATCTGCAGGTACTCGACGGAAAGGATCCGATCGTCGAGTGGATGCGGGGGGCCTACCTCCGGCCGTGGCTCGCCGCTCTCGGCTCCGACGCCGGCTCTTTTCTGGATGCCTACGCTGAGCTGATGCGCACCGCCTACCCGACTCGTGATGACGGCACGACCGTCTTCCCGTATCGGCGACTGTTCATCATCGCCACGAGGGAAGGGCCAACGTGACCGATCGCTACCGCCATGATCTGCAGGATCGGCTCGCCGACCTGCGCTCGGCCGGGCTCTTCAAAGCGGAGCGAACGCTGGCGTCCCCCCAGGACGCCGTCATATCCCTGACCGACGGTCGGCAGGTCATAAACCTCTGCGCCAACAACTATTTGGGGCTCGCCAACCACCCTCGCATCATCGAAGCCGCCCACGCCGCCCTCGACGACCACGGGTACGGCATGGCGTCCGTTCGATTCATCTGCGGCACCCAGACTCCGCACCGCCGGCTCGAGGAGCGTCTCTCCGAGTTCCTCGGCACCGAAGACACGATCTTGTACTCGTCGTGCTTCGACGCCAACACCGGCTTGTTCGAGACGATCCTCGACGCCGAGGACGCCATCGTCTCCGACGCCCTGAACCACGCCTCGATCATCGACGGTGTCCGACTCTCGAAAGCCCAGCGGTTTCGCTATGCCAACAATGACACGAGCGAGCTCGAACGGGCGCTCGTGGAGGCAGCCGACGCCCGCTACCGACTCATCGCCACCGACGGTGTCTTCTCGATGGACGGAGTCATCGCCGACCTTCCCGGCATCTGCGATCTGGCCGCGGCTCACGATGCGCTCGTGATGGTGGACGACTCTCATGCCGTCGGTTTCATCGGGGACACCGGTGCGGGCACACCCGAGTTCCACGACGTGCGCGACCGGGTCGACATCGTGACCGGCACACTGGGAAAGGCGCTGGGCGGGGCGTCCGGTGGCTACACCAGCGGACCCGCCGAGATCGTCGGCTGGCTACGCCAACGGTCGCGACCGTACCTCTTCTCGAATAGCCTCGCCCCGGTCATCGCTGCGACGTCCCTCGCCGCACTCGATCTCTTGGCGGAAAGCGACGAGCTCCGCCAACGGCTGGCCTCGAACAGCCGGCGATTCCGCCAGGAGATGGACCGCCTCGGATTCGAGCTCACCGGCGCGAACCACCCGATCATCCCGGTCATGCTCGGCGATGCGACGCTCGCCGGCCGAATGGCCGACGAACTGTTGATCGAAGGCCTCTACGTGATCGGCTTCTCCTACCCCGTCGTCCCCGACGGCCAAGCGCGCATCAGAACGCAAATGTCGGCTGCGCACACCGACGAACACCTCGAACGGGCAGTATCCGCTTTCGAGACCGTGGGCCGCCGCTTGGGGGTGATCTCGTGAGAGCCATCGTCAAGGCGAAGAACGAGCCCGGACTGTGGATGGAAGAGATCGATGTTCCCAGGGTCGGACCCAACGACGCCCTCATCAAGATCAGCCATACGGCGGTTTGTGGCACCGACCTCCATATTCGTGCCTGGGACGAGTGGGCCCGGGCGACCATCCCGGTCGGCATGGCCGTCGGCCACGAATACGTCGGCGAGATCGTCAGGCTGGGTGCCGAAGTCGACGGCCTGTCGGTCGGGCAGCGCGTCTCTGGCGAGGGCCACGTGACCTGTGGCCATTGCCGAAATTGCCGAGCAGGTCGTCGGCACTTCTGTCGAAACACCCTCGGCGTTGGCGTGGACCGACCAGGCGCCTTCGCGGACTATCTCGCCCTCCCGGCTGTCAACGTGTTCCCGATCCCGGACGATGTACCCGACGACATCGCCACGATCCTCGATCCCTTCGGGAATGCCACCCACACGGCTCTCACCTATGAACTGGTCGGCGAAGACGTGCTGATCACAGGCGCCGGACCGATCGGGCTCATGGCGTGCGCCATCGCTCGCCACGTCGGCGCCCGCCACATCGTCGTCACCGACCTCAACGAGCATCGGCTGACGGTGGCGTTGACGATGGGTGCGAGCCGCGCCATCGACCCACGGGAGACATCGCTGGCCGGAGTCATGACGGACCTCGGTATGAGTGAGGGCTTCGATGTGGGTATGGAGATGTCTGGCTCGCCCGCTGCGCTGACGGACATGCTCCACGCCATGAATCACGGCTCCAACGTGGCTCTGCTGGGGATACCCCCTTCCGACGCTCCCATCGACTGGAACGACATCATCTTCAAGGGCCTCACCATCAAGGGCATCTACGGTCGACGGATGTTCGAGACGTGGTACAAGATGACGACGATGCTCCAGACCGGACTCGACCTTCGCCCGATCATCTCCGGTCACTACCCCGCCGCGGAGTTCGACACGGCATTCGACGCGCTCGAGAGCGGCACCGCCCTCAAGGTCATTCTCGACTGGTAGAACTCAGTCTTCCTCGGCGGCGCGCGCCACCCGATCCAGCAGGTTCTGTGGCAGGTAGTCGTAGTGGCTGTGTTCCGCCGTGAACCGACCGGCACCGCCCGTGATCGACTTGAGGTCGATCGCGTATCGCATGATCTCCGAGGTCGGAACCTCTGCCACCACCCGCTGGTCCCCGAACGGAGCCGCCTCCGTGGCCTGCACGCGGCCGCGCCGACCGGTGATGTCCTTCATGACGTCGCCCTGGTATTCGACGGGCACCGTGACCTCGACCCGAGAAATCGGTTCGAGCAAGACGGGTTTGGCGTTCGGCATCGCCTCGCGGACGGCGAGCTTGCCGGCCATCTTGAAGCTCATCTCCGACGAGTCCACCGAGTGGTATTTGCCGTCGTAGCACGCTGCCACGAGGTCGACGATCGGGTAGCCGTAGTCATATCCGGACTGCAGCTCTTCTGCGATGCCCTTCTCGACCGCGGGGATGAACTGCCGAGGAATCGATCCGCCGACGATCTCGTCGACGAACTCGTAGCCGCTCCCCCGCTCCCTGGGCTCGAACCGCACGTAGGCGATCCCGAACTGCCCGTGGCCTCCCGATTGCTTCTTGTATTTGCCTTCCGCCTGCGTCGTCGCCGTGATGGTCCATCGGTACGGCACTCGCACCTCGTGCGTCTCGACCGCGACGCCGAACTTGCGCTTGAGACGCTCGATGGCGACCGCCAAGTGGGTCTCTCCGGTGCCGCGCAGCAGCGTCTGACCCGTCTCCGAGTTGTGCTCCATGATGAGGGCCGGGTCTTCGTCCTGCAGGCGCCGGAGTGCACTCGGGAGCTTGTCCTCATCGGCCTGGGTCGCGGCGGTGATGGCGAACGACAACACGGGTTCCGGCACCGGAACGACGTCAACCGTCACCGGCTTTCCTTTCGGTGCCAGGGTGTCCCCGGTCACCGTGTCGGAGAGTTTGGCCACCACCCCGATATCTCCGGCCGGAAAGGCACTGGCTGCCTCTTGTTCGCGACCGCGCACCGTCATGAGGTTGTGGAGTCGTTCGCCCGACGACGACCTCGTGTTGACGAGGTTCTCGTCCATGCGGATCGTGCCACTCATGACCTTGAAGAACGACAACTGCCCAACGTAGGGGTCGCTGACCGTCTTGAAGACGTACGCCAGAGGATCGCCGGCGACGTCGGGGGCCACCTCCACCAATTGATCGCCCGCCGACACGACCGCCGGCTTGCGATCCGCCGGGGACGGTCCGATCTCCACGATGAAGTCGGCCAGCCGGTCCACGGCGATCGGTACTGTTGCCGACCCGCACACCACCGGAAAGACCGTCGAATTGTCGACGCCAACGGCCAGGGTCTTCTCCAGCTCCTCGAACGAGGGTACGTCGCCATCGAGGTAGCGAACCAGTAGCTCATCGTCCGCCACGACGATGCCTTCGACCAGGTTGTCGTGGACCTGATGCTCGAGTTCTTCCATCTCCTCGGGGATGGGAGCCTTCTCGCCGTGTCCGGAGTCATAGAGATAGGCGGTGTCGGTGAGGAGGTCGGCGATTCCGTGGAAACCGGCTTCCTTGCCGATGGGAAGTTCGAGCGGCGCCACCCCGGCCCCGAAGACGTCTCGCAGCTCGTCGAGTGTCCGCTGGAAATCGGCGCGCTCCTTGTCGAGTTTGTTCACGAAGATCATGCGCGGAATACCGTTGGCCTCGGCGACTCGCCAGATCGCTTTCGTGCCGACCTCGACGCCGTCCACGGCCGAGACGACGAACACGGCGAGGTCGGCGACCTGGAGGGCGGCGAACGTATCGCCCAAGAAGTCGGCGTAGCCGGGGGTGTCGATGAGGTTGATCTTGTGTCCGCGCCATTCGAACGGAGCGAGCGCCAGCGAGAGCGAGAGGCCCCTGCTCTTCTCTTCGTCATCGAAGTCACAGACCGTGTTGCCTTCTTCGACGCGGCCCAATCGGTCGACGGCTCCGGCCCGATAGAGGAGGGCCTCGGCGAGCGTCGTCTTACCGGCGCCCGCGTGGCCTACGAGAGCCACATTGCGAATCTTCTCCACCGGATAGGTCTGCATGGAATCCTCTCAGAGCTCGCCACCAACCTAGCGAGGGACCGGCTGGTTCGGTTCGAGACGCTGGGGGATTTCGGCACTCCTGCGCACCGCCATACGCCCTTTCCATCGTTGTTGGAATAGGTCTCGAGGGGTAGCCTGGTCGGGCGGAAAGGGAGCAGGTATGCGTCAAGTGGTTTTCGGTCTGTTCGCACTCGTCGCCCTGCCGGTCGTCGTCGTGATCGCCTTGGGCGTCCTCACCGGCGTCCTCACCGGGGGCACGACGGCCGCCGTCGACGCGGGCATGGTCAACGGTTGGTCGCTGGAGCAACTGCGCGAACTCCCCGAGGACGATCTGGTCTACCCCGATGGCACCACCGTCGAGCGCCTCACGCGCGTCGGCTCGACGCTCGCGCTCGGCGGCGACGTCGCACCGCTCACCGGCCGCCGGGTGCTCGTGTCCGTCGACTACGACGACGTCGTCGACTGGCACGCCGTGGTTCTCGAAGGACTGGGCTGGGAACCGATTCCCACTCCCCTCGCACTCGGGGTCGAGCAGGACGAGCTGATCGTCGAGACCTGGCGCCGCGACAACCTCGCCTTCCGGCTGTCGCTTCGCACCGATTCTCGGGCCGTCATAGAGGCGGGCGGCGACGTCGGTGACAACATCTACCAGGTCATCGTTCTACCGTTCTACCGGGTAGACGGCTGATTCGCCGCTAGCTTCGGATGGGTGAAAACGCACCTCGCCCG
>JBFKPQ010000157.1:0-5636 GCA_041628225.1 Acidimicrobiia bacterium | reverse complement strand
GGTTGCGCGGTGAGGCCTACCTGCCGGCGGAATCGATCCAGGGCGGCAGTCCACTGCCGGATGTACGTTTCATCTGGGGCGAAGCGGAGTCGGTCGGCGACGAGCACTTGGCGGTGGCCGGTCACGGCGTCCTCCGCCTACAGAGCGGCGGTCCTCGGGGATCGTGCTCACTGGGCCAGGTGCCCTGCTTCGCTCTGGTGATCACCGAATCGGCCGATGCGGCCGCCTGGGTGTGGACGGCCGAGACCGATGGCGTACGAGCCGAGGTTTGGTCGTCCGGGATGTGGGGATCGGGCGCGGAGTGGGGCGGCATCAGGTTCCGACCGGCCGCCGGGTTCTCCGTGTTAGACGATTGCTTGCCTCCTGATTCCGACGCCGGCTTCGACGAGGTCGTCGAGTACGCCGCCGGGACGAGCGCCGAGGTGGCGTTGATGGTCCACGTCGACACCGGTCTCGTCGGCGCGATCGCCTGTCGTCTAGCGGACTGAGATCTAACGTCACCCCATGATGCATGCAGCACGTCCCGAGCGCGTCGCCGACCTGGCCCGTGCCGACGAACCGGGCCTCGCAGCACTCGAGATCGCCCGATTCGCCTATCCGGAGATCGACATACCGTCCTGTATGGCGATCCTGGACAAGCTGGCCGGAGCGGTCGATGGCGGCACCCATCTGGCCTTGCGAAGGGTCATCTCGATCGCACACGGGTTCGGAGGCAACTTCGACGACTACTACGACCGCGACACCTCGATGCTCAACCGTGTGCTCGAAACCCGGCGGGTGCATTCCGATCTCCCTTTCGGTCGTGTGGATGGAGGTGGGGCGACGTGCCGGCATCGAGGTGCTGGCAGTGGCGCTTCCCGGGCACTTCTGCGTCGACGCGGGTGGTCAGCTCGTCGACCCATTCCACTACGGAGAGGCGATCGGCTTCGACGAGGCCGCCTCACTGGTGTCGGCTTCGCTCGGCGGTCCACCGCGGGCCGACCTCCGGTGGTTGGAGCCGGTCGGCACCCCTGCGCTCATCGGCCGGATGCTCCGCAATCTGGCGGCCATCGACCCGGCCAGGATCGGCGGTGGTGCGTGGATCACGGAATGTCGGGAGGCTCTGGCTGCGGACCAATGACCACGAACTAACTAGTCATAATTTGTGTGTCAAGTTGTAGTCATCACATGTCGATACAGGACGTACCATGTCGCGTCGATTCACTCTCATGGTCCGTTGGGTGCTCAGCGGAATCGTCTTCGGATTCACCTTCCCGATCGCGGCCGTGCTGATCGCAGCCGGGAGTTTCGACCCAGCCGCCATCCGCTTCGCCCACTCCGAGCAACCAGTGTTGTGGATCGTCGACCTCGCACCGATCATTCTCGGTGGCGCAGCTGCGCTGGCGGGCATGCTGCATGTGCAGGTCGATGGCGCTCTCCAGATGACCGACCGGCAGGTCAAGGAACGAACCGCCGAACTCGTCGAGGCAAACACACAACTCGAACAGCTGATGGACTCGAAAGATCGATTCGTGGCCATGGTCAGCCATGAGGTGCGCACACCACTCACGCTGGTCCTCGGCCTCGCACAAGAGCTCCGCGACGGCGCCGGGCGGTTCACGATCGAAGAGGTCGGCGAGCTGGCCGCGTTGATGGCCGATCAGAGCATCGAGATCTCCAACATCATCGAAGACATGCTGGTGGCGGCACGAGCCGAGAACCACACGTTGACGGTCGTTCCCGAAGCGACGGATCTCGGCTCGCAGGTCGACCTGGTCGTTCAAGCGTGTGCGTGCGACGAGCACATCCGGAACTCGATTTCGGTCACCGCCGACCAGGCCAAAGCGTGGGCCGACCCAGGGCGGGTGCGACAGATCATTCGCAACCTCATCTCGAACGCCGTTCGCTACGGTGGCGACGAGATCGCCGTCGAGGTGACCCAGGTCGGATCCACAGTGTCGGTGGCGGTGTCCGACAACGGTTCCGGTGTTCCGGAATCCGAAAGCGACGCCATCTTCGAGCCCTACCAGCAGGCATCGACCGACCACAAGGTCGCCGGTTCCGTGGGCATCGGCCTGCACGTCTCGCGCACGCTCGCCAGGGCCATGGACGGCGACCTGACGTACCGATACGAGGGCGGGCGCAGTGTTTTCGAGCTGACGTTGCCCCTCGCCGAGCGAACTCCGGTCGCCCAGCCGGTCCTCGGCGTGGCAGCCGGTTGACCTCTTCGGCACGAAGTCGCTTCGATCGAGAGTCCTGAGCGCGCCGGACAGGCGCGCCGACCTACACTATCCCTACCAGTAGGACGTTCCACTGGATGGAACGAGGGGAGGGACCATGCGTGAAGAAGCCCGGTGCGTGATCGTCGGCGGCGGAGCCATGGGAGTCGGCCTCCTGTACTACCTGGCCCACGAAGGTTGGACCGACAGCGTCCTCGTCGAAAAAGATGAACTCTCATCAGGATCAACGTGGCACGCCGCCGGCCTGATCCCCCACTTCATCGGCGATCTCAACGTCGCCAAGGTCCACAACGAGACCGTACAGCTCTACAAGAGGCTCGAGGCCGAAACCGGCCTCAACCCGGGCTGGCACGGGTGCGGTGCGGTGCGGCTGGCCGTGACGGACGACCAGGCGGATTGGTTCCACAACGTGAAGAACGTCATGGATCTCAACGGTGTCGAGGCCCACCTCATCGGCCATGACGAGATCCAGCGCCTCAACCCGCTCATCGAGGATCTCTCGGACGTGCGACTCGGTTTCCACACCCCGCACGACGGGTGGACCGACCCCTCGGCAGCCGTCAATGCCATGGCGGCCGGTGCGCGCCGGCTCGGCGCTCAGATCGTCCGGCACAACCGCGTCACCGACATGCGGCAGCTCGCCGACGGCCGGTGGGAAGTCCTCACCGAGCAGGGCACCATCACCGCCGAACACGTGGTGAATGCCGCGGGCTCCTACGGCCCCCAGCTCGGCGCCATGGTGGGACTCGACGTACCCATCGTGAACGTCATCCACCAGTACCTCGTCACCGAATCCGTTCCCGCGCTCGCGCACGTGGGTCACGAGCTACCGGTGACACGCGATCCTCGCTCGAGTTGTTACTACCGCCAGGAACACGACGGCCTCATCATCGGCCCGTACGAACGACAGGATTCCCAGGTGTACGGCATGGACGGCATCGACTGGGATCTCACCTTCCACCTCACGCCCCCCGAGCTCGACCGGCTCATGCCGTGGCTCGGACTGGCCGCACAGCGGCTGCCGAGTTTCGCCGACGTGGGGATCAAGCAGGTCGTGTCGGGACCGATCACGCACACCCCTGATTCCGGCTACCTCATGGGGCCGGCACCCGGACTCCGCAACTACTGGATGGCGGTCGGCGCGTCGATCGGGGTCACCCAGGGTCCCGGCGCCGGCAAATACCTGGCCCAGTGGATGGTGCACGGCCAAACCGAGATCAATGTGGCGTCGATGGACCCGCGCCGTTTCGGGCCGTACGCCACGCAGGACTACGTAGCCGAGAAGGTCATCGACGAGTACCACGAGATGTACCAGACCAGGATGCCGGGCGAATACCGTCCGGTCGCCCGCAAGGCCAAGGTCACCCCGCTCTACGACCGCTTCGACGCGATGGGAGCTCAGTGGCAGGAGATCTATGGCTGGGAGCGACCGCAATACTTCGGGCCGCCGGAGGAGTATTCGTTCCGGCGGTCGAACGCATTCGACCACGTCGGCGCAGAGGTCCGCGGGGTCCGGGAACACGTGGGCATCGCCGACCTGACCGCGTTTACGAAACTTGTCGTGGAGGGGGCGGATGCCGCAGCACACCTCGATCGGCTCTCGGCCAACCGCCTTCCGAGCGTGGGCGGCATCCGTCTCGTACACATGCTCACACCCCTTGGAGGCATCGAAACAGAGCTGACCATCACCCGGCTGGCGGAGGACCGCTTCTATCTGAACTCGGGGATCACCATGGAACAGCACGACCAGGACTGGCTCCGCCACCACGTCCGGACCGGCGAAGACGTGACTGTCACCGACGTGACGGACCAGACCGCCATCCTGGCGGTCACCGGGCCAAAGGCCCGCGAGGTTCTCGAACCGCTGACGGACGCCGACCTGTCCAACGATGGCTTCCGTTGGCTCACCGGCCAGGAGATCGAGGTGGCGGGCGTGCCGTGTACGGCGCTGCGGGTTTCCTACGTCGGCGAACTCGGCTGGGAACTCCACCACCCGATCGACCGGATGATCGAGTTGTACGACGCGCTCGTGGAGTCCGGCGCACCCCACGGCCTGGTCCACTTCGGATCGCGCGCCATGAACGTCATGCGCATCGAGAAGGCCTACAAAGCGATGGGCAGCGAACTGACGACCGAGATCACCCCGATCGAGGCGCGCATCGAGCGTTTCGTGGACGAGTCGAAAGAGTTTCAAGGCAGCGCCGCGGTGGCCGACCGGCGAGGTGCCGATCTGACCATGGTCTGCGTGTATGCCGAACTGGATGCCGCCGACGCCGACTGCGCCGGTAACGAACCCACCTGGGACGGCAACCGCCTCATGGGGATCACGACGAGCGGCGCCTTCGGACACCGCGTCGGCAGATCGCTGTTCTTCGCCTACGTCGATCCGGTCTTCGAAGCCCCGGGGTCGACGTTCGAGGTGACCGTCCTCGGCGATCGGCGGACGGCGACGGTCCTCGGCGAACCGGCGTGGGACCCGAAATCCGAACGGCTGCGCGGCTGATGGGTCGGCGATCCGGGGGCCGGCAGGCTCGGCACGCAGCCCGCATGACCAAACCGCCGGCATCTCATCGCCCGGTCCAGCGCGGCCAGTCCGGAGGTGCGTACCGACCGCTCGAGGAGCCGCAGATGGAGGCGATCCTCGACACGGCTCTCGAACTGCTCGAGGAAGTCGGCATGGGCGGACCGGTACCCGAATTCATCGAGGTGGTCACCGAGGCGGGAGGTTGGATGGCCGAAGAGGATCGGCTGCACCTTCCGAAGGGTCTCGTCCGCGACATCATCGACCGAGCCGCCCGCGAGTGGGTCTGGCATGGATTCGACGAGTCGCTGAGTGCCGAGATCGGAGGCGATCGTGTGCACTTCTCCACAGCCGGTGCCGCCGTCTTGCGCCTCGACCACGCCACCGGAGAGTTCCAGTTCCCCGGAGCGGTCGACATCTACGACTCCGCCCGGCTCGCCGACACGCTCGACCACATCCACATCTACGCCCGCACGATGGTGGCCCGCGACATGGAATCCAGCCGCGACCTCGACCTGAACACGGCTTACGCCTGCATGAAAGGCACCGCCAAACCCTCGGGCACCTCGTTCTTTCGGCCCGAGCACGTCCACGAGGCCGTCGCCATGTTCGATGTGGCCCTCGGCGGCGAAGGCGAGTTCCGCAAGCGCCCATTCATGGCGGCCAACGCCACCTTCGTCGTACCGCCTCTGCGCTTCGCCTACGAGACCGCCGAGTGCATGGTCGCGCAGGTCGAGACCGGCTTCCCCATCAACCTCCTGTCGGCCGGTCAAGCCGGTGCGACATCTCCCGCCTCGCTCGCCGGTTCACTCGTCCAGGCCCTGGCCGAATGCCTGGGCGCCCTGACCTGCGTGAACCTCCTCAACCCGGGCCATCCGTGCCTCATGGGCATGTGG
>JBFKPQ010000156.1:0-5689 GCA_041628225.1 Acidimicrobiia bacterium | reverse complement strand
GGCATCGAGCAGGGTCTGCTCGGACTCGCCTTCCATCCGACCGACCCACAACGCTTTTTCGTCTACTACTCCGACGCGACCAACGACACCCACCTCGACGAGTTCCGAGTCGCCGGCGATGCCGTCGAGTTCGTCCGAGAGTTACTCGCTGTCGAGCAGCCCACCGACCGGCACAACGGCGGCATGCTCACGTTCGACCCCGATGGATATCTCTGGGTGGGGCTGGGCGAGGGCGGTGCCGCTCGAGCCAACGCGCAAGATCCGGCGACGTTCCTCGGGTCGATGCTCAGGCTCGATGTCGATGGCGCAGATCCGTACGGCGTCCCGCCCAATCCGTTCGTCGATGAAGGTGGCGCCCCCGAGGTGTGGGCGATCGGTCTTCGCAATCCGTGGCGGTTCACCATCGACCCTGTCGACCGGCTGGTGTACATCGGAGACGTCGGCCATTCCAACTGGGAGGAGATCGACGTGGTCTCCATCGATGGACCCGGCGCCAACTTCGGCTGGCTGCCCATGGAGGGTACCCACTGCTACCTCTCGGGCTGCGATCCCGACCTCTACGACCTCCCCGTGCTCGAATACGACCACAGCCAAGGCTGCTCCGTGACGGGCGGCGTCGTCTATCGCGGCCCCGCCATCCCGGAACTCGACGGCGTGTACGTCTACGGAGACTGGTGCATGGGTTGGGTACGGAGTTTCCGGTTCGTGGACGGCGAGGTGACCGACGCGGGAGGTTGGTTCGAAGCCCTCGGCCGGGTCGGGCAGGTGGCCTCGTTCGGCACCGACCCAATCGGCGAGCTCCTCATCGCCACGTGGGAAGGTCCGGTCTACCGCGTGGTGCCGCAGCGTTGAGGCCGCCCGAGAACCGCTCAACCGTCGGCGAAAGCCTTGACCAGTTCGGCCGTTGCCAATCCGTTGAGGGTGGGGTCGATCACATCCGGATGGTCTGCGCCCGCCACGATCTCGAATACCGCCGGGAAACCGGCGTCCTCGAGCGACGTCGCGAAATCCTCGGAGAATCCGAGCGGTACCAGCTGGTCGCGATCGCCGTGGATCAGCAGCACGCGGATCCGGTCGGCGGAATCCAGGTAGGAGTACGGATACCCCTCGAGCCACGGCGCCGGGTCGTCGGGAAAGGCGGTCCCGAACCACTGCGCGAGCAGCGGACCGAAGCGTTGCGACTCGTACGGACCCGACAGACCCACGAACCCTGCCACCTTGGGAGCAGGGAGATCCGGGCAGGCGAACCGGTCGCCGGCGAGCACGACGGTTGCCGCGAGATGAGCCCCGGCGGAATGCCCCGCCACCACGACGTCCGAGGAGCCTCGGTATTCGGTCGCCAGGTCGGACGCGGTTGCGATGGCGCAGGCCACGTCCTCGTAGCTCTGCGGAAACCCGCCGCCGAAATTGCCGACCCGATATGTGGCGTTGAACACGACCAGCCCTGTCGACGCCAGCGTCCGTGCATACGGCTCGACGTTCGCCGGGTCGCCTCCGTACCAGGAGCCGCCGTGGAAGAACACGACGGTGGGGTAGGTGGCGTCGTCGTCCGGTCGGTACACCGACATCGCCAACTCGTCGGTGAAGGCGATTTCGCGCTCCACCGACACCTCGTCATCGATGTGCACGGTGGTCGACGGAGCCGTCGCCGACAGCGTGGACGTCGTCACGGTGGTCGGCGTCCGAGCCGTCGTCGCTGACGTCGAGGTGCCACACGCCGTGGCGATGAGCGAGAGAGCGACGAGCAGCCGTTTCACGTGAGGGTCTCCAGGAGCAGGTGCGCCGTCCAGTTGGCGGCATCGCCCCATGCTGAGGCGGTGTCGCGGACGACGTCGGAAGACAGTATGTCGCCGGCGGCGAGGTAGTTGAAGCTGACGGCCTTGCGCACTCCGAGATCTCCCGCCGCGATCGCGTTTGGCCGGGCGAAGCAGCGGGCCAGCAGCCAATCGGCCGTCCAGCGGCCGATACCCCGGATCGACGTGAGGTGCTCGATCACCGCGGCGTCGAGTTTGCTCTCGAGTCCGTCGAGCCCGCCCTCGGCGGCCACCTGCGCCACGCCGACGAGGTATTCGGCTTTTCGGGTCGTGAACTGCATCGCTCGGATCTCGTCCACGGTCGCACCGGCTATCGACGCCGGCGTGGGGAACTCCCACACGTCCACGCCCCGGATCTCGTGGAGGCGACCGAATCGCTCGACGAGCCGGGCACGAGTCGTGCGAGCCCACCGGAGGTTCACCTGCTGAGCGCAAATGGAGCCGACGATCGACTCGAAGGGATCGGGCGTGATCGGAGGCCGGAAGCCTCGGAAGCGATCGACTAGTTCGGCGACGCGTTCGTCGCGGTGCGCGAGTGCTTCGAGTGGCGCGATGGGGAGGTGTTCAGCAAGCCGGACCTGCACGTCGGCCAATGCGGTCTCGTCGTCACCTCGAATGGCTTCCACGGTGACCGTCCCGTCGGCAGCCTGGCCGGCGCGGTACAGCAGCAGATCATGACCTTCTCGCACCGCGCGGTGGTACCAACCGCCGTGCATGACGTTGACCGGGTCGTCACCCCAGCGGGTGTGTCGATCCGTCGACGCGGCGAAGTCGAGATCGAAGTCGGAGAGCCACCTCAACACGTCGGCGAGTGTACGACGGGTGCCCGACAGAACGCCCCGATAGGATGCCCGCCATGTCGGTGTTCGCTCCGTTCGTGTCCCAGATCACGGGTCCCGGCCAACCGTTCGAGGTGGCGACGGAGGTCATCAACGGGTCGCCCCAACGATCGTTCGTCAACCGGCCCGACCACCTCTCGTTCCTCATCGGCGTAGGGCTGGAACACGGCCGGCGCGAATTCCTCGTGCAGGAGGAGATCCGGCTCACCTACGAGCAGGCCATGACCCGGTCGCTCCGTCTGGCCGGTGGCCTCATGGAACGGTTCGGTCTCGGACCTGGCGATCGGATCGGCATCCTCGGCTCGAACGCTCCCGATTGGGTGGTGTCGTTCTGGGCCATCACGGCACTCGATGGTGTGGCCGTTCCCTACAACGCCTGGTGGAAGGCGGCCGAGTTGTCGTTCGGCATCGAGGATTCGGATACCCAGGTCGTCCTCACCGACGTCCGCCGCGCCTCCGTAGCTGTCGAAGCCGGCGTCGATCCGAGTCGCGTGATCGTCTGGGGTGGCGGCCTCGTCCCGGATGAAACCGTCCGATTCGATGAGGTGCTCATCAAAGAACCTCTCGACCTTCGGACCGTCGGACGCCGCGGAGAGGACGCTCCGGCGGGGATCTTCTACACCTCCGGCACGACCGGAAGTCCGAAAGGCTCGGCCAACACGCACCGCAATCTGATCACCAATCTCCTCAACGCCGCCGCCATGTTCAGGGCGGTGACGCTCGCCGGCGAGGCGGAGGCCGAAGCGGCCGGAGCGGTGGCCGCCGACAGGGAGAAGACCCAGGACGTCGACCTCACCGTCATCCCGATGTTCCATGCCACCGCGCTCATGTCGACCATGATTCCGTACGTCTATGGCGGCCACAAGCTCGTGTTCATGCCGCCGGGTCGGTTCGACCCGCAAGCCGCGGCCGACCTCATCGAACGGGAGCGGGCCACTCGGTTCGGTGGTGTGCCGACGATCGTCGCTCGCATCATCGACGAGCACGCATACGAGGGACGGGACTTCTCGTCGGTGACCTCGATCTCGTACGGAGGCGCCCCGTCGTCCCCTGCGTTGCTCGCCCGCATCGAGACGGCGTTCCCGAACCTCACGGGCCGGGTCATCCAGGGTTACGGCCTGACCGAGACGTCGCCCCTCCTCACGCTGAACATCGGACCGGATTACCACGACCATCCCGACTCCGTGGGTGTGGCCGTCCCCACGGTCGAACTCAAGATCGCCGATGCCGACGGCAACGCCGTGCCCGTTGGCGAGACGGGGGAGATCTGGGCGCGTGGCGCCAACATCATCGGCGGCTATTGGAATCGACCGGAGGTCAACGCCGAGACGTTCGTCGACGGGTTCTTCCGGACTGGCGACGTCGGCCACCTCGATTCCCATGGGTTCCTCTACATCACGGACCGCGCCAAGGACATGGTGATCCGCGGCGGGGAAAACGTGTACTGCGTCGAGGTCGAGTCAGTTCTCGACGGTCATCCCGACGTCCTCGAAACCGCCGTGATCGGTGTACCGCACGACGAGCTGGGTGAGGAGGTCAAGGCGGTGGTCGTGGTAGAGCGACCCGACGCTGTGTCCGCCTACGACCTGCACGAGTATGCCGCCGAGCATCTGGCGCCGTTCAAGGTGCCGGCCCACTGGGACATCACCACCGAGCGTTTGCCTCGCAATCCGGCAGGCAAAGTGCTCAAACCTGCGTTGCGACATGGGCATTCGGCCGTGTTCGCGGTTGGCGAGGACACGGACTCGGCCTTGTGATCCAGACCGTCGAGATCCCGTGGCGGGAAGGCACCGTCACCGGACGGCTTGCCGAAGGTGGCCGGCTGGGTGTCCTGCTCGCCCACGGCGCCGGAACCAACCAGGACCACGCCTCGATCGTGGCGTTGCGTGACGGTCTGGCGGCGGCCGGACACACGGTGCTGACGTTCAACTACGGGTACACGGAACGTGGGGGGAAGCGTCCGGATCCGCAGGCGCGCCTGCTGGCCTGCCACCGGGCCGTGCTCGACTGGTTTCGCCAACAGGTGGAACGCGTCGTCCTGGCCGGAAGGTCGATGGGCGGGCGGATGGGCACCTACCTCGCCGCCGAAGGTGAGGACGTGGCCGGTCTGATCCTCTTCTCCTATCCACTCCACCCAGCCGGCAAGCCCGAGAAGCTGCGCAAGGACCACCTGCCCGACATCGTGGCGCCGATGCTCTTCATCGTCGGAACTCGTGACGCGTTGTCGCGCATGGACCTCTACGACCGGTGGGTGCGACCGCTCCCCGCGGTCACCACGATCGAGATCGACGACGGCGATCACAGTTTCCGCGTCCGCAAGGCCTCGGGACGTTCCAACGACGAGGCGCAATCCGAGGTGATCGCGGCTGCCGTGGACTGGTTGGCCGGCCTCGCCGGCCCGGACGCATGACCCGCAGTCGTCGGATCGCGGGTCTCGCGCTCGTCGTTGCTTGTGGTGGTCCCAGTTCTCCGACGACGTCCCTGCCCGCCGTGTCCACCATCTCGTCTGCGACGTCGGCGGTTGCCAGGCCCACGGTCACGGCATCGACGACGATCGTTTCGGCCGACGCCACCGCGGTGGAGATCGTGGTCCCGGCCGGCGATCTCGAGTTGGCCGCCACGCTGACGATGCCCGCCGGGCCGGGCCCTCACCCCATCGCGGTGATCATCGGCGGCTCGGGGCCCGTGGATCGGGACGGGACGATGCCAGGTCAGCTCAACATGGGGTTCCCCCGGCCCATCCAACTGCATGCGGCGTTGGCAGAAGGCCTGGCCAACCGAGGGATCGCCACCGTGCGCTACGACAAGCGCTCGTGCGGTCCCTTCAACGGCTGCGGGGACAACGACTATCCCATCCCCTCCGACGATCTGGTCTTCGACGTGTTCATGGCCGATGCCGGAGCGGTGGTCGCGTGGGCGGCATCCGACGACCGCTTTGACGACGTGATGGTGATCGGCCACAGCCAGGGTGGCACCATCGCGGCGCTGCTGGCCGACCGTGCCGACGTCGATGCCGTGGTCATGCTCGGAACCCCG
>JBFKPQ010000155.1:0-5704 GCA_041628225.1 Acidimicrobiia bacterium | reverse complement strand
GTCGCGTCAAGGACGCCACCCGCCGTTCCGATGAGCCTCCCACCGGGTTGGTGCGTATCGCCGCCGAGCATGAGGTGATCGCCGGATCCAACTGCGTCATCGCGTCGACCAAGTACGAGGCGGAGGATCTTCTGAGTCACTACGGTGCCGACCCGACCCGGCTCTGTATCTCGCCACCAGGTGTCAATCACGATGTCTTCCGACCGGGGGATCGGTCGATGGCCCGCCGCAGCGTCGATCTGCCCGCGGACGTACCCGTTGTCCTGTTCGTCGGTCGCATCCAAGCCCTCAAGGGCATCGACGTTGCCATCGAAGCCTTCGCTGAGGTCCACCACAAGCTGCCCGACGCCCGACTCGTCGTCGTAGGTGGCCCATCTGGTCCCCGCGGGACCGAGGAGGCCGCCCGCGTCGTTGCTCGCGTGGAGCGAGCGGAGCTGCCGGTCAGGTTCGTCGACCCGGTTCCTCATGAGGACCTGGCGGTGTTCTACCAGGCGTCGGACGTCGTCGTGTTCCCGTCGCGATCCGAGTCGTTCGGGCTCGTGGCCGCCGAAGCGCAAGCGTGCGGTATTCCGGTCGTGGCGGCTCGGGCAGGCGGACTCGTTCACGCGGTCTCGGACGGAAGGTCAGGAATCCTCGTCGACGGCTGGGAACCCACCGATTATGCGGCCGCCCTGCTCGAGGTGCTGACGGACCCCGAAGTGGCATGTCGGCTCGGCGACGGTGCTGTCGAGTTCGCTCGCCAGTTCTCCTGGGACGCCACCGCGACCCGTCTGCTGGAGCTCTATGCCGGAATCACGGGCCGCAGCTGAAGCCCTACTCGTCGCCACCATCGATCGGTGGGTGACCGATCCCGACGGCGACGTCGTCTATGCCGAACAGGTCGAAGAGAGCTGGGTGGTGCGCATGCGGCAGACGACGAGGGACTTCACCTCGGTGTGGTTCGCGGTCGGGGAGCGATCCATTCAGGTTGAGGCCTACGTCGCTCCGGCGCCTGCCGAACCGACTGAGGCGTTCCGCCAATGCCTGGTTCGCAATCATGGGACGTGGCGAGTGAGGTTTGCGCTCGACCCGCGCGGCGGGATCGTGCTGCGGGGTCGCGTGGCGCTCGAGCATCTCTCGGAAGACGAGTTGGAGTACGTCCTCGCCGAGTGTCACCAACTCGTCGAACAGTCGTTCCGACCGCTCCTCCGATCCCGCGAAAAATAGGTTCGGAGAAACTTGTTCACAGGGGTTGTGCACAACCCCCTGTGGAAAGCTGTGGATTATGGGGAAAACCCGCCGAAGGCGCGAAAATGGTGCATGGACGGGCATGAGGTAGGTCGATCATGCACATGTGGCCGTAGTTGTCGGGCGATTATGCAGGGCTTGACGCATGATGAGTCGCTTCGTATGTTCGGACGTGCAAAGCCCAAGGTGCAACGAGGGCCGCCCGTTCGGGGAAGTGCGGGGTCGGTCTTCGGGGTTCCTTGGGCTTTTGCGTGCTCACGGCCGGCCGAGACCGAGGGCCGCAGCCCCCGCCACCCCGGCCAGGGGCCAGGCATCTGGGCCGTTGGGCACGGACGCTCCCGGCAATGACCGCATGAAGATCACCGTCACGTAGATCCGTCCGTCCACGACGTCCGAGAAGATCCCCACGCGATCGAAATCGCCCATGATGTTGGCCCGGTGGCTGGGCGACGCCATGAAGGCGTTGTGGAGTTTCGGTACGGTTGGCCCATACCCGACGTTTTCGGCGAGCGACTCCCATCCCGTGGTTACCGACGCGAGGTCTGACGAGTGATAGATGTCACCGGCGGCCATCATGGCGGCCGTCTGCCGAGCGGCATCGTCGATCAGGTCCGGATGCGATCGGAATGGCGCGAGGCCGGCCGCGGCCCGCTCCTCGTTCATGAGGGCGAGGAAGGCGGCGTCGTCCGCTCCGTCGGCGAGCGCAGGTGCGGGAGCGAGGAGCAGGCCGGCAACGATGAGTGCGACGAACACCCGGATACCCATGCGGGCAATATCGACGCAAAGGGCTCAGACCTTGATCTAGGTCTCCAATCCGAACATCACTTCACGGAGATTCACGGCGCTCGTCCGGTACGTCGACAGATCGACCCGCATGGAGCCCAGACGGAGACCCTTCATGCCGTCCCCCTTGTTCGTGAGGACCCTGAGGACGTCGTCGTCGAAGGCCAGCACGCCGAGGCCGAGGCAACGGCCGGTGCCGTCCTGGACGCCGACGAGCATGTCATCGAGACGCGCCAGGTCGAGACCGGCGGGCAACGTGGGGGCGAACACGGTCGGCCGCACTCGCCACGACTCCAACGGCGGAGCAAGTGCGGCCGCCATCTGGTCGATCCGGCGCTGTGTCCGTACCTCGGGTGATATCGGCACCAGGTCGGGGTGGACACCGACGTCGATGACGTCCGTGGAGAAGAACCTGCGCAGCATCCCGATCACCGGCTCGAGTTCGGACCCACGTTGGATGGCGACGACAACGTCGGGTCGGCACAACTCGACCTTGTGGTACTTGAGCGTCTGCCCTGTCACCCCAGACACGGTGCCGGTGGTGTCGACGACGACGAGATCGACTTGGGGCCGCGCCGCCTCCACGAGCGTGGCGGTGGCCAGCACCATCTGGAGCACGAGGCGCGAAGGGTTGGTCGATCCGACGAACCTGAGGTCGTCGGCCTGTTCGAGTTCGGCGATGTCGGCCTTCGACGTCACCCATTTCAGCCCGACACATCCCGGCGGTCCGACGGTCGACTGGCCGACGTCGGCGTCGACGTAGGCGGTCGTGAGATGTGCTGCCGCAGCAGCCGCCAGCAGTTCACGCGCGAACGTTGTCTTGCCGGTGTCGGGTCCACCCATGAGCATCACGACTCCTCGCCCAGAGATGAGGTCCTCGACGAGTTGCGCGTGGTTGGCCATATCGCGGCATGCTAGACCCCGCCCTGGTGCTCCCTGCCCACGTTCGTGACGTCGATGGTCGGTGGCGTACCATGGCGGGTCATGCGTCCCGGAACGACCTTCGTGATCCTCGCACTACTTGCGTTGCTCGTGATCGCGGCGATCGTCTTCTTCGTTCAGCTGACGTCGGCCTGACGCCGTAGGGTGACGGGGCGGTCCACCCCGATCTCGAAGAACTCGTCGGCGCGTCCGTCGCGCACCGACAAGGCGACGAGGCCTTGGGAATCGATGATGAGCATCGGAGATCCCGATGCGACGTCACCGTACGCTTCGACGAACGGGAGGGCGTAGTCGGCCGGTCCGATCGTGAGGGCTACGTCGCCACCCCGAACGATGCCGATGGCATCGAGGTCGTCGGGAGAGAGGTTTGTCTGGACGTTCCCGAAGTGATCGACCCACCAGGTGGCGCCGGTGACGCGGCCGGTGTCGTGTTCGGGAAGTGGCAGCAGCATCGGTGTGAGGTTCTGCGGGTCGATGGGCGACCCGAGCTCGGAGATCGACGCGCTGCCGCCGGCGATCACGGCCGCGGCGGGACCGAATCGATCGCGACCGTCGAAAGTCGATCCGGCGGCCGGTATCACGAACTCCGGGTTGTCGAGGGCGTGCGCGGCGGATGCGCCGCCGACCATGGCGACGGCCGGAGACAGCAGACCGTTGTCCGGCCCGATGAACACACCCCAGTCGGTCTGGACGGCGATGGGACGACGCGCGGTTCCGACGCCCGGATCGACCACGGCGAGGACGACACCTTCGGGCAGGTACTGGATGGCCCGGAGGAGGGCGAGGGCGCCACCGCGCACGTCGCCGGCCTGAATCCCATGGGTGACGTCGATGACTTTCACGTCGGGAGCGATCTTCGCGATCACGCCGTGCACGACACCTACGAACTCGTCGGAATGGCCGAAATCGGAGATGAACGAAATGGGAGAATATGGCATGGTGAGAGGTATTCCAGCAAAAGGTATTAAAGAATTCGCGCGGGATGGCCGATACTAGGGCTAGCGGTGGGTTTCTTCGGAGGCCCCCGCCAGTGAAACAACCGACGTCGTCACAGTACAACCTTGGGCACGTTCAGTACCCAAAGGTGTATCGGAAGCCTCCCAGCCCGCCCCAGTGACGACAGAGGAAGTTTCGCAAAGAGACGGGGCCCTTCGGGGCCCCGTCTTCGTATGCGTGGTGCCGGCGGCGTCAGGGCGCCAGGGCCTCGGGCGCTTCCTCTGCGGGAACGTCGTCGGCCGGAGCATCCTCGGCTGGAGCCTCCTCGGCGAGGCCGCAGTCGGTGAGCACAGCGTCGACGGGGGCGAGGCCATGGATCACCCGTTCGAAGGCGACAACCGTCCGGATCTGTTCGTCTGAGAGCGAGCTGCCGAATCCAGGCATCTGCCCGAATCCGCCGGTCGGTTTGTTGGTGTCGCCGTAGCTCGAGCCGACTTCAGAAGACCATCCGGCCGTCCCCAGCTGGACCCACTTGATGTGATCGGCGCAGGACGAAAAGGTCTCGATGACGACGCCGGCGCTGAGCTGCGGTCCGGCGGCTCCGCCACCACCATCCGCTCCGTGGCAGCCCGCACACGCCCCGGCACCGGCATATACCTCGCGTCCGGCTGCGATGAAGTTGGCACCGCCGCCGTCGCCGCCGGGACCGCCGGCGCCTGCATAGGCCGTGAGGTCGCAGTTGACGAGTTCGTTGCGGAAGTCGACGGCGAGTTGGCCGGCGTCGCCACAAGCCGGGCCATTGTTGTTGACGGACAGGTAGGCGACGGCGAAGACAGGGATGATCGAGAACAATGCGACGAGCCACGTCGGCACGACAGAGCCGGTGCGCTCCTTCAAGCCGGCGGTCTTGACGGCGGTGACCTGATCCCAGTCGGCGGCCTCGGCCTCGGTGACCGTTTCGGGAATGGATACCGCCACGACCCGCGCCGGCGTGGCGTCGGCGATCGCCGGTGCGACGGCGGCTGGTTCGGAAGGTGGTGGCGCGGCGGGGTCTGGCGCGGCGGGTTCCGGCGACCGATCGGCGACCTCGACTGGCGCAGGATCGGGTGCTTCGACGGGTGGCTGAGCGGCCGCGGGAGCCGCTTCACCGCCGGCCCAGGCACGCAGAATGTCGTCGACGGGGACGCCCGCGGCCTGAGCCCGGGCCCGGGCCGAACGCATCACGAGGTCTTCGGGTCCGCCCACGTTCGAGGCGGCTGCTGCCAGGTATTCGCTCATTTGGACTCCACGAGGAACTGGACGAGGGCGGCGAGATCATCGTCGGACAAGTACCCGTAGCTCGGCATGATCGACTCGGGGTTGGCGGCCGCCGGGTCGACGAGCAGCGCTTCGAGCTCTGCCGCCTCGTCGGTCATCTCTCGTGACCCGACATGCGTCAGGTCGGGCCCGATCCGTTGGTAGCCCAGCACGGACGGTCCGACGGCCGGACTCGTCCCTGGCTCGGTCACCGGCCCGAGACCCACATCGGTGACGACGGTTCGAACCTGGCGGGTGTGGCATTCGGCGCATCCTTCGCGGACGTAGACGGCATATCCGTCCACCGCCAAGCCGGACAGTTCCGGCGTGGTGCCCGGAATCTGCGCGGCGGCCACCGATCTCGCTTCGAGGGCGGGCAGACCCACCGCAAACAGCGCGCCGAGCACGAAGAGGGCGACGATGCCGACCAGCGTGAGCATGGGTCGTTCGGTGCGTCCGACCAGGAGCGGTGCGGCGTCGGCTGGCGGCTTCTGGACGGTGACCGTCTCCGGGGGCGCGG
>JBFKPQ010000154.1:0-5716 GCA_041628225.1 Acidimicrobiia bacterium | reverse complement strand
TGGTTTCCATGTAGTCGGGGTGGATCCCGGTCTTCATTGATCTGTCTCCTTGTGGCCCCGCCAGTATGCCTGGGCCGTCAACTCTTGGCGACTTCGGCCAGGAACTCACCGTTGGACTTGGCGCTCTTGAGGCGGTCGATGAGCAGCTCGAGGGCCGGGCCGGACTCGAGGGCCAGCAAGACCCGCCGGAGCTTCCACACCTGGGCGAGCTCGCTACGGTCGAACAACAATTCTTCGCGACGTGTTCCCGACGACTCGATGTCGATGGCCGGATAGATGCGCTTGTCGGCGAGGCGGCGATCGAGGCGCAGCTCCATGTTTCCGGTGCCCTTGAACTCTTCGAAGATCACCTCGTCCATCTTCGAACCGGTCTCGACGAGCGCCGTCCCGAGGATCGTGAGGCTGCCGCCCTCCTCGATGTTACGAGCCGCGCCGAAGAACCGCTTCGGCGGGTAGAGCGCCGTGGAGTCGACACCACCGGACAGGATGCGGCCCGAAGCGGGCGTGGCCAGGTTGTGGGCACGCGCCAGCCGGGTGATCGAGTCGAGCAGGATGACGACGTCGGTGCCCATCTCGACGAGACGGCGGGCCCGCTGGATGGCCAGCTCGGACACCTGAGTGTGCTCCTCGGCGGGACGGTCGAAGGTCGAGTAGATGACCTCGCCCTTCACCGACCGCTGCATGTCGGTGACCTCTTCGGGTCGCTCGTCGACGAGCACGACCATGAGATAACACTCGGGGTTGTTGGTCGAAATCGCCTGGGCGATTTCCTTGAGCACCGTCGTCTTGCCGGCCTTGGGAGGCGACACGATGAGACCACGCTGACCTTTGCCGATCGGGGCGATGAGGTCGATGATCCGCGTCAGGACCATGTCCGGACGACCTTCGATCTCGAGGCGGAGCCGCTCGTCCGGGAACAGTGGGGTCAGCTTCTCGAACTTGGGACGCTTGCGAGCCGTCTCGATGTCCATGCCATTGACCGACTCGATGCGGGTGATGGCCGCGAACTTCTCCTGCGATCGTGGCGGACGCACCGGCCCGACCACTTGATCGCCCCGACGCAGTCCGAACTTGCGGATCTGGCCCGCCGACACGTAGACGTCCTTCTCTCCCGGGACGTAGCCGGTGCATCGGAGGAACCCGTAGCCCTCGGGGAGAACGTCCAGCAATCCTTCGCGGACCTCCATCTCCGACTCGGGGATGTCCTGTTGATGCTGGCCGCCACCGCCGCCACCGCTCCGGCCGCCACGGCGCCGCTTCCGGCGGCGATTCCCCTGATTGTCGTCGTCGCCGTCGCTGCGAACACCGCCGTCGCGCCGTTCGCCATCCCTCTGCCCGCCCTCGCGGCCTTCGGGCTTGGCGTCCTCCTTGGCGTCGTTCTCGGCGTCCCCAGCTTCGTCGTCTCCCGACTCACCGTCGCCGGACGTGTCGTCACCGGACGTGTCGTCACCGCTGTCCTTCGGGGTAGCGGCCTTGGCGTCGTCGGCGGCCTCGCCATCGGCCGAGCCCATGCGCTCATCGACCTTGACCGATGCGGCCGGGAGGTCGACCGGGGCGGGTTCTTCGGTGGTTTCGATACCGTCTGCCGCCAAGAGCGCGCCGATCAGCTTCGCCTTTTGGAGTCCGTCGGTCTCGATGCCGACGGCGGCTGCGATGTCACGCAGGTCTTGGATGGACTTCTTCTGCAGGTCGGCACGACTCGTCATGGCTTCCTTTCGGCCTCCGTTGGCTGAGAAGGTATGTCTGGAGGGGATGCCCCCACTATCCGTGTTCCTGGCCCTTTCGAAGCGCCCGGGGGCGACGATGAGCGCCAGCGTGTGGCGATGGGCCGGTGGAGGTGCACGCAGGATCGGCGTGCGAGCCACATTGTAGCCGCTATCGCCGATTTTCCAAGCCGGATCAGCCGGCGACCGCTGCGACGTGCTGTTGCACCGTCCCCAGATCACTGGGAAGGGTCACGAACCGCTCGCGGCGGTCGAACAAGTCGGCCAGATGCTCCGGCAACGCAGGGACGATTCCGGTGGCACGCTCCACAACGTCGGGGAACTTGGCTGGATGGGCCGTGGCGATGGCCACGAGCGGTACGGCGGAGAAATCGTGGCGAATACGACCGGCGGCCAACCCGATGGTCGTGTGGGGATCGATGAGCAGTCCGGTGTCGCGATAGACCTGGCCGAGGTAGCCCTCGACCGCTTCGTCGGACATCCAGGCGGAGCGAAAGACACCGGCGACCTTGGCGAGGTCGGCGCGCGGTACGTTCAGCATGCCGCGCGCTCGGAACTCCTCCATCATCGTGTTGGTGGCGGCACCGCGTCGGCCCCCCAGGTCGTAGAGCAGCCGTTCGAGGTTCGACGGAACCTGGATGTCCATGGCCGGACTCGTGGTCGGCACGACCTCGGAGAGGGCGAGCGTCCCGGTCAGGAACAACCGGGTGAGTCCGTTGTTCTGGTTGTTGCCGATGATGAGCGACCGGACGGGTACACCCATCGCCCGCGCCGCGTACCCGGCATACACGTTGCCGAAGTTGCCCGTCGGCACGGCGAACGACACACCCGACTCCAGTGCCTCCAATCGCAGCACCGACCACAAGTAGTAGGCGATCTGGGCGGTGATCCGACCGAAGTTGATGGAGTTCACGGCCGACAACGAGAAATCGTCTCGGAACGATGCGTCGGCGAACATCGCCTTGACGAGATCCTGGCAGTCGTCGAACGTTCCTTCGATGGCGACGTTGTGCACGTTCGGCGCATCGACGGTGGTCATCTGACGCCGCTGAACCTCGGACACTCGGCCGGCGGGATGCAGAATGACGACGTCCATCGAAGGACGGTCCCGGAGCGCTTCGATGGCGGCCGAGCCGGTGTCACCCGACGTCGCTCCGACGATGGTCAGCCGCCGCCCCTGAGCCGTGAGGAGCCGGTCCATGAACCTGGCCAGCAGCTGCAGGGCGTAGTCCTTGAACGAGAGCGTCGGACCCCAGAAGAGCTCGAGGAGATGCTCGTCATCGCCCAGCGGTACGAGCGGCGCGACCTCGGGATGTGCGAATCCGGCGTACGCTGCCTCGGTGAGTTCCACGAGTTCGGTGCGGCCGAACGTGTCTCCGATCAGGCGTGCCGCCACCGCCGCCACGACGGCGTGATACGGCAGTCCGGCGAGGGCGGAGAGCTCATCGGTGGCAAAGGTCGGCCAGGTCTGGGGGACGTACAAGCCGCCGTCCGGTGCGAGGCCGTCGAGCATGGCTGTTCCGAAGTCGACCGGTGCGGCCTCTCCCCGCGTCGAGACGTAGGTGACCGGCTCAGGGCTCATCGCTGTACACGCGGATCGTGGCCGCGACCTGCGTGACCGCCTCGAGATCGAGGAGGCTGGCGGCGGCGGCGCGCAGCGAAGCCTCAGGGGCGTCGTGCGTCACCAACAGGAGCGTGGCGTCGGTTCCGCGGCCGTCCTGCCAGACCGAGGCGATGCTGACGCCATGGTCGCCAAAGACACCCGCCACCGCGGCCAGTACCCCGGGTGCGTCCTCGACCTCGAGCCGCAGATACCACTTGGTGGGCGCCTCGGCGAAATCCACCAGGTTGCCCGGCTGGAACCGCACCTTCGGAGACACCGGAGCGCCGGCGAGCAACTCCCGGCCCGCGTCGATCACGTCGCCCAGGACCGCGGTGGCCGTCGGGTCGCCGCCGGCGCCCGGGCCAGAGAACATCAGCTGACCGATGGCGGGACCTTCGAGGTAGATGGCATTCTGCGGTCCTCGCACCGACGCCAACGGATGCTCCTTCGGCACCATGGTGGGATGGACCCGTACGCAGAAACCGCTGCCCACCACCTCGGCGATGGCGAGCAGCTTGACGGAATAGCCCAGATCGGCGGCGAACCGCAGGTCGTCCGCGTCGAGGGCGTCGATGCCCTCGCGGAACACCGAGGCCGACTCCACCCAGGTCCCGAACGCCAGCGACGCCAGGATGGCTGCCTTCGAGGCGGCATCGCCTCCCGAGACGTCGGCCGTCGGGTCGGCCTCTGCGAACCCCAGCATCTGCGCCTCCTCGAGGGCGGTTGCGTAGGGCAAGTCGTTGTCCGCCATCTCGGTGAGGATGTAATTGGTGGTGCCGTTGACGATGCCGAGCACTCGCGACACCCGCTCCCCCGCCAGCGACTGGGACAGCGGGCGGATGATTGGGATGCCTCCACCCACGGCGGCTTCGAACAACAGGGAGACACCGCCGGTGGCGGCCGCATCGAACAGGTCCGGCCCGCGGGCGGCTATGAGTTCCTTGTTGGCGGTCACGACCGGCTTGCCTGCCTCGAGGGCGGCGACGACCAGTTCGAAGGCCGGATCGATACCTCCCATGAGCTCTACGACGAGGTCGACCGTAGGGTCGGTGACCACTGCGAACGGGTCATCGGTGAGCATGCCGTCGGGCGCCGGAAACGGACGCTCTTTGACGAGATCGCGGACCGCCACCCTGCGCAACGCGAGATCGAGGCCCGCTTTGGCGCCGATGACCTCGTGCTCTTCGAGGAGACGACGCGCCAGCGAACCGCCGACGGTTCCGCCTCCGAGTATCCCGATTCCGATCGTGGACATGATCCTCCGCAACTGACCGAAGGACGATAGTCAGCGCCTCAGCGCACGAGATCGTCGAGCGTCTCGCCGGGGACCACCACCTCGAACTCCCCGTCTGCCACGAAGACGACCGGTCGACGGGGCAACAGGTTGTACCGACTCGACATCGAGAACCCATAGGCGCCCGTGGCGGCCATCACGAGCAGGTCGCCGGCGGCCGCGCCGGACGGGAGGAGGGCTTCGCCCAACTGGTCACCGGTCTCGCAGTGTCGACCGACGACCCGGAACGGGCTGTCGTGTGGATCGGTCGGAGCGTTGGCCAGCACCATCTCGTAGCCGGCGCCGTACATCGACGGACGCGGGTTGTCCGACAATCCGCCGTCGACCGCCAAGAAGGGCGGATTGGCCTCTTTCCGGGACACCACGGAATAGAGGGAGACCCCGGCATTGGCCACAACCGACCTGCCGGGCTCCACGATCAGCCTCGCGTTCGGGAACTCGGAACAAGCCTCCAGAATGGCATCGGCGAACGCCTCGATCGGCGGCACGACGTCGGAACGCAGGTAGGCCACGGGGAATCCTCCGCCCACGTCGAGGTCGTAGACCTCAGAGAACCGGTCGCGCCGACCCTCGACGAAGTGCCCGATCGCGGTCAATGCCTCGGCATGCAGACGGGGTTGACGCAGCTGGCTGCCGATGTGCACGTGGACACCGCGGACGGTGATGCCGTCGACCACCTGGGCGAGGGCGTCGTCGGCTTGTTCGACCGTCATACCGAACTGGGCAGCCGCTCCGGTCGTGCGGATCTTGGGGTGGGTGTCGGCCGCCACATCGACATTCAGGCGGAGCAGAACGTCGACCGGACGGCCCGCCGCCACCGCGACCAGTCGGCGCATCTCATCGGTGCCGTCGACCACGAGCCGGTGCACACCATCGGCGATGGCGGCCTCGAGTTCACGATCTGTCTTCACGTTGCCGTGGACCACCTGACGCGAGGGACCGATTCCACCGGCAGCCGCCACAGCGCGCTCACCCTCGGACACCACGTCGACGAGCCACCGGGTCCCGGCGATCAGCTCTGCGAGGGACACGCACCAAAAGGCCTTGGCCGCATACGTCAGTCCGACGTCGCCGAAGGCGCGTTCGAATCGGGCG
>JBFKPQ010000153.1:0-5794 GCA_041628225.1 Acidimicrobiia bacterium | reverse complement strand
GTAGGTCTTGGCGAGAAAGGCGGCCCGCTCCTCGACCGAGGCGCGAGCGGCGACCGTCGGCAAGGCGGGTGGCTGTTCGTACATGGCATCTACTCCCGTGGCGTGCGGCCCGGATGCTAAACCGGCTCAGCCGACGAGGACCACCCCGCAGGCCTGGCAGGCGGCGGGCTCGATGCCGTGTGCGCCGAGGTCGAGCGTCGCGCCCGTCATCGGTGCCCGGCAGGCCGGGCAATCGACCGCAGGTCCCGTGAACTCGGCGAGAACATCGATGCCGAGTGGATCGAGCCACACGGTCATGTCTGTGAGCGTGGATTCCATGTCGTCGAGCGTACCGGCGCGCGCCGACAGATTCGGTGATTACCAGAGGGGGGCGGGGTGAGGTGCGGGACCTTGCGGATGCAGGTCGAGGCTCGCGATGCCGAGGTCGCCGAGCGCAGCCACGATCCGCTCTGTGGCAGGTCCCGAGAGCACCACGACATGGCGGTGATCGGCGAGGAGTTCGGCAAGCTCACCCACCGTACCGGCCAGCACGTCTTGGGGAACTCCGGCGGGCACCGGGCGGATCAGGTATCCGAAGCCTGCCGCACCGAGGAGTGACGTGAGCGCGTCGGACGACCAATCGGCATCACGGTGATCGCGCGCTCCGTAGCGAAGGTCGACCACCGTGTCTGCCCGCACCGCTTCGAGCCGGTGCAGGAACTCGACGACCGAGCCGATCTCGGCGTGAGCGATCAACAAGCTGTGCACTACCCCTCCGAGATCCGACGTTCCGCTGGTCCGGCGACCTAAATTAGCTTCGAAGAGGAGGACCATGGAATCCGGTATCGCGCCCGGCGCCCTCGAATGGGAATCGCCGATGTACCACGAAGCCGTCGCCCAGTTCGACCGAGTCGCTGAACTCATCAACCTCGACGAGAACATCCGGCACCGGCTCCGCAAGCCACAGAGATCGCTCGTGGTCACGTTTCCGTTCCGGCGGGACGACTACTCGGAGGTCGACACGCTCTACGGCTATCGCGTCCAGCATGTTCTGACGATGGGGCCGACGAAGGGAGGCATTCGCTACGCGCTGGATGTGAACCTCGGAGAAGTCGCTGCCCTCGCCATGCTGATGACCTGGAAGTGCTCCATCGTGGGTCTGCCTTTCGGTGGAGCCAAAGGCGGGGTCCGCGTCAACCCGACTGGACTCTCCCGCTCCGAGCAGCAACGCGTGACGCGCCGGTACGTAGCGGAGATCATCAATTTCATCGGACCGAACAAGGACATCCCGGCTCCGGACCTCGGTACGAACGAGCAGACCATGGCTTGGATCATGGACACCTACAGTCAACACCAGGGCCACGCGACCCCCGCCGTTGTGACGGGGAAGCCGCCGGCTCTGGGCGGTTCGGTAGCTCGCCGCGAAGCGACAGGCAGAGGGGTGGTCAGTCTCCTCCCGTCGTCTGCGAGCAAGGTCGGCCTACCCGTCCAGGGAGCGCGAGTCGTCATCCACGGCTTCGGGAACGTCGGTCGCTACGCGGCGATCGCCGCCGCCGAAATGGGCTGTTCGGTGGTGGCCGTGTCGGACGTCACGGGTGGGATCTACCGTGAAGACGGTCTGGAACTGAACAAGGTCCTCCAGTATCTGGACGAGAACGGGACGCTCGACGGGTTCCCCGACGCCGAACACGTCTCGAACGAGGAGCTGTTCCTGCTGCCGTGTGACGTGCTCATTCCCGCCGCGGTGCAGGGCGTCATCACCAAAGACAACGCCGAACGCATCAAGGCGCGCATCATTCTGGAGGGTGCCAACAGCCCCACCACGCTGGCGGCCGACGAGATCCTCGACGACGCCGGAGTGTTCGTCGTGCCCGACGTACTCGCCAACGCCGGCGGTGTGACCGTCTCGTACTTCGAGTGGGTGCAGGACCTTCAAAACTACTTCTGGTCGGAGAACGAGATCGTTGGCCGCCTGCGGGAGATCATGAACCGTTCGTTCGACGAGGTGTTGGGGATCGCCGAACGCGACAAGGTGAACATGCGCACGGCGGCTCTCATCCGGGGCATCACCCGGGTGGCACAGGCCAAGCTGGTGCGCGGCGTGTACCCCTGACCTCACGCCGACTCGACGGCACGATCACCGCTCTGGCTGCGCGTCATCAGGGCGTACGTCCTGCGCCGCCACCACCGTGGGCAGGTCCATGCCCTTGGCGCGGGCGAGATCCACGGCCGCGGCCACCGCCGGACCGAGGCTCCTACCAGGAACGACCCGACCAGAGGTCACCTCGAACAAGAGCACGGCTCCCATCGGATGGTTGCCGGCCTGCAAGGTGGCATCGGCCTCGTCGGGACCGACCTCACGCCACGCTCGTCCCGTCCATGCCAGGTCCAGCCGCTGCCATGGAGGTGGATCGGTCTGGAAGGACATGATGCAGCGGCTCGACCGGTGCTCGTCGGCGGCGGCAACGACCGCCGCTTCGAGGGCCGGCCAGTCGATGTCGGGTGGGGCGCCGGACATCACGAGCCGGTTGATCATCCCGAGGTGCACGCTCTCCAAGCCCATCGTCTGTATGCCGAGACCTCCGGTCAGGCGGGGATTCAGTTCGGTGGGCCGGAAGCCGTCGGTCGTCATGATGCCGTCGATGCCGAACGCCCCGCGATAGCCCGCTCGCTCAGACAGGGTGGTTCCGACGGCTCGCACCATGGCGCGCATGGCGGCCCGGTCTTCGGGACGAGGGTCCCAGACCGTGGCGAGACCCGCGTAGAGGAGCGCCGACTCGGCCGGCTTGCGCAGGATCACCATTTCGACCGGTCGAAACGCCAGGACGCGATCGCCGACCACCATCCCGTGGACCGAGCAGGGCACACCCTCGAGAAACGGCATGACCCTGACACGATCGGCGTGCGCGGTGAAGAACTCGGTGGCCGCCCCGATGGCCGCTCGGTCAGGGCGCGCAGGGATCCACCGGAGGTAGTCGCCGCCCCCGTGCCAGCCTTCGCGGTTGTCGGCAACCCAGACCGTGCCCAGTTCCCGGTCGAGCGAGGCGGCCGCTTCCCGTAGGGCCGACTCGTCGGCCGGCACGAGTGCGTAGGGAGCCTGCTCGATGCCCGCCGCATCCCACAGGTCCGGCGCCACCATCTTGTCCTCGAGCCGCTCGTAGGCATCGGGGCGGCCTCCTAGCACCGAACGGCCGGCGATCGGCTGGTCGCGGTCGAACGGGCCGCCCAGACCGAGCGCGCGGCGCTCGGGATCCCAACCATCCAGCGCCTCGGGCTGCAACTCCCGCACGGCAGTCTGGAAGGCGCGCAGGCCGCCCATGATGTTGTCGGACTTGCCGACGGGGACGTGGAAGGTGGACACGTTCTCGGGCAGATCGCCGACGCCTTCGATCGCGTAGATGATGCCGACGTCCGAAGCGCCCAACTCGAAGAGGGTGGCGGCGAGGTACGTCGCTCCGGCCAGCGCATCGACCGCGAAGAAGATCCGCTTGCCGGCGATGTGCGGTCGGACGTACTCGGTCAGGTCCATGGACCGACGTTACCGGTGGCAGCTCTCGGGGGCCCGGTCGTGCCGGGGCGGCCCGGCCAGGCCCGGTCGGTTACTCAGGACGCGGCCGCCGCCGTCTGCGGCTCGGGGAGTTCTTGCCAGGCGGGGCAGATGTCCTGAAACGAACACCAGTCGCAGAGCCGGCCGACCCGGGTCGGGAAATGGTTGCGTTCGATGGCCGTCTCGATGGTCGCCCACAGCGCCCGCAGTTGCTGGTCCATGGCGTCGAGCTGGGCGTCGGTCACCGGGAGTCGGTACAGGGTCGGACCGTTCAGATAGAGCAGACGCAACTCGACGGGCGTGCGGCCGAGGCGGCGCCGGATGAGGAGCGCATAGATCTTCAGGGCGAAAAACGCGGGGAGTGCGTACCGCTCCGGCGGAGCTTTTCCGGTCTTGTAGTCCGTGATGACGAGATCGCCGTTGTCCAGCTCGTCGATCCGGTCGAGGATGCCGCGGATCGTGATGCCGTCGAGATCTTCGATCATGTCGAGTTCGCGCTCGAAGGGGTGGACCGAGAGAGGATCCTCCACGGAGAAGTAGTTGGCGAGCAGTTCCATGCTCTCGAGCCCCCAGGCTCGTTCGTCTTCGAGGGAGCCGAACAGTTCGGCGTATTCCTCGGTCCCGCGCAGCTCGGACCAGGCGGCGCGGAACAGGTCGTACAGGGCATCAGGCGTCCGGTCGGCCGGCTCGAGATCGTACAGATTCTGGAGTGCGAGGTGGGCCGTGGTGCCGCGCGCCTGGTGCACGGTCGCCGGTTCCGGGAGCTTGTCGATCGATCGAAACTTGAACAGCTGCGGACAAACCTTGAAATCGCTCGCACGGCTCGGAGAGAGTCGTTCCATGTGCGCACTATACGACAGGCGAGTGACACGTTTGTAGTTCGCGCAGGTCGCGAAAACTGTTCTCAGGTCGCGAAAACTAACCAGGCGGTGGGCTTGCAGCCCCGAGGTGGGTGAGGTACTTTGATTGAACCGCAGCGGGGGAAACCCCGAGGCGGACTGGTGAAACCGAGAGGGTTCATCGGAAGCTGCCGGGAGACCGGGCCTTCGGGTTCGGAGTGCCGGTAAGCGGGGAAGCCCTGAGGGGATAGCGGCCTCGGCCGAGATCTCAGCGGGGCTTCCTGCGTTTAACCCCGGCTCTTGCGCAACCGAAGCCTTCTGCACCCAACAAAGCGCAGGTGACACGGGTCGCGAATTCTTTTGCCAAGTCGCGAAATCTAGGCAGCTCTGCGGCTTGCAACACGTCGGACGAGTGGATACGTTTCACACCGTTGGAACGGGGCAACCCGGGAAGACGAGGCGGGAGCCGAGCCGGGAGACCGGGGAGGCGCCGGCCACCACCTCGGCGGTGGGCCGAATGCCTTCGGGCAGACGGCCAACGGACGTGAACTTCGGTTTTGTCCGACCCCGCAGAGGGACGTTTCCTTCGGGAAACGACCCAACCGGGTGGCTTCGGCCTTCGGGCCGGAGCGAGTCGGAAGGGATGCCGGCTCACGGCGAGCGTCCTTCGGGATGCCGGCGGGAGGCGGTCGCTCCGAGAGGAGCAGCTCGAGGTTCGGGCGGAGACCCTTCGGGGAAACCGTGCGAGCAACGAGTCGGCTCACCGGGTCGCCGGCAACGGCGGAGACGGAAGCCGGATCTGGACGGTGCTGCTTCGGCAGCGTCGACCAGGTGACGAGGCCTTCGGGCCACGTCGGTCCGTACGTCGGACCCAGCCTTCGGGCCGGGTGCAGCGAACGGACATGAGAACCCCGAGAGGGCGGCGGTTTCGGCCAAGGCTCCCTCGGGGTTTCTCGCGCCTGCACCCCCCTGAGTCGCCCATACCGAGTAGCTTCCACGTCGTGCCGTATCCATCGAAACTGCTCAGCGACGGCGAGGCCGTGGTCCGCGAGTTCCGGCCCCACTGGAAGGCCGTACTCATGCCCGTACTCGTAGGAGACGTCTTGCTGATCGCCGGTATCGTCGCCGGGGTCGTCACGGACCGCCTCGCGTGGGGTGTCGCCGGTGGTGTGCTCCTCGCGGTCGTGGTCACCGCCGTACCGCTCGTCCGATGGTGGTTCACGCGTTACATCATCACGAACGAGCGCGTCATCACGCGCTCGGGAGTCCTGGCGAGAGCGGGCAAGGAGATCCCGCTCGAGGTGATCAACGACGTCCAGTTCTCGCAGACGGTGGGCGAGCGCGTCTTCCGGTCGGGTGACCTTCTCCTCGAATCAGCCGGTGAGCTCGGTCAGTCCCACTACCGCGACATCCCCGATCCCGAGGGCGT